>DASSVD010000169.1:0-34132 GCA_035706365.1 Nocardioidaceae bacterium
GCACGGTGCGCGCCACCCGGGCGATCGGGCAGGACACCTCGATGACGCCGCTGGCCCACCTCACCTGCGTGGGTCACTCCCGCGACACGCTGCGCTCGGTGGTCGGGGCGTACGCCGACGCCGGCGTGCGCAACGTGCTCGCGCTGCGCGGCGACCCGCCCGAGGGCCCCACGGCGCCGTTCACGCCGCACCCCGACGGGCTCAACTACGCCAGCGAGCTGGTGGAGCTGGTCAAGTCACTCGGCGACTTCTGCGTCGGCGTGGCCGCCTTCCCCGAGGCGCACCCGTCGGCGGCCTCGGTCGAGGCGGACGCGCAGGTGCTGGCTGCCAAGGCCCGGGCGGGTGCGGACTTCGCGATCACCCAGCTGTTCTTCCGACCCGAGGACTACTTCCGGCTGGTCGACCGGGTGAGCGCGCTGGGGGTGGATATCCCGATCATCCCCGGCATCATGCCGATCACGAACCTTGCGCAGATCACCCGGATGGCCGAGCTGTCCGGGGCCGCCCTGCCCACCGAGGTGGTGGAGCGGGTGGCCCGGCACGGCGAGGACCGCGCCGCGGTGCGGGCCGAGGGGATCGCGGTGGCCACGGAGCTGTGCGACACGCTGCTGGCCGGCGGCGCCCCCGGCCTGCACTTCTACACGCTCAACCGGTCGCGGGCCACCCGCGAGATCTACGCCGGGCTGCGGGTGACCGCCTGAGGCTGCCGGGTCGCCCGGGTCCGTCGCGATCCGTTGCCGCCCCACGGACGGAGCGGGGTCAGCGGGCCGCCCAGTGCGCCGGGGTGCCCAGGCTCTGCAGCCGGGCCGGCAGCCGGGTCGTCGTGTGACCGCGGGCAGCGGCCAGCTGTGGAGCGGTGAGGAACAGCGCGCCGCGCAGGTCCGCACCGCGCAGGTCGGCATCGCGCAGGTCCGTCCCGAGCAGGTCCGCGTCACGCAGGTCGGCCTCGCGCAGGTCCGCGGCGATGAGCAGCGCCCCCCGCAGGTCGGCACCGCGCAGGTCGGCACGCGCGAGCCGGGCGCCCACCAGGTCGGCGTGGCGGTGGTCGGCTGGCTGCCGCGGTGTCCGCGCGGCGCGCACCGCCGCACTCACCTCGTCGAGCGCCGCGCCCACCCGGCCGCGCAGCTCGGCCAGCTCACCGGCACGCGTCGCCTGATCCTCCCGCGCGACCAGGCGGTCGGCGATCTCGGCGGCCAGAGCCTCGGCGCGGTCGCGGAGCTCGTCGACGGTTCGAGCGGACCCGGACCCGGCGGTCAGGCCGGCCGCCTCGTCGAGGAGGGCCAGCAGCTCGTGCACGCCCTGCAGCAGTGGCAGCGAGCGGAACAGCCCGGCCGCCGTGGCCGACGCCCCGCGCCAGGACCGCTCTTCGCCGGCGCCGTGGGTCAGCCGCTGCCCGGCGCCGAGGCAGTCGTAGACGGTGCAGCCGGCGTACCCCGCCGGGCGCAGCCGGTCGTGGATCCGGCACCGGTCGTCGTCGGCCAGGTGCAGGCACGGCGACCCGGCCGGCTTGTCGGCGGCGAAGTCGGCGGACGCGGCGAAGGGCAGGGCGACGCAGCACAGTCCGGTGCAGCGGCTGCAGTCGGCGCGCAGCTGCTCGGGCGGCGTACGAGGGCCGCTCATGCGCGCCCCACCTCCGCGGCGACCAGCGCGGCACCCAGCCCCACGAAGGGGACCCCGGCGCCCACGCCCGCTCCAGGACCGGCCGAGGCGCCACAGGCCAGCACTCCGGGAACCGGCGTCACCGTGCCCAGCCGGCGGCGCATCGTGCCGCGCCCCTCCCAGCGCAGGCCGTACGGCGATCCGCCCCACGCGGCCACCAGGTCACGGGGAGACCGGTCCACCCTGACCTCCACGTGCTCGCGCACGTCCAGACCCCGCCGCGCCAGCGCCTCGACCACGTCCTCGTCGACCCGACCGCGAGCCAGGACGGTCCAGGCCTGACGGCTGCCCGTCGCGTTCCCGGTGCGGCGCACCACCAGCAGCGGGTCACCGTGCAGCACCACCTCGCCGGGCAGGTCCGGCAGCTCGCCGGCCAGCCCCAGGTGGCACACCACCGGCGGCACGGCCGGAGTGGTGCGTGCGACGAACCCGGCCAGCGCGGGCAGCGAACGCGGGTCCACCGCACAGACCACCACGTCGGCCTCGAGGCAACCGGTGTCGGTGACCACGCCGGCCACGTGCCCCGACCGCAGCGCGAGGTCGCGGGCGGTGGTTCCGGTCAGCACCTGCACCTTCCGCTGGGCCAGCCGCGCAGCCATCGCGGCGGCGACCGCGCCGAACCCGTCGGCGACGGTCCACAACCCGAAGTTCTGCTCCAGATAGGAGGTGACCCCTGCCCAGGCGGGGACGTCGCGCGGCTCCTGGCCGTCGAGGACCGCCGGCAGCTCGGCCATCGCCTGCAGCCGGGGGTCCGGCAGCGCCTTGCGGACCCGGCGCCTCAGGCTGGTGCGGTCACCCAGCAGCGCGCGGGCCTCCGGTGTGGCGTGCTCGGGGGAGTAGTGCCGCTCCAGGACGTCGCGGCGCAGGGCGTTCCACGCCGGCACCAGGGCATGGGTGTAGTCCAGCCACTGCTGCGCCGGCGCCGGACCGCGACGAGGCGTCGTACCGAACGCGGTCTCGATCGCCTGCTGCTGCGCCGCGCGGCTGCCGCCGGGCAGGGTGAGCACGGTGCCGTCGTCGAACCAGTGCTCGCGCAGCGGCTCGAGCGGCACCAGCTCGAGCTCGCGCTCCAGCGGCCGGCCGGTCTTGCGGAACAGGTCGCGCAGCACCGCGGGGAGCAGCGTCGCGTGCGGCCCACCGTCCCAGCGGTAGCCGTCCTGCTCCACGAAGCCGACCGCGCCCCCGACCCGCTCGCTGCGCTCCACCAGGCGGACTTCGTGGCCCAGCTTGGCCAGGCGTGCGGCCGCGGCACAGCCACCCAGGCCGCCACCCACGACCACCACCCGCGCCATGCCGGCAAGCCTAGGGACCCTGGCGGAGCGACCGAGAAGCGGGCGACGGCCGGTGAATCTGAGTATCTGTACGGATACCGAGGCTGCCCGTCTTCGGCATCATGGGGCGGGCGCGGGAGGCGTCGCTCCAGGCCTGTCACGGGGGTGGGTCTGGAACGGCCCTTCCGCGCACCACGTGCTTGCCGGTTTGTGCACTGCGTGAACATGTCGCGCCCAGACCCTTTACTTTCACCCCCACCTGGGATTGCCTCCCGGTGTCCGGACATTCCGGACACTGGGAAATGGGGTGAACACGTGAAGCGTGATCGACGCAGGCTCGCCGGGATCGGGGCCGCCGTCTCGCTGGTGGCCGCGGGCATGAGCATGGTCGGCCCGCCGCAGGCCGCCGCCGCCGACTGGTCGGCCTGTCTGGACGGACCCACCGCCCGGCAGGCCGTCTTCGCGCGGGCCGGCCAGGTCAGCGGCGTACCGGCGAAGCTGCTGATGGCCGTGTCCTACATGGAGTCTCGCTGGGACGACCACGGCGCCAAGCCGAGCGCCGCCGGCGGCTACGGCCCGATGCACCTGACCGACCCGAGCCTGGACCGGGCACGTGCGGCGGACAAGGGTGAGCCGGGTGCGCGCCTGTCCGAGCGCGCAGGCACCCTCGATGCGGCCGCCCGGCTCACCGGGTTCAGCGAGCAAGCGTTGCGCAGCGACGACGTGGCCAACATCTGCGGTGGCGCCGCGGTGCTCGCCTCCTACCAGCCGCGGACCAGCAGCTCCCAGCCGCGGGCGTGGAGCCGTGCGGTGGGCCGCTACTCCGGCGCCGGCGACCAGGACACCGCACTGCGTTTCGCCAAGCAGGTGTTCACCGTGCTGCGGCACGGCGCCGCCCGTACCACCAGCGACGGGCAGCAGCTGCGACTGGCATCCACGCCGCGGGCCGGCTTGAACAGGGCGGCGATCACGTCCGATGCGACGCTGACCGACCTCGAGCCGAACGACGACGAGCTGGACTGCCCGGCGGACCTGGGCTGCGAGTCGATCCCGGCGCCGTACGAGTACTACGGCCCCGACACCAACGACTACGGAAACCACGACCTGGCCGACCGGCCCAACGACCTGAGCATCGACTACATCGTCATCCACAACACCGAGGGCAGCTATAAGACCGCGCTGCAGCTGGTCCAGGACCCGACCTACCTCGCGTGGCACTACACGATCCGCTCCTCCGACGGTCACGTCGCCCAGCACCTGAACAACAAGAACGTGGGCTGGCAGGCCGGCAACTGGTACGTCAACATGCACTCGATCGGCATCGAGCACGAGGGGTACGCCGCTACCGGGACCTGGTTCACCGAGGCGATGTACCAGAACAGCGCCAAGCTGGTCCGCTACCTGGCCGAGGAGTACGACGTCCCGCTCGACCGCGCCCACATCATCGGGCACGACCAGGTGCCGGGCGTGACCCCGCCGTACGTGGCCGGGATGCACTGGGACACCGGCCCCTACTGGGACTGGGAGCACTACATGGAGCTCCTCGGTGCCCCGATCGAGCGTGACAAGCACGGCCGCAGCGACGTGGTCACCGTGGCCCCCGGGTTCGCCGACAACCAGCAGCCGGTGACCGGCTGCGACGGCCCCGGCACCGGTCCGTGCCCCGAGCGTGGCACCAACTTCACCTACCTGCACACCGCTCCCTCGAAGGACGCTCCGCTGGTCAACGACCCCGGGCTCCGTCCCGACGGGTCGCCCTCGACCACCTACGTGTCCGACATCGGCGCGCGGGCCCAGGCCGGGCTGAAGTTCCTGGTAGCGAAGAAGCGTCGCAACTGGCTCGGCGTCTGGTGGCTCGGCGACATCGCGTGGCTGCCGAAGGCCGCCACGGTGAAGTCCAACGGCCGGGTCGTCGTGCCGGCCGGCGACGAGGAGGTGCCCGTCTACGGGCGGGCCTACCCCGAGGCCGCGGCGTACGACGGCACCGGTGTCGACCCGCAGGCGATCATCCCGCTGCAGTACTCGATCAAGCCGGGGCAGGCCTACGTGCTGGCCGACGACGACGTCCCTGCCGACTACTACTACGCGAAGTCCTACCAGTGCTCGATGGTGGCCCACGACTGCACGCTGGTGGAGGGAGACACCGAGTACTACCAGATCTCGTTCGGTCACCGGTTCGCCTACGTGCAGGCCGACGACGTGCGGGTCGTTCCCGGGGTCCGGCGGTGAACCGGACCTGAGACCCCTCGCGGGCCCTCCTGCAGGGGGGCGGGCCCGCGAGGTCACGCCGCCACGTGGTGGGCCGCATTGCCTTGGGACTGGGGCTGGTGTGACCCACCACGTGGCCTTTTTCGCGTGGGGCGGGCTCCGGTGGGCGTCCGGTGGCGCGGTTCCGGTGGGCTCCGGTGGACGGCTTCCCCAAGGTCTGTTGTCGAACCGGCACTTCCCGCGATGAGCTCCGCACGGGGAGTGCTGGTTCCTCGACAGACCTTGGGGAAACCGGGGACTCCGAGGCTGGTGGGAAACCGGCAGATCCGGATTAACGGCACTGGTTGGACAGATACGTCCACAAACGGGCTACAGTGGGGGATGTCGGCGGCTCGGCCCTCCCCGTACGCCGGTCGCCGGCCGCGCGGGTGGAGTTTCCCCGTCTCCGCACGCGCAGCGAGACCCCCACCCTGCGTCGGTGGGGGTCTCGCCCCTGAGTTCTTATGGAGAACCTACCGAGACCATAGGGCGCGCCCGCGTCGGTTGTCCCGCGATCGCGCGAACTGGCCCCCCGCGCGCACCACAGAGGCCCGCGGGTCGGCCGGGCCCTCAGGTCGACGCGGTGTCGCCGCCCTGCTCGGCCTCGATCACCGCACCGACCGCGGCGGGGTCGCGCCCGACCACGGTGGTGCCGTCCTCGGCGGTGATGATCGGGCGCTGGATCAGCGCCGGGTGCTCGACCAGGGCGGTGATCCATTCCTCCCGGTGCTCGGGTGTGCGTGGTACGCCGACCAGCCCGGTCTCGCGCGCAACCGCCTCGCTCGTGCGGGTGATGTCCCACGGCTCGAGCCGCAGCCGGTCGAGCACGTCCACCAGCTCGGACCGGGTCGGCGGGTCGTCGAGGTAGCGGCGCTCCACGTAGCTGATCCCGGCCTCGTCCAGAGCCTCGCGCGCGGCGCGGCACTTCGAGCAGGCGGGGTTGATCCAGATCTCCACGGCTACCGGTTCGGTCTCGTGGGTCCGGCTCAGGCCACGTCGAGCTCGGTGGCGCCGGTCATCTCGACCAGCTCCTCGAAGGTAGTGCTGAACACCGCTGAAGGGTGGCCCGCGGCGGCCCAGATCTCCTCGTAGCGGCGCAGGTCCTGGTCGACGTAGGTCGGCACCGGCGCCGGGTGGGCCAACGGGGAGACGCCGCCGATCACCTGACCGGCGTGCTCGCGCACGAAGTCGGGGCGTGCGCGTCCCAGCTTCTCCACGCCGAGGTTGGCCGCCACCTTCTCGGTGTCCACTCGATGGGCCCCGGAGGTCAGGATCAGCACGGGGGAGCCGGCACAGTCGAAGAGCAGGCTGTTGGCGATCGCGCCCACCTCGCAGCCGAGCGCCTCGGCGGCGAGCGCCGCGGTGTGCACGGCGTCGGGGAGTACGACGACCCGCCCGCGGCCGCCCCGTCGCGCGAGCTCCTCGCGGAACCGGGTGATGGAGGGGTGTTCCGATGTCATGTCCGCGACTCTAGCGAGCGCCACCCCCAGGCACGGCCGGTCGTCCACGGATTCGTGGAAGCTGTTGACGAACTGTCCGAGGCCGGGTGTACCGTAGAAGTCGTTCGAACACATGTTCGACACCACCTGGCGGGGATGACCTCGACCCCCATCCCCGCCAGGTCGGGCTCCGGTTCGACAACCGGGCGGGAGCCGAAGCATGTCAGCACGTGCCGGCGCGCAGGTGCCAGGGGTCGTTGCGGGGTCGAGTGGGGTCGAGTGGTCGAGCAAGGCGACCGGGCCGGGCGGACAGCCCGGACGGGCAGGTTCCCGGTCGGAGAACTACTCGTCGGAGGGTGAGATGCGGCGTTATGACGACCTCGTGGAAGTGCGCAAGGGAATGGTCGGCGGGCACGAGGGGCCCGAGCAGTTCCTGTGGCGTGGGCGGTTGTGGAAGGTGAGCGACGTGCTCGCGCACTGGGTGGAGACCGGGCCGTGGTGGGTCTCGGGCAGCGCGCACGCGGTGTTGGGAGCCGAGGACCGAGAGGTGTGGCGGGTGGAAGCCGCGCGCGGGCGCAGCGTCCCGGCGACAGGACGCGGGGTCTTCGACCTGGTCTTCGACTGGGCGGACGGCAGCTGGCAGCTCGCCCGGTGCGTGGACTGAGAGGGGTGCCGAAGATGCCGCAACAGCATGATCAGCTGGTCCGACCGTTCAACCTCCCGGCGGCCACGCACGCCTACCTCGAGCGCGCCGCGCGGTCGCTGCAGGAAGCGATCACCACCGCCGAGGTCACCCAGCGGTACGCCTGCGCCCACGTATGCGCGCTGCGGGCGACCGCGGCGCTGCTGGCTGCGCGCGCCCAGCCCCAGCCGAACCGGCGCAGCCGGCAGAAGAACGCCTGGGTGCTGCTGGCCGAGGTGGCTCCCGAGCTGGGGGAGTGGGCGAGCTTCTTCGCTGCCGGTGCGAGCAAGCGCGCCGCCGCCGAGGCCGGGTCGAGCCGCGCCGTCACCGAGCGGGAGGCCGACGACCTGGTTCGCGAGGCGGACCGCTTCCTGGCCGTGGTCGAGCAGTCCCTGGGCCTGGAGCGTCACCTGCCGGTCCAGGAGTGCCTGCCCAGCCCCGCCCCCTGGTCCGGGCCCGGCCGTGTCGCCTGACCCGTACGTGCACCTGCACGTCGCCTCCGGCTACTCCTTGCAGTACGGCGCCTCCCATCCGCACGTGCTGGTGGAGCGGGCCGTGGAGCAGGAGATGGACACGTTGGCGCTGACCGACCGGGACGGCACCTACGGAGCGGTCCGGTTCGTGAAGTCGTGCCTGCAGGCCGGGATCCGGCCCGTGCTCGGCGTGGACCTCGCGGTCGCCCCGAGTGGGCTCCTGGACGGGAGTCGCTCCGCACCCAGGCCGCACGCCGGTCGCACCCCGTTGCGGGGAGGCTCCTTCCGGGATCCCCGGCTGCCCCGGGTCACCCTCCTGGCCGGAAGCCGTCGGGGGTGGGGTGCGCTGTGCCGGCTGGTGTCGGCCACCCACCTGGCCGGTGAGCGCGGGGCCCCGGTCAGCTCGCTGGAGCTGGTCGCCGCGCACACCGCGGACCTGGCTCCGGGGGAGCTGCTGGTGCTGCTCGGTCCCGCCTCCGAGCTGGGGATCGCCGCGACGGCTCGCCGCGACGATCTGGGTCGGCGGGTGCTGCAGCGATGGCGGGAGGTGGTCGCGCGCGAGGACCTCCTGGTGGAGCTGGTCTCGCACCGCGCCGGCGGGACCGGTCCCGGGTCCACCCCGCACGCGGCCCGGATGCTGCGGATCGCCGAGGTGGAGCAGCACACGACGGTGCTCAGCAACGCCGTGCGCTACGCCGACCGCAGTGACGCACCGACCGTGGACGTCCTCGACGCCGTGCGCCGCCTGGTGCCGCTGGACGCGCGTCACGTGGACCGGGCCAACGCGGAGGGGTTCTTGAAGTCCGGGAAGCAGATGGCCGAGGTGGCCGAGGAGATCTGCCGGGCCGCGGGAGTCGGCGTGGACGCCCACCGGGCCGCACGCCGTCTGTTGGCGACCACGCGTGCGGTGGCGGACCGTTGCGCACTCGACCCGCGCGCCGACCTCGGCCTGGGAGAGGTGCACTTCCCCGAGCTCGAGCACACCGCGGGCGGAGCGGGGCCAGGGGCCTCGGCCGACGCGATCCTGCGTGCCCGCTGCGAGGGGGCGGTGGGCGACCGCTACGGCAGCGCCCCCCGGCAACGGATCTGGAAGCGGCTGGACGACGAGCTGCAGATCATCGGTCAGCTCGGGTACGCCTCCTACTTCCTCACCGTCGGTGACGTCACCGGTGTGATCAAGGAGATGGGGGTGCGCTGCGCCGCGCGCGGCTCCGGAGCCGGAAGCCTGGTCAACTACCTGCTGGGGGTCTCCGGGGTGGACCCACTGCGTTACGGGCTGCTGATGGAGCGGTTCTTGTCCCCGCTGCGCCAGGCGCTGCCCGACATCGACATCGACGTGGAGTCGGCGCGCCGGCTCGAGGTCTACGAGCAGATTCTCGCGCGGTACGGCGGGGAGCGCTGCGTCTGCGTGTCGATGATGGACACCTACCGGGTGCGCCACGCAGTACGAGACGTCGGCGCGGCCCTGGGGATGCCGGCCGGGGAGATCGACGCGATTGCCAAGGCGTTCCCCCACATCCGGGCCCGGGACGCCCGGCTCGCGCTTCGGGAGCTTCCCGAGCTGCGCGCGGCCGGCCTGCTCCGGGAAGGCGGCGACGACGACCTCGATCTGCTCTTCCGGCTGGTGGAGAAGCTCGACGGTCTGCCGCGTCACATCGCCATGCACCCGTGCGGGGTGCTGCTGTCGGATGTCACGCTGCTCGACCGCACCCCGGTGGAGGCCAGCTACGCCGGCTTCCCGATGAGTCAGTTCGACAAGGACGACGTGGAGGACCTCGGCCTGCTGAAGCTGGACGTCCTCGGCATCCGAATGCAGTCCTCCATGGCGCACGCGGTGGCCGAGATCGAGCGGGTCGACCGGGAAGTGGTCGATCTTGACGACCAGGCTCAGGTGCCCTTCGACGACCCCGCCACGTTCGCGATGATCTCCCAGGCCAAGACCCTGGGCTGCTTCCAGATCGAGTCACCGGGACAGCGGGAGCTGGTCGGCAAGTCGGGGCTGGAGACCTTCGAGGACATCATCACCGACATCTCGCTGTTCCGGCCCGGCCCGGTCAAGAGCGACATGATCACCCCCTACCTCCACGCCAAGCAGGGATGGGGGATGCCGCGGTACCTGCACCAGGACCTCCGGCCGATCCTGGAGCAGACCTGCGGAGTGGTGGTCTTCCACGAGCAGGTGATCGAGATGATCGCCCAGTTCACCGGGTGCACCCTGGCCGAGGCGGACGAGGCTCGGCGTGCCCTCGGCGACACCGAGGGGATGGCGCAGGTCCGGCTCTGGTTCTTCCCGCGCGCGCTCGGTCGCGGCTACAGCGAGAGCGTGGTGCACGAGGTGTGGCAGGTGCTCGAGGCGTTCGCCTCCTTCGGCTTCTGCAAGGCCCATGCCGCGGCGTTCGCGCTTCCCACCTACCAGTCCGCCTGGCTCAAGGCGCACTATCCGGCCCACTTCCTGGCCGGGGTTCTCACCCACGACCCGGGCATGTATCCCAAGCGGTTGATCCTCGACGACGCCCGGCAGATCGGGGTCACCGTGCTCGGGCTCGACGTCAACCGGTCGGAGGCGACGTTCACCGTCGAGCGGGTGCCCACCGACGACGCGCCGTCCCACGGCATCGATCGTCATCGGCCAGGTCACCCAGCGCCAGGTCACCCAGCGCCAGGCCGCCCAGCTGGTCAGCCCCCCTCGGTCCCGGACGGGCGGGGGTACGGCATCCGGCTCGCCCTCTCCGAGGTCAAGGGCATCAGCGAGGCCGAGGTCGCCCGCATCGTGGCCGCCCGGCCCTACCGGTCGCTCACCGACTTCTGGCATCGGGCACGGGTCTCGCGGCCCGTGGTCGAGCGCCTGGTGCTGGCCGGCGGGTTCGACACCGTCTCCGGCATCGAGGTGTGTCTCGGCTCCACCGTCCCGGTGGGCCGCCGCGGCACGGTCACCCGGCGCGACCTGCTGCTCCAGGTGGCCGACCTGGACCGACAGGCACGGGCCGCGGACCGGGCAGCCGCCCGCGGTACTCGTGCGCGGGGGCTGGCCAGGAGCAGGCCCCGGCCACCATCCGAGGCAACCGGGGTCCGCGAGCAAGCCGGGGCGCAGTCGCGCGCGACCCGCCCGGCGGCGCCGGTCTCCTCGGTCCAGCTCAGCCTGGACCTCGGTGCGGAGACCGGTGCGGCCAGCGGTCTTCCGGAGATGAACGAGTCCGAGCGGGTGCGCGCCGAGCTGGAGATCCTCGGGATGGACGTGAGCCGGCACGTGGTGGACTTCTACCGCGGGTTCCTCGACGACCTCGGAGTGTGCCGGTCCTCGCAGCTGCTGCAGCAACGTGCCCGCTCCGAGCTGCTGGTCGCCGGGGTCAAGGTCGCCACCCAGACACCACCGATCCGCTCCGGAAGACGGGTGGTCTTCTTGACCCTCGACGACGCGACCGGCCCGGTGGACGCGACCTTCTTCGAGGACGCGCAAGGGCCGTACGCCGCGACCGTCTTCCACTCCTGGCTGCTGGTGGTCCGCGGTGTGCTGCGCCGTACCGGCCGTCACGGAGTCTCGCTGCGCGCCACCGGCTGTTGGGAGCTGCCGAGCCTGTTCGAGGTCTGGCAGCACGAAGGGCTGTCAGCGGTGCACGAAGTGATGGCCCAGGTCCCGCCCGGCTTCGGTGAGGCGGGTCTCGAGCAGGCCGTGCGGGGAGCAGCCGAGAGCCGGGCGACACGTCCGGTGATGGCCAAGCCTCAGGCGGGGCAGGCAGGCCGCGCCGGCCAGTCCGGCCAGTCCGGGCAGGGGAGTACCGCCGGGGGGATGGGACGGCGCAGGGTGCTGGTGCACTCCAGCGGGTTCACCATGTCGCCCTACGCCGACATCCGGCCCGCCGGCGAGGACACGAAGGGAGCGCCTCGCAAGCTCTGGCACTCGTCTCCGGGGTCGTCCGGTGGGTGAGCGCTCCGGCGGTTGTCCCGGCTCCGGGTCCGGTGGCTGCCCCGGGTGCAGGTCCGGTGGCCTAGGGTGGGCGTCATGGCGGGTACCCACGGCAGCGCGCGCGCTGCGGGACCGCACGCGCAGCGCCGCAGCGCGGTCCGGACCGCCGTGGTGTGGGAGGCCCTGCAGTCCGTGCTCGAGGCGATGCCCGATGCTGCCCGGTCGGAGTCCGGGCCGGCTCGCGTCATCGACATCGGTGGCGGCACCGGCGGGTTCGCCGTGCGGGCCGCCGGCCTGGGACATCGGGTCACCGTCATCGACCCGAGTCCCGACGCACTGGCTGCCTTGGCCCGACGCGCCGACGAGCAGGGGGTGGCCCACCTGGTCACCGGGCAGCAAGGCGACCTGGGCAACCTGCTCGACCTGGTGCCCGAGTCCTCCGCCGACGTGGTGCTGTGCCACGGCGTGCTCGAGGTGGTCGAGGACCCGGCCGATGCCCTGGACACCATCGCGCGGGTGCTTCGGCCCGGCGGCACGCTCAGCCTGCTGGTCAACCAGCGGCACGCGGCGGTGGTTGCCCGGGCGATGTCCGGGCACTTCGGCCAGGCCCGTGATCTGCTGGAGGGTCGGGGAGTGCCCGAGGGAGGCACCGCCACGGCGCGCAGGTTCACCGCTCCGGAGGCCACCGAGCTGCTCGAGCACGCGGGCTTCCGGCCGCGCGCGGTGCACGGGGTGCGGGTCTTCGCCGACCTCGTGCCCAGTTCGCTGGTCGACCTCGAGCCCGGGGCCGCGGAGGCGCTCGCCGAGCTGGAGCGAGCCGCGTCCACCCGGCCGGAGTACCTCTCGCTGGCGGCCCAGCTGCACGTCATCGCCGAGCGCTGAGTCCGCGGGCCACCCTCGCGCCGGCGCCGGTCCGGCCCTGTCCGCAGCATCCGCACGGCTCGGGCAGCCCCGGCAACACCGGGAGGTCGCGGATGCGTGACCGTTCGCACGAGTGCCCGATCCTGCACGTCGACATGGACGCCTTCTACGCGTCGGTGGCCACCCGGGACCGACCCGACCTGCGGGGAGTCCCGGTGATCGTGGGGGGAGGACACCGTGGGGTGGTGCTCTCCGCGAGCTACGAGGCTCGCGAGTACGGCGTCCGCTCGGCGATGCCGATGACCCGCGCCCGCCGGGTCTGCCCCGGGGCGGTGGTGCTGCCGCCGGACTTCGAGGCGTTCGGGTCGGTCTCCGCCTCGGTGATGGAGAGCTTCCGGCAGGTCACCCCGGTGGTGGAGGCGGTCTCGCTGGACGAGGCGTTCCTCGACGTCTCCGGTGCGGTACGCCGCCTCGGGTCGCCGTACGCCATCGCCGAGCAGCTGCGTGCACGGATCTTCGACGAGCAGGGCATCACCTGCTCGGTCGGGGTGGCCCCGACCGTGGCTCTGGCCAAGCTCGGCAGCAAGCGCGCCAAGCCGGACGGTGTCGTGGTCGTGCCGCCCGACGCGGTCACCGCGTTCCTGCATCCGCTCGACGTGGGAGAGCTGTGGGGCGTGGGGGAGAAGACCGCCGCGATGCTGCACCGGCTGGGCCTGATGACGGTCGGCGACGTGGCGCACACCCCGTTGGCCACCCTGCAACGGGCGGTGGGCCCGGCGCTGGGGACCCGGCTGCACGAGCTGGCCTGGGGTGAGGACCGGCGCACGCTGACGCCGCGGCGCAGCACCGACGACCCGGACAAGAGCATGGGGGCCGACGAGACGTTCGGTCGCGACACCGACGACCCCGACCTGGTGCTGCGCGAGGTGCTGCGGCTCTCCGCCAAGGTGACCGCCCGGATGCGGACCGCGCGGGTCGCCGGACGCACGGTGACGTTGAAGGTCAGGTTCGCCGACTTCACCACGATCACCCGGTCCCGGACCCTGCCCGAGGCCACCGACGTCACCCAAGAGATCTACCGGACCGCAGCCGAGCTGTTCTCGGCCCTGGGACTGCAACGCGCCCGACTGCGGCTGGTGGGGGTGCGGGTCGAGGGGCTGATCCCGCGCGAGAAGGTGCAGCACCAGCTCGTGCTCGGGGCGCGCGAGCGCGGCTGGACCGAGGCCGACCGGGCGGTGGACCGGGCGGCATTGCGGTTCGGCCATGCCGCGGTCCGTCCCGCATCCCTGCTGCGAGCCCGCCCGTGAGGAGCCGCCCATGAGAAGCCGCCCATGAGGAGGCCCGGGCCCCCATGAGGAGCCCCCGTGAGGAGCCCCCCATGAGGAGCCGCCGGGCTCAGTCCCAGGCGCCGTACACGTGCACGTGCAGCCGCTTGTCCGAGGTCAGCTTCCACAGCTGCCGCGCGTCCTCCACCCAGAAGTTCACACAGCCGTGGCTGTGACCCTCGAACGGGTCGACCATGTAGCGCGACCCGTGCAGGGCCTCACCGCCGGAGAAGAACTGCGAGTACGGCATCGGAGCACCGCCGAACGCGCGGCTGGTGTGGTCGATGTCGCGCCAGTACACCCGGAAGTGACCCACCCGCGTCTGCCGGTCGTAGGCGCCGCCACGCACCAGCCACGAGTTGACCAACCGACCCCGGTGGTAGAGGTTCACCTGGTGCCGGGTCCGGTCGTAGCAGGCGTGCCAACCCTTCGCGTGGCAGCGCTTCGGCACGGCGCGCTCGCCACGGACCGTCCGCTTGATCAACGGCTTCCACACCCGGTAGTCGGCGACGCCGGTGCGCTTGAGGCCCAGCCGCTTCTGGAAGCGCTTGACCGCCCGCTCGGTCTTGGGACCGAAGACCCCGTTGGGCTGGGCGTGCAGCAGCCCCACCCAGCGCAGCCGGTACTGCAGCTCGTAGACGTGCTCGATGCGGTACGGGTCGGCGTCCACGTCGCCGCGGCGGGCGATCTCGCGTGCGAACGGCGACTTCATCGTCCACTTCACGTCTGCGGCCTCGGCCGGAGCGGTCAGCACCACTGCGCTGCCCAAGGCCAGCGCGAGGGTGGCGACGATGCCGCTCACCCGGGCCCACCAGCCGTGCTGGTAGCGCGCGTTCGCGGAGCGCCCCCGGTGCCGGCGCACCTGCTGGGTCGTCTGTTGGTTCGACAAGGTTCGGCCTCCATCCCGAGCTGGCCCTCGCCAGCGTCCCCCGTTCGGTCAGGCCGAGTGCCCATCCGAGCGTGTGGTGTGCCCGCACAGGATACGAGTGCGGTCACCCCTCATGACGCCGTAGCCGCCCGGGAGGTTGCACCCCGTGTGGGAGATGATGATTTTTGCCGGGTCGGGTACCACCCGCTCGCACGTCTGCCTAGACTGAATCAAAGAGGAACTGGCGGGAGGAAGCCGTGCCGCTCTCGGAAGAAGAGTTGCGTCTGCTGGAGCAGATGGAACGTGCGCTGGTGGCCGAGGACCCCAAGTTCGCCTCGGCGCTGAGAGGTACGACGCTGCGCCGCAACGCGCGTCGCCGCTCCTACATCGCCGCCGGAGTCTTCGTCGTCGGGGTCGTGGTGCTGATGACCGGCGCGATCATGCAGCAGACCATCGTCGGCATCGTCGGCTTCGTCGTGATGCTCGGCTCCGCCTACGTCGCCCTGAGCTCGTGGAGGGGTCAAAATCACGCAGCAGAAGCGGCCCACGAGGGCGTGACCGGTGCGGCCGAGCACCCCGGCGGCTTCAGTGTCATCCAGGGTGGCAAGGCCAACAAGCGCAGCCGGTCTCGCCGGCCCCGCTCCAACCGTCCGATGATGGAGCGCTTCGAGGAGCGGTGGCGCCGTCGTCGGGAGAACAACGGCTTCTGAGCCCCACGGGACCTCGCACCACGCGGACGATCACACCGCGCGGTCGATGCCCTGCTCGGTGAGCGGGCGGGCCTCCACCGCGCGGCGCCCCGCCGTACGCCCGCCGCTGCGGTGGAGCAGCGAGCCGGGCAGCCAGCGCGCCCGCAGCCTGCGTCGGCCGGCCACACCGGCGTGCAGCGCGTCCACGCAGAGGTCGACGTCCGCGCGCACCCGGTCCGCCGGGCCGTGTGGGTCCGCGTCTGCGGCGGCGTCAGGGGCTGGCCGGTGACGGGCGAACCGCGCCCGTTCGACCAGCTGAACCAGCCGCTGCAGCGCCTCGGACGCCGCGGGGTTCGCCTCCGGCCCGGACGGCCGCCGGCCGGTCCACTCGTCGACCGCGGCGCCAGGCTCGGCGAAGCAGGCAGCCAGCGAGCGCGCCCGGGTGCGCAGCGTGACGCTGTCGTCCCACGGCAGGCCGAGGTCGACCGCGCTGTCGCGCAGCTCCGCCCATCCTGCCTCCGCGGCCTGCTGCCAGGACCCTGCCTGCGCCCACCGACGTCGACGGATCCAGGCCCGCGCGGCCCGGGGCAGGCCGGCGAGCAGGACCGCGGCCAGCGCCACGAGCAGGCCGGTCAGGAGGGCGCCTCCACCCGCACCGCGACCCTTGTCCGCGGCCGGGTCCGCGGTGGCCGGTTGCTGGTCCTGGGCGCGGTCGATGCGGTTCTGCCCCTGGTTGGCGTTGAAGGAGGAGGCGACCGGGTCCGGCAGCGCGTCCGCGGCCCCGCCCCGGGTGTAGGCGGGCACCGTCGGCGCCTGGACCGCCGGGGTCGGCTCGAAGCGGACCCACCCGGTCCCCTCGAAGTACAGCTCCGGCCAGGCGTGCAGGTCGTGCGCGCTGTAGACCCAGCGGTCGTCTCCGATGCGTTGCGGCCGCATGAAGCCGACGGCCACCCGGGCCGGGATGTTCAGCGCGCGGCTCATCACCGCCATCGCCGCGGCGAACTGCTCGCAGTAGCCCACCCGGCTCTTCGGGCCGGTGCCCAGGAAGGTGGTCAGCGCCTCCACGCCGTTTCCGGGGGAGCGCCGCAGTGAGTAGGTGAACCCGCCGTCGCGGCGGAACCACTCCTGCAGCCGCACCGCCTTCGCGAACTTGTCGACCTGCTGGTCGGTGACGTCCCGCGCCAGGGTGCGCACCGAGTCGGGGAACGAGCGCGGCAACGCCGTGTAGGGCGTGAAGATCTCCTCGCCGGTCGGCCCGGCCTCCTGGAGCTGACGCGCGGTCGGCGCCAGCTTGAGCGCCTCGAGCCGGTAGCTCAGGTTCTCCGTGCTCTGCCCGTCGGCCGCGCTGATGAAGTCCATCGTGGTGGTGTCGTAGCGCCAGTCGCCGGGGGCGTCGATCGAGTACACCGGGTACGGCGTCGGAAGCCACCGCGACTCGAACTGTGACCCGATGTCGAACTGGTAGGGCACCTGCGAGCGCTCCACGTCCGGCTCCAGGCCGGGCGGGCGCGGCAACCGCCCCTCGGCGCGCTGCTCCACCGGGATCTGCCGCTTCGACGGCTTCCAGGTGGTCCCGTCGAAGAAGTCCAGCACCGCGATGCGCAGGTAGGACGGGCTCGGGTCCGGCGTGGTCACCCAGACCATGTCCACGTCGCTGCCGCGGCTGAGGTTGCGCTTGAGGTCGACCACCGGGTTGGTGATCGACACCGCGTCGCCGTCCCCGTCGCCGCCCGGCCCCGGGCCGTCGAAGAGGTCGGCGCTCAAGGTGGGGATGAAGACCGGCAGCACCACGGCCAGGCCGGTGGCGGTCAGCCCGATCTTGCGGGCCGAGGAGCGCAGTGCCGCGGTGGTGACGTCGGTGCCGGCCGAGTCACGCAACCGTTGGCTCCCGCCGATCTGGCGGCCCCAGTGCGCGAGCCGGTGCGCCTCGTCGTTGGCGAGCAGGAGCAGGAAGCACACGGCAGCGACCGCGAAGCCCCACCAGGAGACGCCCCCGTCGAGGATGCTCACCGGAGCGGTGTAGACGGCCAGGAGCGGCAGGCCCGCGATCGGGACCTGGCGGAACCCGCACGCCAGCAGGTCGACGAGCACCGCGGTGAGCGCACCGGCCACGATCAAGACGGCGTGGATCTGCGGCACGCTCTCGGGCACCGGGGCGGCGAAAGAGTTCGCCGCCGCCACCCCCTCGGACAGGCGCACGCCGATCTCGTGCAGCGACGCGGAGGTGGGCAGCCACCCCGCCCGGGCCAGGTCGCCGGCCCAGGTGTGGGTCAACCAGAGCAGGAGTACGACCACCTGGCCGACCGGCACCAGCAGCGTCGGGACACGCACCCACCGCAGTCCGAGCCCGGTCACCGCGACCATCAGGCACGCACCCAGGCAGGGCACCAGGAACCCGCTGGGCCGCTCCACGAAACCGGCCCACGCCCACAGCGAGACCCAGGTGGTGAGCGCGGCCAGGAACGACGCCGTCGTGGTGACCGGCCAGTGCAACCGGGCCCCGCTCACGTCACCGCTCCCGTCGCCGCGCTCGACACCGCGCCCGACACCGCACCGGACGCACCCGGAACCCCCGGCGACACGCCGACCCCGGCGCCGCTGCGCGGGGCACCGGTCCGTCCCGACGCGCCGAGCTCCTGCCACACGCTCGCCACCGGGGCCCCGGCGGCCGCCTCGGTCGCGCGCCAGCCGTGCGCCTGCAGCCAGGCGGCGGTCCCGGCACGACCGGCGGGGGCGTCCGCGCCCACGCAGATCGCCATCGTGCCGGCCGCCGAGTGGCGCATCCGCGAGAAGGCCGGCTTGTCGGTCTCGTCCACCGTGCCGAGTACGGCGACCAGCAGGCCCGCATGTCCCACGTCCTGGAGCCACCGCGTGTCCAGGTGGCGCCGGTCGGTGGCGCGCATCACCGCCATCGACTCCAGCAACGGCCCGGTCTCCGCCGCGACCGCGCCGTGCTCGTGCCAGGCTCCGCCCTCCTCCTCACCCGTGGCGGTCACCAGCCGGACGATGAAGCCGCGCTGCACCAGGTGGACGCCGATGGAGGCGGCGTACGACACCGCCTGCTCCAGCGTGGACGACGCGCCGCCGCCGCGGTGCGACACCGACCGGTTGTCGAGAAACAGCGTCGCCCGGGACTGCCAGGGCTGCTCCTCGCGGCGCACCATCAGCTCGCCGACGCGGGCGCTGCTGCGCCAGTGCACCCGGCGCAGGTCGTCGCCGCGGCGGTACTCGCGGACGGTGACGTCCTCGGCCGATCCGGTGGCGAAGGCGCGCGGACGGTTGTCTCCGGAGCCGGTCCACGCTCCCGACAGCGGGATGGCGGGCAGCGGCGACACGTGCGGGGTGACCACCAGCGAGGCCGTGCTCTGGAACGCGCGCTGCATCTCGACCAGGCCGAACGGGTCGGACAGGCGCACCCGCATCGGGCCCACGGTGTACTTGCCCCGCAGGTCCGAACGGACGGTGTACTCCACCTGCCGCTTCCACTTCGGACCCATCCGGTCGACCACGAAGCGCGGCCGGGTGCCCAGCACGTAGGGCAGCTGGTCCTCGAGCAGCAGGAGCCCGGTGGGCATCCGGCCGTCGTTGGTGAGCGCCAGGGTGACCCGGGCCGCGTGTCCGGCCTCCACCTGCGTCGGCCCCACCGTGCGGACCAGCCCGAGCCGGTAGCGGCTGCGCCCGAGGAAGGCGGCGGTGACCAGGGGGAGCAGGCAGAGCAGGACCCCGATGCGCAGCAGGTCGCGTTGCCCCAGCACCATCGCGCACAGCGTCGCGGTGATCCCGGCGGCCACGAACGCCCGGCCCCGGGTGGTCATCGAGGAGAGCGCCTCGCGCATCGTGGTCGCCTGCCCTAACGGTCGCTGTCGGTGCCGGTCAGGTCGCCGCGCGACGGCTCTCGGGCATGGGGACCCCGGCCAGGATCTGCTGGAGCGCCGCGTCCGTGGTGCGCCCGGACATCGACGCCTCCACGGTGGGCAGCAGCCGGTGCGCCAGCACCTGCACTGCCAGCACCTGCACGTCGTCGGGGATCACGTAGTCGCGCCCGGCCATCGCGGCCGCCGCCTTCGCGGCCCGCACCAGGTGCAGGGTGGCCCGCGGTGACGCGCCCAGGCTCAGCTCGGGGGAGCGCCGGGTGGCGGTGGTGATCGCCACCGCGTAGCGCTGCACCGCCTCGGCCACGTAGACGCCGCTGACGATGTCGATCAGCTTGCGCACCTCGCCGGCGTCGGTGACCGGCTCGAGCTCCTCGAGCGGGTTGGCCCCCGTGTGGGAGTCCA
This sequence comes from Nocardioidaceae bacterium, assembly GCA_035706365.1. GTDB lineage: Bacteria > Actinomycetota > Actinomycetes > Propionibacteriales > Nocardioidaceae > Nocardioides_C. The sequence continues at coordinate 19,696 of DASSVD010000169.1, forward strand.
GCATCGCGATCTCGGCGGACTCGACCGGGTAGCCCATCGACACCCGCGCCATGAACCGGTCCCGCTGGGCCTCCGGCAGCGCGTAGGTGCCCTCCATCTCGATCGGGTTCTGGGTGGCGATCACCATGAACGGCGAGTCGAGGTGGTACGTCGTGCCGTCAACCGTGGCCTGGCGCTCCTCCATGCACTCCAGCAGCGCCGACTGGGTCTTGGGGGAGGCGCGGTTGATCTCGTCGCCGACCACGATGTTGGCGAAGATGCCGCCGGGGCGGAACTCGAACTCCCGGGTGTCCTGGTTGAACACCGACACCCCGGTGACGTCCGAGGGGAGCAGGTCCGGCGTGAACTGGATGCGGCGTACCGAGCAGTCGATGGACCGGGCCAGCGCCTTGCTGAGCATGGTCTTGCCGACGCCAGGGACGTCCTCGATCAGAAGGTGGCCCTCGGCCAGGAGGACCACCAGCGCCAGGCGCGCCACGTCGGGCTTGCCCTCGATCACCTTCTCGATGCTCGCCCGTACCCGGCCGGTGACCCGGGCCAGGGTGTCCAGGTCGCTGACCGCGCCACGCTCGAACGCCCGGTGCCCGGCGGGGCTGCCCCCGCCGTGGTCGCCGACGTTCCCGTCGTGGTGAGTGTCGTGCTCCACTGAGGTCACGCTGTCCTTCCCCTCCGCGCGGCCGCGTCCCGGGCCTGCGTCTGCGCCGGGCTCGTGCGCCCTAGTCAACAGTACGAGCGCGGCGCTGTCACCGATGCCGTTCAGATCGGCCCCGCCCGCTCCACCTACCTCCCCTCGGGCGCCCCACTTCGCTCCACCCGCCCGCCCCAATTCGCTCCACCCACCCGCCCCACTTCGCTCCACCCGCCCGCCCCACTTCGCTCCACCCACCCGGCCCACGAGCGGCGGAGGCCGGGAAACCCGCTCAGAAGTCCCCAGGAAGGGCGCAGGAACGGCGCAGGAAACCGCCGAGAAACGGGTCGTTTTCGATTGACGGTGGAGCAAAGTGGAGTACTGTGGTGCGCAGTGGAGGAGAGGGGAAGCCTTCTGCTCGTCGGGTCGGGAGTCGGGGAGGCGTCGAGATGTTCTTCGGCACCTACACCCCGCGCCTGGACGACAAGGGCCGCCTCTTCCTCCCCGCGAAGTTCCGGGACGAGCTGTCGGAGGGTCTGGTGGTCACACGAGGGCAGGAGCGGTGCCTCTACGTGTGGTCCATGCCCGAGTTCGCCAAGCTCACGGAGCGGCTTCGCGAGGCTCCGGTGACCAACAAGGGCGCCCGCGACTACGTGCGGATGTTCTTCGCCGGCGCCTCCGACGAGCGGCCCGACAAGCAGGGCCGGATCACGCTGCCGCCGATGCTGCGGGAGTACGCCTCCCTCACCCGCGACTGCATCGTCATCGGGGCGATGAACCGGATCGAGATCTGGGATGCCGCCGCGTGGACCTCCTACTCCCAGGAGCAGGAGCAGGCCTTCGCGGACCTGTCGGAGGAGGTGTTCCCCGGTGTGATCTGACCCGACGTCGCAGCCGGCTCCGGCCGGTCCGAGCAGTCGACGGCCTCGTAGCGCGTGGTCTCGCGTCCGCTCCTCCTGCGTCTTCTGGCACACCTTCCCCGGTGCCAGACGGCCCTTCCCGAGGAGCGAGCGGACGGGGACCAGGCCTTACGAGGCCCACCAGCAGCAGATCTGCAGCAGACCAGCGCCACAGAGCCACCAGAGCAGCCAGCGCAGCCAGAGCAGCACTAGACGACCAGAGCAGCATCAAACGAGGGGTCGAGCCCGATGAGTGTCACCTTCTCCGGCCTGTCCGGCCGCTTGCCGCGCCTCGCGGCGCCGCCGCCGGTGCGGCCGGTGCGCCGGGTGCGCGAGGAGGTGCGTGACGGCCTGGCCGTGGTCGCCTTCTCTGCGGGAGCCTCGACCACACTGGCCGTGCTGCTGCTGCTCCTCGGCCGGCTCGCGGACTAGCCGAGCCACGATCATGAGCCCTTCCCAGCACGTCCCGGTCCTCCTCGACCGGGTCGTCGCGCTCCTGGAGCCCGCCCTGCAGGAGGACGGCGCCGTCCTGGTCGACGCCACGCTCGGCCTCGGCGGGCACACCGAGGCCGTCCTCGAGCGGTGCCCGCGGGCCACGGTGGTCGGCATCGACCGCGACCCCCACGCGCTCGAGCGCGCCTCGGAGCGGTTGGCGGCCTTCGGCGACCGGCTGCAGCCGGTGCACGCGACGTACGACGAGATCCCGCGCGTCCTCGCCGAGCTGGGTCATCGCACCGCCCAGGGGGTCCTCTTCGACCTGGGCGTCTCCTCGATGCAGCTCGACGTCCGCGAGCGGGGGTTCGCCTACGCGGAGGACGCCCCGCTCGACATGCGGATGAACGACAGCACCGGTCCCACCGCGGCCGACGTGCTCAACACCTACTCCGTCGACGACCTCACCCGCATCCTGCGCAGCTACGGGGAGGAGCGGTTCGCCCGTCGCATCGCCCAGGCGATCGTCCGCGAGCGCCAGCGCGAGCCGTTCTCCCGCTCCGCCCGGTTGGTGGAGCTGCTGCGCGCCGCGATCCCGGCGCCGGCCCGCCGCACCGGCGGGCACCCGGCCAAGCGCACGTTCCAGGCGCTGCGCATCGAGGTCAACGACGAGCTGTCCGTCCTGGAGCGCGCGATCCCCGCGGCCGTGGACTCGCTCGACCTGGGCGGCCGGGTCGTCGCGATGTCCTACCACTCGCTCGAGGACCGCCTGGTCAAACAGGCGATCACGCCGCGCAGCCGCAGCGACGTACCCCCCGACCTTCCGTTCGTCCCCGAGGGACACGAGCCCGAGCTGCGTCTGCTGACCCGCGGCGCGGAAAAGGCCTCGGCCGCCGAGATCGAGCAGAACCCCCGCGCCGCGTCGGTCCGCCTCCGGGCGGCCGAGCGGCTCCGCACCACCACTGGAGAAGCGTCATGAGCACCTTGATGAGCCAGGCACGCACCCGGGTCCCGCGCTTCGCCGAGACCGCCGTCGAGCGCGCCCGGCTCACGGTGGTGCCGCGGCGCAGCGCACCGGCGACGCGGGCCCCGTTCGTCACGCTGGTGAGCCTGCTGCTGATGGGCGGCGTCGTCGGCCTGCTGCTGTTCAACACGAGCATGCAACAGGCTTCGTTCACCGCTACCTCCCTGGAGGAGACCGCGACGACCCTGGACGCTCGCGAGCAGGCGCTGGAGATGCAGCTGCACCAACTGCGCGACCCGCAGCGGGTCGCCGAGCGCGCCAAGAAGCTCGGCATGGTCCCGGCGGGCAGTCCCGCCTTCCTGCGCCTCTCCGACGGCGCCGTGCTGGGCAACCCGGCCCCGGCGGACCCGGCGGACGCGATGCGCATCGAGCCGTTGCCGGCCGGCGTGCCGAAGATCCTGCGCCCCGAGCCGGTGATCGTGAAGGCCGACCCGAAGGACGTCTCGAACTCCTCGGGCGACACGGACGCGGCCGACCACCGGAACGGTCACCGAGCAGGTACAAAGAAGCAGACGTCGGCACAGGGGGAGTGAGCAGGTGAGCCAGGGGAGCCGTCAGCGTCCGGCGGGACCGCCGCCACACGGGCGCCGGCGCCCGTCCGGTCCCGGGCGACGCCCGCGAAGGTCCCTGCGCGGCACGGCGTCGCGCCGGCTGCGCGTCGGGTTCGTGGTGATCGCGATGGTGATCTCCGTCTTCGGTGCGCGGCTGTTCCAGCTGCAGGGCATCGACGCCGCCGCGTACGCCGCCAAGGCGGAGGCGAACCAGGCGACGGGGCTGGTCACCCGCGTGCTCCCCGCCACGCGGGGCTCGATCGTGGACCGCAACGCGAAGCCGCTGGCCGAGTCGGTGGACGGGATGATGATCACCGCCGACCCCACGCTGACCGCGGAGCACGCGAGCGCGCTGGCGAAGATCCTGGCCCGCCACATCGACGTCAACTACTTCGAGACGCTGCGCCGGCTCCAGGACACCAGCACCCAGTTCCGCTACATCGCCCGCCGCGTCCCCTCGGCGCAGGTGGACAAGGTGATGGCCGAGGTCGACCGGGCCGGCTACGACGGCCTGTACACCGAGACCGACCCGGTGCGCACCTACCCCGCGCAGGACGTCGCGGCCAACCTGCTGGGCTTCCTGGGCACCGACGGCAAGCCGCTGGCCGGGCTCGAGCGGAACTTCAACCCGCTGCTGTCCGGCACCGACGGCAGCGCCACCTACGAGGTCGGCGCCGGCAACCGGATCCCACTGGGGGACAACAGCGTGGTCGAGCCGGAGCCCGGCCAGGACCTCGCGCTGACCATCGACCGTGACGTGCAGTGGTACACCCAGCGCGTGCTGCGCCAGGCCGTGCAGGGATCCGGCGGCGAGTCGGGCTCCGCGGTGGTGCTGGACAGCCGCACCGGCGAGGTGCTCGCGCTCGCCGACTACCCGACCTTCGACGCGAACAAGCCGCTCGCCTCGCCCGAGGAGGACCTCGGTGCCCGCTCGCTGTTCGACGTCTACGAGCCCGGCTCGGTGGAGAAGGTGCTGACCGCCTCCGCACTGATCGACGCCGGCAAGGTCACCCCGCGGACCAAGATCGTGGTGCCGCCCGAGCTGCCGCGCGCGGACCGGGTCATCCACGACTACTGGGACCACCCGAAGCTGCACCTGACGCTGACCGGCGTGATCGCGAAGTCGTCGAACATCGGCACCGTGCTGGCCGCCGACGAGTTCACGCACAAGGAGCTCTACACCTACCTCAAGCGGTTCGGCCTGGGACAGCGCACCGGCGTCGGGCTGCCCGGTGAGACCAAGGGGCTGCTCCCGCCCTGGCAAGACTGGACGCAGCTGCGCCAGGACACCATCGCGTTCGGTCAGGGCGTCTCCGTCAACACCCTGCAGATGGCCACCGCGGTGAACGCGATCGCCAACGACGGCGTCCTGGTCGAGCCCAGCCTGGTGAAAGGCCGGGCCACGACCCGCGACGGTCGCGTGGTCGGCTCGTCCACCACGGACTCGCACCGCGTCGTCAGCGAGCGCGCCGCCCGACTCACCGCCGAGATGATGGAAGCGGTCACCGACCCCGAGGAGGGCACCGCGCCCGCGGCCGCCATCGAGGGCTACCGAGTGGCCGGCAAGACCGGTACGGCGCAGCGCGTGGGCAAGGACTGCGGCTGCTACGACGGCACCTTCACTGTCTCCTTCGCCGGCTTCGCCCCGGCCGACGACCCACGCTTCCTCGTCTACGTGGTGGTGCAGGACCCCAAGAACGGCGGCGGCGGTGGCTCGATCGGCGGCCCCGCGTTCCACGACATCATGAGCTACCTGCTGCGCAAGTACGCCGTTCCGCCCACGGGCACCCGCGCCCCCGACACCCCGCTCGAATGGTGAGCGCGGGTAACCTTCCGGCGTGCCAGACGTGATCCCGACCCGCCCACGGGTGCCGTTGCAGACCCCGCTGACCGCGGTCCGTTCCTGGCTCGAGGTTCCGCCGGACGGTGCGGACGAGGACGTCACGGTCAGCGGTCTGAGCCTGAGCACCGACCGGGTCGTTCCCGGCGACCTCTACGCGGCGCTGCCGGGCTCGCGCAGCCACGGCGCGGCCTACGCAGCCCGGGCGGTGGAAGCCGGCGCCGTCGCGGTGCTCACCGACGCCGCCGGGCGTGCGGAGTGCGAGAGCCTCGACGTACCGGTGCTGGTGGTGCCCGACCCGCGTGCGGTGCTGGGCGCCCTGGCCGCCCGCGTCTACGGTCACCCGGCGGACGCGCTCACCGTCGTCGCGGTCACCGGCACCCAGGGCAAGACCACCACGACCCGGCTCGCGGAGTCGGGCCTGCAGGCGGCAGGTACGCCGGCCGCCGTGGTCGGCACCGTCGGGACCCGCGTGAACGGGCGGGACGTGAAGACCACGCTGACCACGCCGGAAGCCCCCGACCTGCACGCGCTGTTCGCCGTGATGCGCGAGGAGCAGGTCGCCGGATGTGCCATGGAGGTCTCCAGCCACGCGCTGGTGATGGGGCGCGTCGACGGGGTGGTCTTCGACGTCGCCGCGTTCACCAACCTCGGCCGCGACCACCTGGACTTCCACGGCAGCATGGAGGAGTACTTCGCGGCGAAGGCGTCGCTGTTCACCCCGCGGCGCGCGCGCCTGGGCCTGGTCAACGTCGACGACGCCTACGGCCGGCGGCTGGTTGAGGAGGCCGACATCCCGATCCGCACCTTCTCCGCCGCGGGCCGGGAGGCGGACTGGACCGCCCGCGACGTGACGTCGGGACCGCAGGGATCCACGTTCCTCGTGGAGGGCCCGGGCCGCGAGGCGTTCCCCGCGGCGGTGCGGCTGCCGGGGGCGTTCAACGTCGCCAACACCCTGTGCGCGATCGCCGCGCTCGGTGAGGCCGGCTTCGACCCTGCGGCCGTCGCCCGGGGCATCGCCGGGTCGGCCGGCGTGCCCGGCCGGCTGGAGCCGGTCGACGCCGGCCAGCCGTTCCTGGCCCTCGTCGACTACGCGCACAAGCCTGACGCAGTGCGCGCGGCGCTGGAGGCGCTGCGCCCCGAGACCGAGGGCCGGCTGCTGGTGGTGATCGGTGCCGGCGGCGACCGGGACACCGGCAAGCGCCCCCTGATGGGGGAGATCTCCGCGCGGCTGGCCGACGTGCTGGTCGTCACCGACGACAACCCGCGCACCGAGGACCCGGCTCGGATCCGCGCCGAGCTCCTCGCCGGAGCGCGCGAGGTCCCCGCCGGGCAGGTCGCCGACCTCCACGAGGAGGGGGATCGTCGCGCCGCGATCCGGCTGGCGGTGTCGCTGGCCCGCCCCGGGGACACCCTGGTGGTCGCGGGCAAGGGGCACGAGACCGGGCAGGAGGTCCACGGCACCGTGCATCCGTTCGACGACCGGCAGGTGCTGCGCGAGGAGCTGGAGGGGGTCGTGACGCGGTGATCGCGATGACCCTGCCGGAGATCGCCGGCGTGGTCGGCGGAACGGTTCACGACGACGTCGGAGTGACCGTGTCCGCGCCGGCCTTCCGGGACAGCCGCGCGGTGGAGCCCGGCGGCCTCTTCGTGGCAGTGCCCGGTGAGCGCGTGGACGGCCACGACTTCGCCGCCGCCGCGGTGTCGCAAGGCGCCGCGGCCGTGCTGGCCAGTCATCCGGTCGGTGTCCCGGCCGTCGTGGTGGACGACACCGTCGCCGCCCTGGGACGCCTCGCCGCCCACGTGCTGAACACGCTGCCCGCGCGGGTGGTGGCACTGACCGGCTCCCAGGGCAAGACCGGCACCAAGGACCTGCTCGCCGCCGTGCTGGCGCGCCACGGCCTCACGGTCGCCACCGAGGGCTCGCTCAACAACGAGCTCGGCCTGCCGCTCACCGTCCTGCGCGCCGACGCCGACACCGACTTCCTGGTTCTCGAGATGGGCGCGCGCGGCATCGGCCACCTGCGCTACCTGTGCCGGATCGCCGCCCCCGACGTGGCGGTGGTGCTCAACGTGGGCAAGGCGCACATCGGCGAGTTCGGCTCCCAGGCAGCCATCGCCCAGGCCAAGGGCGAGCTGGTCGAGGCGCTCACCGCAGAGGGCACCGCGGTGCTCAACGCCGACGACCCGCTGGTGCGGGCGATGGCGGAGCGGACGGCGGCCCGGCTGGTGCGGTTCGGCGAGGACCCCGCCGCCGAGGTGCGGATGGAGGGCCTGCACGGCGACGAGCTCGGTCGGCCCGTGTTCGACCTGGTCGCCGGCGCAGAGCGGCGTACCGTCCGGATGCGGTTGCTCGGCGAGCACAACGCGGCCAACGCCGCCGCGGCCGCCGCGGCGGCGCTGACCTTGGGGATGGACCTCGACGACGTGGCCGACGGGCTGAGCGAAGCCGGCTCCGCCTCGCCGTGGCGGATGGAGCTGCACGAGCGTCCGGACGGTGTCACGGTGATCAACGACGCCTACAACGCCAACCCCGACTCGATGCGGGCCGCCTTGAAGCTGCTCGCCTCGGTCGGCCGCAACCGCGGGCCCTCGACGCGCACCGTGGCGGTGCTCGGGGAGATGCTCGAGCTCGGCGCCGAGAGCCAGACCGAGCACGACGCCCTCGGCCGCCTCGCGGTGCGCCTGGACATCGGCCAGCTCCTCGTGGTCGGGGAGGGCGCCCGCCCGATCCACCTCGGTGCGAGCCTGGAAGGCTCCTGGGGTGGCGAGTCGGTGTTCGTGCCCGACCAGGACGCCGCCCTGGCGTGGCTGCGCGAGCAGGTCGGGCCCGGGGACGTCGTGCTGTTCAAGGCATCCCGTGCTGCCGCCCTGGAACGACTGGCCACCGCGCTGCTCGACGACGTACCGGCAGAGGAGAACCAGGCATGAGAGCGATCCTGCTCGCGGGAGGACTCTCGCTGCTGTTCACGCTGCTCGGCACGCGGGTGGCGATCCAGGTCCTGGTCGCCAAGGGCTACGGGCAGCTGATCCGCGACGACGGGCCGACCACCCACCACACGAAGCGAGGCACGCCCACCATGGGTGGGCTGGTGATCATCTGCTCGGTGGTGGCCGCCTACTTCCTGGCCAAGCTGATCACCCAGGACCTGCCCACCGCATCGGCGCTGCTGCTGTTGTTCCTCTTCGTCGGGCTGGGCACCGTCGGCTTCCTCGACGACTACATCAAGATCTCCAAGCAGCGCAGCCTCGGCCTGCGCTCGAAGGCCAAGTTCATCGGCCAGACCCTGGTCGCGGTGCTGTTCAGCTGGCTGGCGCTGCTCCCCGCCCTCGAGGACAGCCGCGGTCAGACTCCCGCCTCGCGCAGCATCTCCTTCATCCGCGAGCTGCCCAGCCTCACCCTGCCGGCCGTGCTGATCGTGATCCTGATGCTGGTGATGATCGCCGGGGCCAGCAACGGGGTGAACCTGACCGACGGGCTCGACGGGCTCGCCACCGGCGCCTCCACGATGGTCTTCGGCGCCTACACCCTGGTCAACATCTGGCAGAACAACCAGTCCTGCGCGATCACCCAGGGCCCCAAGTGCTACGAGGTGCGCGACCCTCTCGACCTGGCCGTGGTCGCCGCCGCCATCACCGGCGCCTGCTTCGGGTTCTTGTGGTGGAACGCCTCCCCGGCCAAGATCTTCATGGGCGACACCGGGTCGCTGTCCCTGGGCGGCGCGCTCGCCGGACTGGCGATCCTCACCCGCACCGAGTTCCTGCTCCTGGTGCTGGGCGGGCTGTTCGTGCTGCAGACGCTGTCGGTCATCCTCCAGGTCGGCTACTTCCGGGTCAGCGGCGGGAAGCGGATGTTCCGGATGGCGCCCCTGCACCACCACTTCGAGCTCAAGGGATGGGACGAGATCACCGTGGTCATCCGGTTCTGGATCATCACCGGGCTGTGCGTCGCGACGGGCCTGGGCCTGTTCTACGCCGAGTGGGTGGCCGGGGTATGAGCACGACACGACCGCTGGACCAGCTCGGCCGCCACGACTCCTGGGAGGGCGTGCGCGCCGCCGTCGCCGGCATGGGCGTGTCCGGCTTCGCCGCCGCGGACAACCTGACCCACCAGGGCGCCCACGTGGTGGTGATGGACGAGTCCGACGCCGGCGACCGCGGCGAGAAGGGCACCCTGCTGGAGATCCTCGGCGCCGACGTACGCCTCGGCCCGGGGGCCACCACGGTCCTGCCCGAGAGCGTGGACGTGCTGGTCACCTCTCCCGGATGGTCGCCGTCGGCGCCGCTGCTGGCCCAGGCCGCCGCGCGCGGCATCCCGGTATGGGGCGAGGTCGAGCTCGCGTGGCGGCTGCGCGACCCCGAGCACGCCACCCCGTGGCTCGCGGTGACCGGCACCAACGGCAAGACCACCACCACCCAGATGCTCGACACGATCCTGCGCGCGGCCGGCCTGCGCAGTGTGGCGTGCGGCAACGTCGGCCTCCCGCTCGTCGAGGCGGTGATGAACCCCGAGCCCTACGACGTGCTGGCCGTCGAGCTGTCCAGCTTCCAGCTGCACTACACCGGCTCGATGGCGGCGGAGTCCGCCGCGGTGCTCAACGTCGCGGAGGACCACCTGGACTGGTACGCCGGCCCGCGCGCCTTCGAGGAGTACGCCGCGGACAAGGGGCGGATCTACCAGGGCGTGCAGCGCGCCTGTGTCTACAACGCGGCCGACCCGACCACCGAGCGGCTGGTCCGCGAGGCCGACGTGGTCGAGGGTGCCCGCGCGATCGGCTTCACCCTCGACGTGCCGGCGGTGGGCATGCTCGGCGTGGTCGACGACGTGCTGGCCGACCGCGCCTTCGTCGAGGACCGCGCCACCAGCGCCGCCGAGCTGGCGACGCTGGGCGACCTCGCCTCGCGCGCCCCGCACTTCGTCGCCAACGCGTTGGCTGCCGCGGCACTGGCCCGGGCGCACGGGGTCCCGCCGGTCGCAGTGCGTGACGGCCTGCGCGCGTTCGTCCCCGACGGGCACCGGATCGCCGACGCGGGCGAGATCCGAGGCGTGCGCTTCGTGGACGACTCCAAGGCGACCAACCCGCACGCGGCGATGTCGTCGCTGCAGGCCTACGACCCGGTCGTGTGGGTGGCCGGCGGCCTGGCCAAGGGAGCTTCGTTCGACGACCTGGTGCGAGCCGTGCGCGGGCGCCTGCGCGGTGTGGTGCTGCTCGGGCGGGACCGCGGCGTGATCGCCGACGCACTGGCGCGACACGCCCCCGATGTGCCGGTGTTCGAAGTGGGCGACGGGGAGACTGAACCCATGGACCGCGCGGTCGCGGAGGCAGCGGGGCTCGCCGAGCCCGGTGACACCGTGCTGCTGGCTCCCGGGTGCGCCTCCATGGACCTGTTCGCGAACTACCAGGACCGCGGCGACCGGTTCGCCGCCGCCGTGCAGCGGCTTCGCGACACGCAGACGTAGGGGAGCGGGGCGCTCCCGGACAGGACGGAGAGGGCCGACGTGACCACCACCGCCGGGCATCAGCGCCGCTCCCCGGCGGTCGCCGGCTGGGTGGGAGCCCGGGTGCAGAGCCTGCACCACGCGCTCGACCGGCCGCTCACCTCCTACTACCTGCTGCTGGGCGCCTCCACGCTGCTGCTCACCATCGGGCTGATCATGGTGTTGAGCGCGTCCAGCGTCTACTCCTACGAGAACTACGGCAGCAGCTACCACGTCTTCCTCAAGCAGCTCACCTGGGTGGCGCTGGCGATCCCGTGCGCCCTGGTCGCGGCCGTGCTGCCCCGACGCCTGCTGCGTGCGCTGGCGTGGCCGGCGCTGATCGTCGCCACGCTGCTGGTGGCGCTGACCCAGACCTCGCTGGGGTTCGAGGTCAACGGCAACCGGAACTGGCTGGCCCTGGGGCCGTTGCAGCTGCAGCCCTCCGAGCTCGCCAAGCTGGCGCTGATCTTGTGGTCGGCCGACCTGTTCGCCCGCAAGGAGCGGCTGCTCGGCGACTGGAAGCACACGCTGATCCCGATGATCCCGGTCAGCGGTCTCGTCACGTTGCTGGTGGTGCGCCAGGGGGATCTGGGCACCGCGCTGGTGCTGTTCGCGATCATCCTGGGGATGCTCTGGGTGGTCGGCGCCCCGGGGCGCCTGTTCGCCGGTGCGCTGCTGTGCGTGGGCGCCCTCGCGCTGTGGCTGGCCAGTACCAGCGCCGAACGCCTCCAGCGGCTGACCAACTTCGTGGACCCGTTCAAGGACTACGAGAACGCCGGCTGGCAGCCGGCGCACGGCCTGTTCGCGATGTCCAGCGGCGGCTGGTTCGGCAAGGGCATCTCGGCCAGCCAGCAGAAGTGGGGGAGCCTGCCCGAGGCGCACACCGACTTCATCTTCGCCGTCCTCGGCGAGGAGCTGGGCCTGGTGGGCACGCTGCTGGTGCTCGCGCTGTTCCTGACCATCGCGTACGCCGGCATCCGGGTGGCGGTACGCACTCCCGACCCGTTCCCGCGCTACATGGCCGCCGGCATCACCATCTGGCTGATGGCCCAGATGATGATCAACGTCGGCATGGTGCTCACCCTGCTGCCGGTGATCGGGCTGCCCCTGCCACTGGTCTCCTACGGCGGGTCCGCCCTGCTGCCCTCGCTGGTCGCCCTCGGGCTGCTGGTCTCCTTCGCCCGCCGCGAGCCCGGCGCGCAGGCGGCCCTGCGAGCCCGCCGTCGCAGGCGCTCCGCGGGGGTCACCGCCGAGGGCGGCCTGGGCCGCCGGGGACAATAGCGCCATGCGTGTTCTGCTTGCCGGGGGCGGGACGGCGGGTCACACCTCGCCGCTGCTCGCCACCGCCGACGCCCTGACCCGGATCGATCCCGGCATCGAGGTGACCGCGCTGGGCACCCCGAAGGGGCTGGAGAAGCGGGTGGTCCCCGAAGCCGGCTACCCGCTGGAGCTGATCCCGCCGGTGCCGCTCCCGCGCCGCCCCTCGGCGGACCTGGTCAAGGTGCCGGCCCGGCTGCTCGGGGCGGTGCGCGCCGCCCTCGACGTGGTCGACCGGGTGCGCCCCGACGTGGTGGTCGGCTACGGCGGCTACGTCTCCGTGCCGGCCTACCTGGCCGCGCGCCGGCGACGCCTGCCGCTCGTGGTGCACGAGGGCAACGCCGTGCCCGGCATCGCGAACAAGCTGGGGGCGAGGCTGGCCCGGACCGTCGCGGTCAGCTTCCCGGACACACCGCTGCCCGGAGCCCGTTACATCGGCTTGCCGATCCGGCGGATGATCTCCACGCTGGACCGGCCCGCCCTGCGCGAGGAGGCGCGGCGCGGGTTCGGCCTGGCTCCGGACACGCCCACCCTGCTGGTCACCGGCGGCTCCCAGGGCGCGCGCCGGCTCAACGACTCCGTCGCGGCGGCACAGCCGGCGCTGGCTGCCGCCGGGATCCAGGTGCTGCACGTGGCCGGCCCCAACGGCACCGTGTCGGTCTCCCCCGACGACGGGGACCCGGCCTACGTCGTGGTGCCCTACGTGGACCGGATGGACCTCGCCTACGCCGCGGCCGACCTGGTGGTGTGCCGTGCCGGGGCCAACAGCGTGACCGAGTCCGCGGCGGTGGGGCTGCCGGCGGTGTTCGTCCCGCTGCCCCACGGCAACGGCGAGCAGGAGCACAACGCCCGGCCGGTGGTCTCGGCCGGCGGCGGGCTGCTCGTCTCCGACCCGGCGTTCACGCCCGAGTGGGTGACCTCCACGGTGCCCGCGCTGCTGGCGGACCGGCCCCGGATCGAGGCGATGTCACGCGCGGCCGCCGACCTGATCCCGCGCGACGCCGACGACCAGCTGGCCCGGCTCGTGCTCGCCGCGGGGGGTGCCCGATGAGGGTCCCGGTCCCCGACGAGCTGCTGCCCGCCGACCGGCTCGGCCGGGTGCACTTCGTCGGCATCGGCGGCGCCGGGCTGTCCGGGATCGCCCGGATCATGCTCTCGCGCGGCGTGCCGGTCAGCGGCAGCGACGCCAAGGAGTCGCGGATGATCGAGGCACTGCGGGTCCTCGGGGCGACCTGCCACGTGGGCCACGACGCGGCGTACGTCCGCGACGCCGACACGGTCGTCGTCTCCACCGCGGTCCGCGAGGACAACCCCGAGGTGGTCGAGGCCCGGCGTCGCGGCCTGCGGCTGTTGCCGCGCTCGGCCGCGCTGGAGTCGGTGATGCAGGGGCGCAGGGTCGTCGCCGTCGCCGGCACCCACGGCAAGACCACGACCACCTCGCTGCTCACCGTGGCGCTGCAGCACTGCGGTGCGGACCCGTCGTTCGCCATCGGCGGCAACTTCAACGACACCGGGACGAACGCCCACGATGGCACCGGCGACATCTTCGTGGTGGAAGCCGACGAGTCCGACCGGGCGTTCCTGCAGTACTCGCCGGAGGTCGCGGTCATCACCAACGTCGATCCGGACCACCTCGACATGTACGAGTCCCGCGACCACTACCACCAGGCGTTCGACGAGTTCGTGGACTGCATCGTGCCCGGTGGCTTCCTCGTGGCCTGTGTGGACGATCCGGGAGCCCGGCGGGTGGCGGAGAAGGCACGCGACCGTGGGGTCGACGTCCGCACGTACGGTGAGTCGGCCGACGCCGACGTCCGCATCGTCGACGTGGAGGTACGACCGCTCTCGTCGACGTTCGAGCTGGTGGTCGACGGGCGCCGGGTCGGGTCGGTGGACGTGCACGTCGCCGGGCGCCACCACACGTGGAACGCCGCGGCCGCCTACACCGCGGCGGTGGGGCTCGGGTTCCCGTCGAGCGATGTGCGCGAGGGTCTGTCGAGCTACACCGGCACCCGACGCAGGTTCGAGTACAAAGGCGAGGTCGGCGGTGTCCGGGTCTACGACGACTACGGCCACCACCCGACGGAGATGCTGGTCAACCTCCGTGCCGCACGCGGCGCGGTCGGCGACGACGGGCGGGTCATCGTGTGCTTCCGGCCGCTTCGGCACACGCGGACGCAGTACTTCTACCGGGAGTTGGGAGAGGCGCTCGGACTCGCCGACGAGGTCGTGGTGATGGACCCGACGGGCGACGACCCCATCCCGGG
>DASSVD010000170.1:0-2168 GCA_035706365.1 Nocardioidaceae bacterium
CACCTCGCCGAGGACCACCTGGCGGCCGTCGAGATTGGCACCGAGCCGGTCCGCGAGGTGCTCGGCCAGCACGCCCGCCCGCTCCTCGTTGGCCAGGTGCGCCACCGCGACGTCGACCGCGGCCTCCCCGGCCGCAGCGACCGCGAGCTCCTCGAGCCGGCTGAGGGCGCGGGATGCGGTGCGCACCTTCTCCAGCGGCCCGATCCTGCCGTCGTCGATACGCAGCAGCGGCTTCACCGACAGCGCCGACCCGAGCAACGCGGCCGCCGGGCCGATCCGCCCGCCGCGGCGCAGGTACTCCAGCGTGTCGACGTAGAACAGCGAGGTGGTTCGCGCGGCACGGTCCCGGGCGACCCCGGCAACCTCCGCGGCGTCCGCGCCCTCCGCCGCCGCTCGCGCGGCCGAGAGCACGGCGAAACCGGTGGCCATTCCCAGCTGGCGGGAGTCCACGACGGTCACCGGGACCGGCGCCTCCCGGGCGGCGATCTGGGCCGACTCCACCGTGCCGCTGACCTCCGCCGAGAGGTGGATCGAGACCACGTGGCCGGCCCCGCCGGCGGCCGCCGTCTCGTAGGCGGACCGCAGGCTCGCGGGTGAGGGCCGGGAGGTGCTCACCGGAGTCCAGTGGGCCAGCGCGTCGGCGACGGTGCCCGGAGTCGCGCCACCGGGGACCCCCTCGTCGAAGGAGCGAGCGCCGACGACCACCTGCAGCGGCACCACGGTGATGCCGTGTCGCTGTGCCACCTCGGCCGACAGCGAGGCGGTGGAGTCGGTGACCACCGCGACCGGACCAGACATGGCGCGAAGGCTACCCGCGGCCGCTCACTCACGTGTGGCCACCACGGGATCGGGCATGGTGAGCAGCAGGCCGGCCACGGGCGAGCTCGTCGTCCCACCAGCCAACCGACCGCAGCAACCTCGAGGAGGACCGACATGCACGTGGTGATCGCAGGAGGGCACGGCAAGATCGCGCGCCACCTGGAGCGACAGCTGGTGGCCGACGGGCATCGCGCGGTGGGCCTGGTGCGCAACCCGGACCACGTCGGCGACCTCGAGGCCGATGGAGCCGAGGCGGCACTGCTCGACCTGGAGCAGGCCTCCGTCGACCAGCTCGCCGAGGTGGTCGCCGGGGCGGACGCGGTGGTGTTCGCAGCCGGTGGCGGGCCGGACAGCGGTGCCGCGCGCAAGGAGACCGTGGACAAGGGCGCCGCCGTACTCCTCGCGGACGCCGCGCAGCAGGCAGGAGTACGCCGCTACCTGATGGTCTCCTCGATGGGCACGGACCAGGCCGACCCGGACAGCGACGAGATCTTCCAGGTCTACCTGCGCGCCAAGGCCGCGGCTGACGCGGACCTCCGTGCCCGCGACCTCGACTGGACCATCGTGCAGCCGGGACGGCTCACCGACGGCGACGGCACCGGACGGATCTCCCTGGACCCGTCCACCGAGCCACGCGAGGTGCCGCGTGCCGACGTGGCCGCCACGCTCCTGCACTGCCTCGTGGAACCGGCGACAGTCGGTCGGCAGTTCAGCCTGCTCAGCGGGCGGCAGCCGATCGCCGAGGCCCTGGCCACGCTCTGAGCCGCGAGGCGCCTGTCCCTTCGAGGGCAGGCGCCTCGCGCACCCGTCGGGGGTCAGCCGGCGACGACGTTGACCAGCTTCGGTGCGCGCACGATCACCTTGCGCACCGACTTGCCGTCCAGCGCACGCTGCACGTGCGGGTCGGCCAGGGCCAGCCGCTCCAGCTCGGCGGCGTCGATGTCCGGGCTGACCTCCAGCTTGGCCCGCAGCTTGCCCTGCACCTGCACGATCGCGGTCACCGCGTCGTCGACCAGCAGCTCCGGCTCGACGGTGGGCCACCCGGCGTGGGCCACGCTCGGCTCGTGCCCCAGCCGTGCCCACATCTCCTCGGCGGTGTAGGGAGCGACCAGGCTCAGCATCACCGCGACGGCCTCGGCAGACTCGCGTACGGCGGGGTCGTGGGCGCCGGGACCGGAGTCGATCGCCTTGCGGGTGACGTTGACCAGCTCCATGATCCGGGCGACCACCACGTTGAACCGGTGCGCGTCGATCAGCTGCTCGACCTCGTGGACCGTCTTGTGCACGGCCTTGCGCAGCCCCGGGTCGCCCTCGGCCGCCGGCGGCCCCACCGGTGCCGCGACGTCGCC
>DASSVD010000171.1:0-18364 GCA_035706365.1 Nocardioidaceae bacterium
CGAGGGCCTGCTCGCCCCAGCGGGCGGGGGTGTCGGCGGCGTACCGGTCGGCGGGGACGTAGACGGTGTGCACCGGCTGGCGTACGCCGCGCTCGCCCGGGTAGCGGGCGGCCAGGTCGGCATCGGCCCGCGCCAGGCGGACGTCCAGCTCGTCGGCGAGCCCGGACAGCACGTCGGCGGGGACGGTCACCGGGGACCGCCGAGCGGGTCGGCCGAGGCGGGCGCGCCGGGCACCGCCGCACCGCCGGTCCCGTCGTGGCGAGCCACCCCCGACTTCGCGGCCGCATCACGGACCCCGGCGGCGACCGCGGGCGCCACCGCGGGGTCGAACACCGAGGGCACGATGTAGTTGGCGTTGACCTCGTCGGGGTGGACCGCATCGGCGATCGCGTGCGCGGCGGCCAGCATCACCTCGTCGGTGACGTCGGTGGCCTGCGCGTCGAGCATCCCGCGGAAGAAGCCGGGGAAGGCGAGCACGTTGTTGATCTGGTTCGGGTAGTCGGAGCGGCCGGTGGCCACCACCGCGGCGTGCTCGGCCGCCGCGATCGGGTCGACCTCCGGGTCCGGGTTGGCCAGCGCGAACACGATCGCCCCGTCGGCCATCGTGGCGATGTCGTCGCCGGTGAGCAGGTCGGGTGCGGAGACCCCGATGAACACGTCGGCACCGGCGAGCACGTCCTGCAGCGAGCCGGTGCGCCCCTCGGGGTTGGTGTGCTCGGCGATCCAGCGGCGGGAGGCGTCCTGGTCGGGCTCGGGCGTCACCACGCCGTCGCGGCCGCAGGCGACGATGTCGACGTACCCCTGCGCGTTGAGCAGCTGGATGATCGCGTGCCCGGCGGCCCCCACGCCGCTGACCACGATGCGCAGGTCCTCCTTGGCCTTGCCGACCACGCGCAGCGCGTTGGTCAGCGCGGCCAGCACCACGATCGCGGTGCCGTGCTGGTCGTCGTGGAAGACCGGGATGTCCAGCTCCTCGCGCAGCCGCCGCTCGACCTCGAAGCAGCGCGGCGCGGAGATGTCCTCGAGGTTGATCCCGCCGTAGGAGGGCGCGATCGCCTTGACCGTGCGGACGATGTCGTCGACGTCGGTCACGTCCAGGCAGACCGGCCAGGCGTCCACGCCGGCGAACTGCTTGAACAGCGCCGCCTTGCCCTCCATCACCGGCAGCGCGGCGGCCGGGCCGATGTCGCCCAGCCCGAGCACCGCGGTGCCGTCGGTGACCACGGCGACGGTGTTGCGCTTGATGGTCAGCCGGCGGGCGTCCTCGGGGTTGTCCGCGATGGCGCGACAGACCCGGGCCACGCCCGGGGTGTAGGCGCGGGAGAGGTCGTCGCGGTGCTTGAGCGGGACCTTCGGGTTTACCTCGAGCTTGTCGCCCAGGTGCAGCAGGAAGGTGCGGTCACTGACCTTGTGCACGTGCACGCCGTCCAGCCCGCTCAGCCGGGCGGTGATCGCCTCGACGTGGTCGCCGTCGGCCGCGTCGCAGGTAACGTCGACCACGATCCGGTCCGGGTGGGACTCGACCACGTCGAGCGCGGTGACCGAGCCGCCAGCCTCGCTGACCGCGGCGACCAGCCGGCCCGTGGCGCCCGGGGCCGTGGGGCACTCGACCCGGACGGTGATCGCGTAACCGGGACTCGGATTGGAGCGCCGGGCCCCGGATCGGTCGGTCGTCTCGGGCATCTGCTCCTCCTGACCCAGGTGTGCATTCCGTAATGCGGAGAGTAGTATCTGCACTCTGGAACATCAACAGTTTGTTGAGAGAGCGGCACCATGAGCGTGGAGGCGAGTCGCCCCCGGTCGCCCGGGGGTGTGCAGTCGATCGAGCGCGCCTTCGGGCTGCTGGAGACGATGGCCGACCACGGCGGCACGATGGGTCTCTCCCAGCTCGCCCAGGCGTCCGGCCTGCCGTTGCCCACGATCCACCGGCTGGTGCGCACCCTGGTCGACCTGGGCTACCTGCGCCAGGAGCCGTCGCGGCAGTACGTCCTCGGCCCGCGACTGATCCGGCTGGGTGAGTCCTCGGCGCACCTGCTCTCGGTCTACGCGCGCCCGCACCTGTCCCACCTGGTCGACGAGCTCGCCGAGTCGGCCAACCTGGCCATGCTGGACGGCGACCAGATCGTCTACGTCGCCCAGGTCCCCTCCCGGCACTCGATGCGGATGTTCACCGAGGTGGGCCGGCGGGTCGCCCCGCACTGCACCGCGGTGGGCAAGGCGATCCTGGCCACGATGCCGCCCGAGCAGGTCCGCGAGCTGCTGGCGCGCACCGGGATGCCGCAGAAGACGCCTGCCACGCTGAACGACCCCGACGCGCTGGCGGCCAACCTGGCCTGGACCCGCGAGCACGGCTACGCCCTCGACGAGGGGGAGCAGGAGGTCGGCGTGCGGTGCGTGGCGGTCCAGGTCCCCGACGTACCCACCCCGCTCGCGATCTCCGTGTCCGGTCCGGCCGCGCGGATGACCGAGGAGCTGGTGCGGCGGGCCGTGCCGCTGCTGCGGGCAGCCGCCGCCGACCTGGCCGGCGACCTGACCTGAGCCGCCCTGCTCCGGACGCACCAGAGGGTGGGACTCCCGGAGAGCCCCACCCCCTGTCGAGGTCACCTGCGCGAGGGCGTCAGGGAACCATCCAGCCGAGCACCGGCGTGGACTGCAGCACGACGATGATCGCCATCAGCACCAGCAGCACCAGGCTCCAGCCCAGCACCTTGCGGAAGATGTCGCCCTCCCGGCCGGCCATCCCGACCGCGGCGGCCGCGATCGCGAGGTTCTGCGGGCTGACCATCTTGCCCAGGACACCGCCCGAGGAGTTGGCCGCAGCCATCAGCACCGGGTCCAGGCCGGCCTTCGCGGCGGTCTGCACCTGCAGCGCCCCGAACAGCGCGTTCGACGACGTGTCCGAGCCGGTGACCGCGACGCCGATCCAGCCGAGCAGCGGCGAGAGCAGCACGTAGGCGCTGCCGGCCCCGGCCAGCCACACGCCGAGGCTGGTGGTCTGTCCGGACCCGTTCATCACGTAGGCCAGGCCGAGTACCGCCATCACCGTGACGATCGCCCAGCGCAGCTCGTGGTACGTCGCCCCGTAGGTCTTGAGCATCCGGGCCGGGGAGATCTTCAGGATCAGCGCGGTGATGATGCCGGCGATGATCATCAGCGTGCCCGCGGCGGGCAGCCAGTTGAAGTTGAAGGTCATCGACGACAGCGGCTCGCCCGCGGTGTTGCGCAGGTCCAGGCCCGGCCACTGGAACTGGAACGCCCACGGCTCACCCGACAGCGCTTCCTTGACCGCGGGGATGTTGGCGATGGAGAACAGCGCGATGATCACGATGTAGGGCAGGTAGGCCTTGGTCACCTCGGCCGGGGCGTCGTGCACCTCGGTGGCGGTGCCACCACGCGCCCGGTCCCGGTCGCTCACCGACGCAGCGACCCCCTCCTGCTGACCCGGAGCAGCGCCGACGGCCGGACCGGCGGTCGACCCTGCGGGACCACCGGTGCGGGAGGTGCCGGCGGCTCCCGCGCTCCCCGCGGGCTCGCCGACGACCTCCTCGACCGGCTTCCACACCTGCAGCAGCAGGACGATCGCGCCCGCGGCCACCAGCGAGGCGACGATGTCGGTCAGCGGGACCGAGATGTAGTTCGACGCCACGAACTGGGCCAGGCCGAACACGACACCGGCCACCAGGGCGGGCAGCCAGGTCTGCTTCAGGCCGCGCTTGCCGTCCACCACGAACACCAGGATCAGGGGCACGACCACCGCCAGCAGCGGGGTCTGCCGGCCGACCATGGCGCCCAGCGTGTCGACGGTGAGCCGCGGGCTGTCGTTGACGCCCGAGGAGACGGTCGCCAGCGTGGTGATCGGCACCGCCAGCGCACCGAACGCCACCGGTGCGGTGTTCGCGATCAGCGCGGTCGCCGCTGCCTTGATCGGCTCGAAGCCGAGCGCGAGCAGCATCACCACGGTGATCGCCACCGGCGTGCCGAACCCGGCCAGCGCCTCGAGCAGGGCACCGAAACAGAACGCGATGATGATCGCCTGGATCCGGTGGTCGGGGCTGACCCGGCCGAAGGAGCGGCGCAGCACGTCGAAGTGGCCGCTCGCCACGGTGAGGTTGTAGACCCAGATCGCGTTGATCACGATCCACATGATCGGGAAGAAGCCGAAGACGGCGCCTTCGGCCGCGGTCAGCAGCGCCTGCCCGGTGGGCATGTTGAACGCGAGGATCGCGAGCAGGATGGACACGACCAGCGACACGACGCCGGCGATCCAGGCCTTCATGCGCAGGCCGCCGAGCAGGATGAACAACGTGAGCAGCGGGACCGCCCCGACGAGAGCGCTCAGGGTGAGCGATCCGCCGACGGGGTCAAGGTCTTGTTGGAACATGCCTTACCTCGTGTTTCGTGTGGTGGTGAGGTCGTCGACCGACATCCCCCGGATGGAGGCGTCGAGCAGCTCGACGGTGTGTGCCATGCCCATCGGATGGCCCGAGCGCTCGATGGCCGAGGCCACCTGCATCAGACAACCCGGATTGGCAGTGACGAGCAGGTCAGCCCCGGTGGCCACGATGTTGGCGGCCTTGCGGTCGCCGAGCTCCCTGGCCGGCCCGGGGTTGAGGATGTTGTAGATGCCGGCCGAGCCGCAGCACAGCTCGCCCTCGGCGATCTCGCGCAGCTCCAGTCCGGGGACGTCGCGCAGCAGCTGGCGCGGCTGCGCCCGCACCCCCTGGGCGTGGGCGAGGTGGCAGGCGTCGTGGTAGGCCACGCTCATCGGCAGCGGGTGCCGGGTGGCCTGCGGGCCGAGCTCGGCCAGGATCTCCGAGACGTCGCGGACCTTGTCGGCGAACGCCTGCGCCCGGTCGGCGTAGTGCGGGTCGTCGCGCAGCAGGTCGGCGTACTCCTTCATCGTGGAGCCGCAGCCGGCGGCGTTGACCACGACGTACTCCACGCCGGTGGCCTCGAAGCTCTCGATCAGCCGGCGCGCGTAGTCCTGCGCCTCCGGCTCGCGGCCGTTGTGCGCCGACAGGGCACCGCAGCAGCCCTGCGACTCCGGCACGATCACCTCGCAGCCCTCGGCCGAGAGCACCCGGGCGGTGGCGGCGTTGACGCCGGGGAAGAACGCGCCCTGCACGCAGCCGGTGAGCATGCCGACCACGGCCCGCTGCTGCCCTTGGGCGGGCACCCGCGGCGGGACGGCCTCGCGGCGGCCCAGGCGCGGGGCGAGGCTCTCCATCGCGGCGAGCTGGGGTGCGACCCGCTCGAGGAGTCCGGTACGCCGCAGCAGCCGGTCCAGCCCGAGCCGCTGCACGCCGCGCAACGGGCCACGCAGCACCTCGAGCCGCTTGCGATGCGGGAACAGCGCGAAGATCAGGCTGCGCAGGGCCTTGTCGGGCTTGGTCCGCTCGTGGTGCCGCTCGACCTGGTTGCGGGTGGCCTCGATGAGCTTGTCGTACTGCACGCCAGAGGGGCAGGCGGTCACGCACGCCATGCAGCCCAGGCAGCGGTCGAAGTGCTGGACCATCGAGTCCGACATCGGCTCGCCCTCGAGGCCCTCCTTCATCAGGTAGATCCGGCCACGCGGGGAGTCCATCTCCTCGCCCCACAGCGCGTAGGTCGGGCAGGTCGGCAGGCAGAAGCCGCAGTGCACGCAGTCGCCGATCAGCGCCGCGTCCGGCGGGTGGTGCTCGTCGAAGGCGCCGTGCGGGGACGGCATGCCCAGGTCCACCAGGTCCGCGGCGGGCACGGCGGGAGAGTCGACGGTCCGGTCGGTCATCAGATGCCTCCCACGAAGCGTCCGGGTGCAAGGCGGTGGTCGGGGTCGAACTGGTCCTTCACGCGGCGCATCAGGTCCAGCGCGGGGATCGGACCCCAGGTGTCGACGGCGTCCTTGACCGCGCGCGGGGCGTCCAGCACCACGAGGCTGCCGCCGTGGCCGGTGCAGACGGTGCGCAGCCGGTCCACGGTGGCGGCCGCGTCGGCGGGGTCGGTGCCGGGCGGGAGCGCGGCGTACACCACACCCACACCGGCGGAGCCGCGTACGTCGACCGGAGCCGGTGCGCTGCGGGCGGCCTGCAGCACGTCGGCCAGCGCCGAGATCGCGAAGGTCGCCTTGAGGGCGGTGGCCCCGGCGTCGGCCGCGCCGGTGCCCGAGTCCTGCCACGGGTAGCGACCCCAGCCGGTGGGTGGCTCCTCGGTCACCGCGACATCGGCGTGCCCGCCGTCGGACCCGCCGAGCAGCGCCGCGGCCGTCTCGGTGCGGCCGGCGACACCGGCGGCGATGCCCTCCAGCAGCACGGTCAGCCTGGCCGAGCCGTGTGCGGGCTGGTCGATCTCGAGGGCACCGGGCACCACGTGCGAGTGCAGCACCGCCTGGGCCAGCCGGTGCGCGTGGCCCGGGTCGTCGACCTCGACGGTGAGGAAGCGGCGGGCAGCCGGCAGCGGGTGCAGCCGGAAGACCGCCTCGGTGACCACGGCGAGCGTGCCGTAGGAGCCGTGCACCAGCTTGCCCAGGTCGTAGCCGGCGACGTTCTTCACCACGCGCCCGCCGGCCTTGGCCACCACCCCGTCCGCGCGGACCACGGTGACGCCGATCATCAGGTCGCGCATCGTGCCCAGCGCGAGCCGACCGGGTCCGCTGGTGCCGGCGACCACGGTGCCGCCGACGCTGGCGCCGGGGACGGTCTCGTCGACGCCGAGCCGCTGGTTTCCCTCGGCCACCGCGGCCTGCACGTCGCCGAGCCGGGCGCCGGCCTGCGCCTCCACGATCAGGTCGCCGGCGGCGTGGTCGAGCACCCGGTCCATCGCGCTCACGTCGAGCACCAGGTCGGCGCGGGCCGGCGGACGGCCCCAGCTCAGCTTGGTGCCGCGGCCGCGCGGGACGACGGCGACCCCGTGCGCGGCGGCGGCCTTGAGCACCTCGGCGACCTGCTCGGTGGAGCCGGGACGTGCGACCACCGTGGGCACGACCCCGTCCACGGCGTCGGCCTCGGTGGCGTCGCGCAGCTCCTCGCAGGCAGACCCGAGAGCGGAGCGAACGGCCTGGTCCACCTCAGAACACCTCCGCCAGTCCGGCTTCCTGCAGCGGGTGGGCGCCCTTGTGGCGACCGGGCACCTCACCGCAGAGCCGAGGGGTCGGGAACACCTTGCCCGGGTTGGAGATCCCGTCCGGGTCGAAGGCGCAGCGGACCAGCTGCATCGTGTCCAGGTCCTCGTCGCTGAACATCTTCGGCATGTACGCCGCCTTGTCGATGCCGACGCCGTGCTCGCCGGTGATCGAGCCGCCGTGGCCGATGCACAGGTCGAGGATCGCGCCGCTGACCTCCTCGGCGGCCTTGCCCGCGCCCTCGACCGCGTCGTCGAAGAGCACGAGCGGGTGCAGGTTCCCGTCACCGGCGTGGAACACGTTGGCCACCCGGACCCCGGAGGACTCCGAGAGGTCGGCGATGGCGCGCAGCACCTCGGGCAGCGCCGTACGCGGGATCACGCCGTCCTGCACGATGTAGTCCGGACTGATCCGCCCGACGGCGGCGAACGCGGACTTGCGGCCCTTCCAGATCAGTGCGCGCTCGGCCGGGTCGGTCGCGACCCGGATCTCGAACGCCTCGTTGTCGCGGCACAGCCGCTCGACCTCGCCGAACTCGTGCTCCACCTCGACCGCGGCGCCGTCCAGCTCGATGACGAGTACGGCGCCCGCGCCTGCGGGGTAGTTGCAGTGCACCGCCGCCTCGGCCGCCTCGATCGCGAGCGCGTCCATCATCTCGATCGCCGCCGGCACGATCCCGGCCGCGATGATCGCCGACGTGGCTGCGCCGGCGTGGTCGGTGGAGGCGAACCCGGCCAGCACCGTGCGCACCTCCTCGGGGCTGCGCACCAGGCGGACCGTCGCCGCGGTGACCACGCCGAGGGTCCCCTCGGAGCCGACCACCGCGCCGAGCAGGTCGTAGCCGGGGCTGTCCGGGGCGGTCCCGCCGAGCTGCACCACGTCGCCGTCGGGGGTGACCAGCTCGGCGCCGGTCACGTGGGTCGTGGTGAAGCCGTACTTCAGGCAGTGCGCGCCACCGGAGTTCTCCGCGACGTTGCCGCCGATGGAGCAGATCTGCTGGCTGCTCGGGTCGGGCGCGTAGTAGTAGCCGTGCGGCGTCGCGGCGCGGGTGACGTCGAGGTTGATCACGCCGGGCTCGACGACCGCGCGCTGGTCGTCCGGGCGGACCTCCCGGATGGCGCGCATCCGGGAGGTCACCACCAGGACGCCGTCGGCGCGGGGCAGGGCACCGCCGGACAGGCCGGTGCCCGAGCCGCGCGCGACGAACGGCACGTGCTGCTCGGCGCAGGCCCGCACCACCGCCGCGAGCTGCTCGGCGGTCTCGGGCATCACCACCAGCGCGGGTGTGACCTTGTAGTGCGCCAAGCCGTCGCACTCGTAGGTGCGCAGCCGGGCGCGGTCGGTGATCACCCCGTCCTCGGGGAGGAGCCGGCGGGCCGTCTCGGCGATCGCCTCGATCGCCTCGGGACGGGCGCCGGCCTCACCCGTGGCGGGGGTGTCCTGCGGCGGGACCGACGCGGGGGTCGGGCCGGCCGTGGTCGGGGTGCCGTGCGTGCCGCTCATCGCGGGTCAGGGCATCCGCTCGTAGGCCGGGAGGGTGAGGAAGTCGGCGTACTCGTCGGAGAGCGCCATCTCCGCGAAGGTGTCCCGGGCGTCGTTCCAGCGGCCGTTGCTGAACGCCTCCTCGCCGACCCGCTCCTTGATGGTGGCCATCTCCTCGTCGATGAGCTGCTCGACCAGCTCGCGGGTGACCGTGTGGCCGTTGGAGAGCTGGACGTCGTTGTGCAGCCACTGCCACACCTGCGAGCGGGAGATCTCCGCGGTGGCGGCGTCCTCCATCAGGTTGTAGATGCCGACCGCGCCGGAGCCACGCAGCCACGACTCGAGATACTGGATGCCGACACTGATGTTGTTGCGCAGCCCCTCCTCGGTGACCTCGCCGGGCGTCGAGGCGACGTCGAGGAGCTGCGCGGCGCTGACGTCGACGTCCTCGCGCAGGTTGTCGAGCTGGTTCGGCCGGTCGCCGAGCACCGCGGTGAACGCCTCGCGGCACACCTCCACCATGCCCGGGTGGGCCACCCAGGAGCCGTCGAAGCCGTCGTTGGCCTCGCGGGTCTTGTCGTCCTTGACCTTGGCGTACGCCGCCTCGTTGACCTCGGGGTCCTTGCTCGGGATGAACGCCGCCATCCCGCCGATCGCGTGCGCGCCGCGCTTGTGACACGTGCGCACCAGCAGCTCGGTGTAGGCACGCATGAACGGCACTGTCATCGTCACCGAGTTGCGGTCGGGCAGCAGGAAGTCCTTGCCGCGGGTGCGGAACGACTTGATCACCGAGAACATGTAGTCCCAGCGGCCGGCGTTCAGGCCCGCGGAGTGGTCGCGCAGCTCGTAGAGGATCTCCTCCATCTCGAACGCCGCCGGGTAGGTCTCGATCAGCACGGTGGCGCGGATCGTGCCGCGCGGGATGCCCACCACGTCCTGGCCGATGTTGAACGCGTCGTTCCACAGCCGCGCCTCGAGGTGGGACTCCATCTTCGGCAGGTAGAAGTAGGGGCCGAGGCCGCGCTCGATCTGCAGCTTCCCGCAGGCGACCAGGTAGAGCGCGAAGTCGACCAGGCCGCCCGCGGTCTCCTCGCCGTCGACGAGGATGTGCTTCTCGGGGAGGTGCCAGCCGCGGGGGCGCACCACGATGGTGGCCAGGTCGCCGTCCTTGAGGGCGTAGCTCTTGCCCTCGGGGCTGGTGAAGTCGATCTGGCCCTTGACCGCGTCGAGCAGGTTGAGCTGGCCGTTGACCACGTTCTCCCACAGCGGGGTGTTGGCGTCCTCGTGGTCGGCCAGCCACACCTTCGCGCCGGAGTTGAGCGCGTTGATCGTCATCTTGCGGTCGGTCGGGCCGGTGATCTCGACCCGCCGGTCGACCAGGCCCGGGGCCGGGTCGGCCACGCGCCACGAGTCGTCCTCGCGGATCGAGCGGGTCTCCTCCAGGAAGTCCAGCGTCCCGCCGTTGGCCAGGTCCTCCACGCGCTGCCGGCGCGCGGCGAGCAGCTCCTTGCGGCGCCCGTTCAGCTCGCGGTGCAGGCGGCCGATCAGCTCCAGCGCGGTGGGCGTGAGGATCTCGTCGAACCGGTCGTGCATCGGGCCGGTGATCTCGATGCCTTCGGGGGTGTCCATGGCGCGCTCCTCGGGGTCGACGTACGGGTCACGGACAGCGGGCCACGACGCTTCCCTGATCGCCACTTCGGGCGAAGCAAAGTCCGCATCGTGGAAGTCACTTTCTGTCCGTTGGAACACTAGACCGGTGCGCCCCGTCACCTCAAGACCCCACGCGACCCGGCCGGTCGAGCTTGTCGAGACCCTCCACGGCCGGTCGAGCTTGTCGAGACCCCAACGGCCGGTCGAGCTTGTCGAGACCCCGGTCTCGAGACGCCTCGCCTAACGGCTCGGCTCCTCGACCAGCCGGGGATGCGTACGGCTCGGCTCCTCGACCAGCCGGGGTGCGGCTCGGCTCCTCGCGGGTGCGTGCGGCTCGGCTCCTCGACCAGCCAGGGCAAGTCGGGATAATGCGCCCATGAGTCTCCTCGCCAGCTGGTCACGCGGCAGCCACGCGGCCGACGGGATCACCCACGACGTGTACCGCAAGGGCGAAGGGCCCGGTGTGGTGGTGATCCACGAGATCCCCGGGCTGACCCCGGACGTGATCGCGTTCGCCGAGGAGGTCGTCGACCAGGGCCACACGGTCTGGCTGCCGCAGCTGTTCGGCGTACCCGAGCAGGCGCCGACCCCGAAGGTGCTCGCGCGTGAGTTCGCCAAGATCTGTATCAACCGCGAGTTCACCCGCTTCGCGCTGAACGAGACGACGCCGCTGGCCGGCTGGCTGCGTTCTCTCGCCCGCGACCTGCATGCGGAGGCCGGCGGAGCGGGTGTCGGCGTGGTCGGCATGTGCTTCACCGGCGGGTTCGCGCTGGCGATGATGGTGGACGCGCCGGTGGTCGCGCCGGTGGTGGCGCAGCCGAGTGCGCCGTTCCCGGTCGGGAAGAGGCGTGGCGCGGACATCAACCTGAGCCCGCGCGACCTGGAGATCGTGCGCAAGCGGGTCGCAGACGGCTGCGCCGTACTCGGGCTGCGGTTCGAGCGCGACCCGGCGGTCGGCACCCGGTTCGACACCTACCGCCACGAGCTGGGCGACAACTTCATCGCCGTCGAGCTGCCCGGGCGTGGGCACAACACGCTGACCGAGCACCGGCAGCAGGAGGCCGTCGACCGCGTGCTGGACTTCCTGCACACCCGACTGTCGTGACCGGGCGCCCGGCATGACCGAGCTGCTCGTGGTCGCCTTCGTCGTGGTGGTGTTCGGCTCGGCGGCGCAGACGTTGACGGGGTTCGGCATCGCGCTGGTGACGGTGCCGTTGCTGGCGCTGATGATCGATCCGCACACAGCCGTGGTCGCGGTGACCACGATGAACTTCGGGCTCTCGGCCTGGGTGAGCACCCGCGAGCGCGCGCACGTGCGTTGGCGGTCGGCCGGCGTCGTCACCGCGGCCTCGCTGGTCGGCATCCCCGTGGGGCTCTACGTCCTCACCGCTGTCACCCCGCGTGCGCTGAACATCGTGATCGGTGTGGTGGTGCTGCTCTTCGCGGCGCTGCTGGCGCTGCGGTTGCTCCGGCTCCCCCGTGGCGCCCACGTCGAGGCCGGCGCCGGCGCGGTCAGCGGCGCGCTGCTCGCGGCGACCGGGATGAACGGGCCGCCGCTGGTGGCCACCTTCCAGGCGATGCGGATGGAGCCGGCGGAGTTCCGCGCCACGCTGCAGGCCGCGTTCACCGCGCAGACCGCGCTGGTCGTCGCCGGCTACCTGATCACCGGCCAGTACGCCGCCACCAGCCTGGCGGTGCTCGCCGTCGCGATCCCGGCGCTGGTGGTCGGCTGGTTCGTCGGCAACCGGTTGTTCCACGCGCTGCCGACCTCGGCGTACTTCCGGATCATCCTGGTCACCCTCGCGCTGTCCGGGACGCTCACGCTCGTGCGGGCGCTGTGAGGCGTGCGCGGGCGGAGGAGCCGCTCGCTCCCTTCAACCTGTCGCTGATCGAGCAGCACCGCTACCGCCCGTTCGAGGTGGTCGGCGCCAACTTCGTCGCTGTCGACGTGTCCGACCCGGAGCAGGGCGGCGCGGCGGAAGCCCTCACGCTCAGTGGCGCGTCGCCGGAGGCGCCGTACGCCGCGGTCGAGCTGGAGCTCGCCGACCCGCGGGCCGGGGTCGTCCGCGCGGGGCTGGCCACCGCCGACGGTGACCACGTGGTCGGCGTGCACGACCCGGTGCGCGGGCGCGTCGCGATCGAGGTACGCCGGTCGGGCCGGACCCGACTGGTGCGCCGCAAGAAGCTGGACCTGGCCGGGGACGACGGCGCCGGCCGGCTGCGCCTGGGGTTCGTGCTGTGCGAGAACCAGGTGACCCTGCTGGTCGACACCGGCGACGGCTGGCAGGCCGTGCTGAGCGAGCGGGACCGCGTCGCGGCGATGGTCGACCTGCGTCGCCCTGAGAGGCTGACCGCGCACCGTTACGCGTGGGGCGGACCGGGCATCGCGCGCGTGCGAGCCGGGCTGTTCGGGATGGCCGGCATCCGCGACCCGCACCTGGTGCAGCACGCCGACGGGCGGCCGTACGTGCGTGAGGGCAAGGCCTACCTGACCGCGACCTGCGCCGGGATGGGCTTCTTCCGGCAGGCGCACTGGGGCGTTTTCACCCTCGACCTCGACGACCCGCGGGAGCTCGAGCAGGTCGGTCAGCTGTTCTCCCTGCGCGACGGCCTGCTGCTCGGTGACCACGCCGGCCAGGTGGTGCGTGACGACGACGCGGACCGGTGGATCGTGGCGACCAGCTCGTGGGGCGACTTCGGCTTCGACGGCGTGCATGTGCGGCACCTGGTCACCACCGATGACGTGCTGCACGGAGTGCACGTCCTGGACACGCAGCCGCTGGAGCTGCCCACCCGGCACAGCGCCTGGGACCCGGCGCTGACCCGCATCGAGGGACGCTGGCACGTCGGGTTCGTGGAGAGCCCGTCGCAGCGGCCCTTCGACTTCCACCCCGCGCTCGCGGTCGGCGAGCCGGGTGGGATCTGGGGTGCTGCGCTGACGTCGGTGGGGGCGGCCGCCGACCTGCACCAGTGCGAGGGGCCGATCCTGGCCGAGGTGCAGGGCCGCTGGTGGCTGCTGGCCAGCGACGGCGACGCGCGCAACTATCCGGTCTTCGACCTCGACATGCGGCGGGTCGGACGGCTGGACGCGCCGTACCCGACGAACATTCCGCACCCGCAGCTAGTGCCTTTGGAAGACGGCGAGTTCCTGATGATCACCTTCGACGGCACGCAGTACGCGAAGAAGGTGCTCGGGTACGGCGGGCACGGGGACGTGCTCGTGCTGCGCAGCGCGAGCATTCACGACGGGTCGGCGCGTTGAGGCGGGACATTCACGACGGGTCGGCGGAGTAGCGGGGTCCCTCCAGGCTGGTCCGTGGTTCCCCGGTCCCGGGCGGTCGAGGTCGTCGAGACCCCGGTTCAGTGCGCTCGCATCCGGCGCCAGAGAAGTGCGCCTCCGCCGGCCAGTAGAAGCACGCCCGCACTGCCGGCCCAGCCGAGCTGCGACGAGGCGCCGGTGTTGGGCAGGACCGTCGACTCCACCGGCGGCTTCGAGGTGGTCAGCACGGTCTTGGGCGGCCGGTTCTTGCCCGGCGGGGTGCAGGTCCCCGGCGCGGCGAGGTCCGTACAGGTTCCCGGCGGAGTACCCGGGCCTGGCGGGTTCCCCGGCCCTGGCGGGGTGTCCGGTCCGGGCGGGCCGGCGGGAGGCGGCGGCGAGCCCGGGTTCGGCGGCTCGTCCGGCGGCCCCGGAGGCGTGACGTCGTGGCAGTGCTTCGCGTGCGGATGCCACGCGCACGGCGGGGTCGGGCCGTCGCAACGGTGGTCGTCGCAGTGGTCGGGCGGCGTGCCGTCGCACCAGTGGCTCACGCAGGGCCCGGGCGGTGTCCCGTCGCAGTGGTGCCCGGTGCAGTGCCCGGGCGGTGTGCCGTCACAGTCCCAGTCGGCGCAGTGGTGCGGCGGGGTGTCGTCGCAGTCGCGACCGGTGCAGCCGGGCGGCGGGGCGTCGTCGCAGTCGGTGGCGGCGCAGTCCGGAGGCGGCGTACATCCGGTGTGGGCCGGGTTCGTCCGGCCGATGCCGTGGTTGCGGTCGCACTCGTAGCCGGCGTTGCGGTCCCAGCCACCCGGGTACTGGCCCGGCGGGTTCTTGTTGTCCGCCTTGCCCACGCAGCCCGCGCAGGGCTTGCCGACCGCGCGGCCGTGTCCGTTGCCGTTGCCGGACGGCGCACCGTGCCGGGTGGAGCAGTACGGCCCGCCCGGACAGTCGCCGTTCGCGCCGCCCGGGTTGGTGTCGGCGTTGCTCAACGGCTGGGTCGCGTCCGGGTCGCCGGAGGTCCCGGCGTTGCCGTCGCTGTGATCCGGTGGCGCCCCGGTCTCACTCGCCTCGCCGGAGTCGCTGTGACCGCGGCCGCGATCGTGTCCTTTGGCCAGCCCGCGGCCGTGACCGTTGCCGGCGTCGGAGCCGCTGCCGTGCCCGCTGCCGTGCCCATTGCCGGGGTCGGCAGCCGCGCCCCCCGCGACCGCGACCGACGCCACCGCCCAGGCGATGAGCAGAGCGAGTGCTCCGAACCAAGCCAGACTTGAGCGCGCGCCGAAGCGCGTGGTCCCCACCACGATGTGCCTTCTCCCCCCGGCCGACGGCCGGACCGTTGTGAAGGCGCCCGAGCCGCCGTGCCCGCTCCCCCCGGAGCGGGCTCCCCTCGCGACCGAACCTAGGGCCGGGGCGCATGCAGCCACGACCCCCAACACGCAAAGAGTTGGTTAAATCGTCACCGATCGCCGGACGTGTCGGTTCGCTCCGGCCTAGCTTTGTCCGGTTTGTCCACTAGCTGCGCTGCAGCGACGCGAGCGCCTCGTGCAGCAGGGTCTCGGTGGTGTGGTCGTAGGCGACCATCCGCGCCTCGGCGACCCGGGTCTCCGCGGCGAGCAAGGTGCTCAGCGCCGCCTCGACCGCGTCCTGCTTGGGCCACCCGTAGATGCCCGCGGAGATCAAGGGGAACGCCAGGCTCGCGGCGCCCAGGTTGTCGGCCAGGTGCAGCGCGTTGGCGTAGCAACTGGTGAGCAAGTCGCGATTGCGCTGCCCGGCGGTGTAGTTGGGGCCGACCACGTGGATCACCCAGCGGGCCTGCATGTTGCCCGCCGTGGTCCAGCCGGCCTGGCCGGTCTCCAGCCCATCGGGGTAGCGCAGGATGCAGTCCTGCAGCACCGCCGGGCCACCCGCGGCATGGATCGCGCCGTCCACGCCTCCGCCTCCGCGCATGCCGCGGTTGGCGGCGTTGACCACGGCGTCGACGTCCTGGGCGGTGATGTCTCCGTGCACGATGGTGAGTTCCACCCCCCGCCGATACCCGACACCCTGGGCCGGCATGCGTGAGGAGCGCGGTCCACCGAGACGCAATAGTCCGCAATGACAATTGTTTACTTTCGCCCGCATACTTGCCGGTAACCGCATGCTTATGCGCTAGGTTTCAGCGTGTTGTCGGCGTTCCTCCCCGGACGACGACGGCAGTGCCCCGTGGAGTTCCTCCCCGGACTCCGGCGGCATCTCGGGTATCGGTTCTGGGAGAACCGAGGCGTCAAGGCCGCCGTTACCCGCCTCTGGCCCGGCACCCCCCACATCCCCGCCGGGCCAGAGGGGCGGGGGCCGGTCGCCTCCTCCGCCGGTCAGGCCGAGCGCGGCAGTCGGGTGCTCCAGTCCGGCGCTTCGGCCAGCAGCCGCAGCACCGCTCGCTCGATCGCGGCCTGGCGCTGCTCGAGGTCGGCGTAGCCGGTGCGCACCGCGTCCGCGATGGTGACGCCGTCCTCGTAGAGGTCGACCACCCGCGGGTCGACGTACGACGAGCGTGCCACCGCCGGTGTGTTGCCGAGGTACGCCGCGACCTGCTTCATCGTGGCCCGCACCGCTCGCGCCCGCGACGTCTTGGTGGCGCCCTTCTCCTCGCTCGTGGCCAGCGACTCGGCCGCGAGCACGGTGGCGTGCCAGGTGCGGAAGTCCTTGGCGGTCATGTCCACCACCCCGGACTCAGTGAGGTAGTCGTTGACCAGGGCTGCGTCCAGCGGCCGCCACTGCCGGGCCTGCTGATAGGCCAGCAGCCGGTCACCGCCGCTGCGCCGACGGCGCATGGTCTCCACCGCCGCCACCGCGAGCGGATCGTCGATCTCGATGCAGTGCTCCTTGCCGGACTTCCCGACGAAGCAGAACACCAGCCGGTCCCGGGCGCGCGACACGTGCCGCTTCTCCAGTGTCGTCAGCCCGAAGCTCCCGTTGGCGTCGGCGTACGCGTCGCTGCCGATCCGGAAGTACCCCTTGTCCAGCAGGCGTACGGCGGTCGCGGCCGCCCGCTGCCGCGGCATCCCGTCCAGGGAGATGTGCTCGGCGATCGCCGCGCGCGCCGCCGGGAGCTGGCCGGCGACCTCGGCCACCCGGTCGAACTTCATCCGGTCGCGCTGCTCGCGCCAGGCCGGGTGGTAGAGGTACTGGCGGCGTCCGGCCGCGTCCACGCCGACCGCCTGGATGTGGCCGCGTTCGTCGGGGCAGATCCACACCCGCTCCCAGGCGGGCGGGATCACCAGCGCCTTGATCCGCGTGACGTGCTCGCGGTCGAGGCGCTCGCCGTGCTCGTCGAGGTAGGCGAAGCCGCGACCCACCCGGCGGCGCGTCCAGCCGGGCGCGTTCGGGGAGACGCGGCGCAGTCGTGAGGACCGTGGAGGCATGGGCTGGGAGTACCGCAAATCTGGCCTCACCAAACGATCGGGCCGGTCCACCGCCTCTCGGCAGCGGACCGGCCCCGGTCGTGGAGCAGGGTCAGCGCGTGACGACGCCGTACGGCTCGAAGTCGTAGGTGGTGTCGTTCAGGGCGAGCCCGTCGACCGCGCCGGAGAAGGCGTGGTCGCGGCCCTTGCTGAACTGCACGGTGTAGATGGTGGCGTCCGGCAGCTCGGCCTGGACCTCGTCGAGAGTGCAGTAGGTGACCTGGTTGCAGCCGGTGGCCTCGCCCTCCGCGCCGGTGAGGTACCAGCGCTTCGCCTCGGACGCGTCGAGCTCGGTCCAGGTGTTCGCCTCCGCGGCCTCGGGGACGTAGACCAGCGTGGAGAAGCCGCCCTGGCCGTCCGGGGAGACCTCGAACTGCAGGTTGGGCAGGTTGCCCGGCCCCTTGGCCTTGTTCTCCCCGGTCGTGTAGACCCAGTAGCTCGCGTGCTCGATGTCGGCGAGCGCGTCGCCGGCGAAGTCGACCTGGTTGCCGAAGGTGGCCTTGTCCTCGCCCGACCCGGTGCGCATGCCGAGGCTGCCGACGCCGAAGGGGACGTCCACGGTGACGCCGAAGTTGGCGCTGTTCGGGCCGGTGCGCAGGTAGGAGTCGCCGTTGCCGATCACGTTGCGGTCGATGATCTGCCAGTTCACTCCGAGGTTGCGCGGCGCCCACTTCGGACCGTTGCCCCGGTCGTCGTGGTCGCGCCCGTGATCGCGACCGTGGTCACCCCCGCGCCCGTGGTCGTCGCCGTGGTGGCCCGACGAGGCCATCGCCCCGCCGACACCGCCCGCGGTGACCAGCAGGGCGGCGCCGGCGAGCACCGCTCCGACGCGACTGTGAGCGAGAGTCGAGAACTGCATGTGGCATCTCCTTGCACAAGATCCCGTCGCTGTCGACGGGCAAGGAGGACCGTGCCGATCGCCCGACGTCGGAAGTCAGGACTTCCGACGTCGATCCCCGTGCGCGAACCCCCGAGCGGATGAAGTGCACAAAGGAGACCAACCCGATCGCACCGGGTCAATGTGGTCTGGACCACATTGACCCGGTGCTGTGAGAACAGGTCTCGAGTCAGCGCACGAGCGCGCACAACACGTAGGGCTGCACCTTGCTGCTCCCCTCGTTCGTGTACTGGATGATCCAGCCGGTCGCGTGCCACGTACCCGCTTCATTTCCGGGCCGCATGGATCCGGGCACCATTTCAACCAGCGGGTAGGAACTGTGCACGGTGACCTCTTTTGGCTCGTAGGCGCGGAACCCGCCACCGATGGCCACCTTGTCGCCGTAGCAGGGCGCCTCGAGCGTCACCAGGCCGTCCTCGACGGACGAATCAGACGTGCGCCCAACCACGTCGTACCCCACGATTCCGTCGCGGCCGGGATTGCCGCCGGGCCCCTGGGGGCCGGTGTCACCCTTGGGGCCCTGAGGCCCGGTGTCACCCTTCTCGCCC
>DASSVD010000172.1:0-14628 GCA_035706365.1 Nocardioidaceae bacterium
CGCAGCCAGGCCAGCTCCTTGCGCATCAGGTTCTGCCGGCGCGCCTCGGAGGCCGCCGCCTGCCGCTGCCGCTCGGCCTTGGCCAGCACGAACGCCGCGTAGCCCCCGTCGTACACGTCGACACTGCCGTCGTGCACCTCCCACGTGGTCTGGCACACCGCGTCGAGGAACCAGCGGTCGTGGGTGACCACGACCAGCGCAGAGGTACGCCGGGCCAGGTGGCGCGCCAGCCAGGAGACGGCCTCGACATCGAGGTGGTTGGTCGGCTCGTCGAGGATGAGCAGGTCGTGCTCCTCCAGCAGCAGGGCCGCCAGCGAGCAGCGCCGCCGCTCCCCGCCGGACAGCGCGTCCACCTGCCGGTCCACGCTTACCCCGGCCAGCAGCACCTCCACCACCTCGCGCGTGGTCGCGTCCGCGGCCCACTCGTGGTCGGCGCGGCCCTGCAGCACCGCCTCACGCACCGTGTGGTCGGGGTCGAGCCGGTCGCGCTGGGTGAGGTAGCCCAGGTGGAGACCGCGGGCGCGGGAGACCCGCCCCTGGTCCGGCTCCTCCCGGCCGGCGAGGATCTCCAGCAGGGTGGTCTTGCCGTCGCCGTTGCGGCCTACGACGCCGATCCGCTCACCCGCACCGACACCGAGACTGACCCCGTCCAGCAGCGGGCGGATGCCGTAGGCCTTGTGCACCCGCTCCAGGTTGACCAGGTTGCGGGCGGGGGCGGAAGCAGGGTTCGTCGCGGTGGTGGCCATCGCGGCCGATTGTCCCTCACCAGGGGGCGCGGGCGGGTCGCGCCCCCGGGACCGGCCCGGGTGCCACGGACAGCGGCCCGAAGCCCGCCTCGTCCAGGGCGGCCGCCAGGTGGTCGGCGTGGCCGCGCCCCTCGGCGAGGAACAGGCAGCTGGGTCCGGAGCCGGACAGCAGCGCGCCGTGCGCGGACGCGGCGAGGCCGCACTCGAGGACCTCGGCGAGCTCGGGGCGCAGCAGCAGCGCGGGCTCCTGCAGGTCGTTGCTCAGTGCCGCGCCGAGGCGGGCGGGGTCGCCGCTGCGCAGGGCCTCCATGAGTACGTCGGGCACCTCGGGCTGCGCGACCTCCCGCCCCTGGTGCAGCCGGTCGAACTCGGCGTACACCTGCGGGGTGGACAGCCCCACGGGTGACTCGACGACGACCCACCAGAAGCTGCCGCGCGTCATCGCCGGGGTGACCACCTCGCCGCGTCCCGACCCGAGCGCGGTCCCGCCGGTCAAGGCGAACGGCACGTCGCTGCCCAGCCGGCCGGCCAGCGCGAGCAGATCCCCGCGCGGGGTGTGGGTGTCCCACAGCAGGTCGCAGGCGAGCAGGGTCGCGGCCGCGTCGGCGCTGCCCCCGGCCAGGCCGCCGGCCACCGGGATCCCCTTGTGCACGTGCAGTCGGGCCGATGCCTCGAGACCGTGGTGCTCGGCCAGCAGCCTCGCCGCGCGCAGGGCAAGGTTGCGGTCATCGGTGGGCACGTCGGCGACGGCGAGGCGCGGGTGGCCGGTGACCTCGAGGGTCCACTCGCCGGACGCGGCGGCGGTGGCGGTGACCTGGTCGTAGAGCCCGATCGCCTGGTAGACGGTGGCCAGCGGGTGGAAGCCGTCGGAGCGCACCGGCCCCACGCCGAGGCAGAGGTTCACCTTCGCGGGGGCGCTGACCACCACCTCGTGCCTCACCGGCCGGCCTCCCGGCGCAGCTCCGCGGCGATGGCGGCGAACTGCTCGATGCCCAGCGCCTCACCCCTGGCCGTGACCGGGACGCCGGCGCGGGACAGCGCCGCCTCGACCACGCCGGTGGACCCGGCCAGCGGCTTGAGCGTGGAGCGCAGCGTCTTGCGGCGCTGCGCGAACGCCGCGTCGATGACGGCGAACACCTCCTCGCGGGTGGCGTCAACGGCCGGCGGGTCGCGGTGCTCCCAGGCGACCAGGCCGGAGTCGACGTTGGGGGCCGGCCAGAAGACGTTGCGGCTGACCGCGCCGGCGCGACGCACCCGCGCGAACCAGGCGGCCTTGGCCGAAGGGACGCCGTAGGTGCGCGAGCCCGGGCCGGCGGCGAGCCGGTCGGCGACCTCGGACTGCACCATCACCAGCCCGCGGCGCAGGCCGGGCAGGAGACCGAACAGGTGCAGCAGCACCGGCACGGCGACGTTGTAGGGCAGGTTCGCCACGAGCGTCGTCGGCGGAGGACCCGGCAGCTCCCGGATCCGCAACGCGTCGGCCTCGACCACGGTGAAGCGCTCCGCCTGCTCGGGCGCGTGCGCCGCCACGGTGGCGGGCAGGGCCGCGGCCAGTTGCGGGTCGACCTCGACCGCGACCACCCGGGCGCCGGTGCCCAGCAGGGCGAGGGTCAGCGATCCGAGACCGGGGCCGACCTCGAGCACCACGTCGTCGGGTCCGACGCCGGCCACCCGCACGATGCGGCGCACCGTGTTGGGGTCGATGACGAAGTTCTGCCCGCGCTGCTTGGTGGGCCGCAGCCCCAGCGCGGCCGCCAGCGAACGCACGTCCGCCGGACCGAGCAGGCTCGGTCCGGCGGACGTGGTGGCGCTCAGCGGGTCGGGAGCCGCGGCCGGGTTGTCGTCGGGCACGGCGCCGACCCTATCGGGCCAGGTCAGGTGGGCAGACCCAGCGACGCGGCGCAGGCCGGCCAGGCGCCGTAGCCGCCGTTCGCGGCACGGACCTTCTCCGCGATCGCGATCTGGGTCTCGCGGCTGGCCTGGTGCGGGTAGCCGCTGCCGCCGTAGGCGTGCCAGGTGGACAGGTTGAACTGCAGCCCACCGTAGTAGCCGTTGCCGGTGTTGATCGCCCAGTTGCCACCGGACTCACACTGCGCCAGCTGGTCCCAGACCGTGCTGCCGCTGGCGAAGTTGGTGCTCGGCGCGGGCGCCGGCGACGGACGCTCCTTGGTGCCGACCTTGACGATGGAGTCGACCGGCTTGCGGGTGATCGTGGAGCGCAGCTCCTTGCGCTTGGCGACCTCGCCGTTCTCGTAGGTCACCTGGTAGGTGATCTTGCGGGCGCCGTCATGGCCGGAGCGCACGGTGCGCGACTGGTCGTCGAAGAGGTCCGGGTCGGACTTCTGCACCGTGCCGTGGTCGATCGCCTCGGTGACGGTGCGCTTGACGGTGCGCACCTTGGTGACCACGACCGTGTCGCCGTCCTCCAGGGTGGCGCCCGGCGTGGGCTTGACCGTGTCGTTGCCGTCGACCTTGACGCCGAGCTCGTCCAGCGCACCGCGGACGGTGAGCGCAGGCACCTCGTGCTTCCGCTTCTTCTCGTCGCCCACCTTGACGGTGATCGCCTTCGGGGTGACGACCTTCAGGTCGAGGCCCTCGCGCCCGATGGAGGCGCTGCGGCTCAGCGACAGCTCGGCGCCGGCGTAGCGCAGGCCGAGCTGGTCCAGCGCACTGTCGACGTCCTTGGCGGTCACCCAGTAGGTGCGGTCCTGGCCGTCCACGGTCAGCTCCAGCGGCCGGCCGTAGCGGACGGCGATGCGGGTCTCGTCGTTGACCGGCGTGTCCAGCCCCGGCGCGACCACGTCGTGCTCGTCGACGGCGATGCCCTCGCTGGCGAGCACGTCACCGACGGTCCCGCCGAGGGTGCTGACCTCGCTGGTCTTCCCGTCGACCGAGACGGTCACGGTCTTGCTCATCGCGGCGTACCCGGCGGTGGTGGCGACCAGCGCGACGGCGACTCCTGCGACGAGGGTGACGAGGACGGTCCTGCTCTTGGTGAGGAGTGCGAGTTTGCTCCGCACGGTTCTCCCATGGTGGTTCGTCCCGGGCCGCGGGTGGCGTACGCAGGCGCCGCACGATCTCCGGGACGGACCCGGGCCACACAGCACGACGGCCCGCACGTTCACCCCGCCACCGGTCTCGGTGGCACATGTGTGTGGGCCCTGGCGCCGCCGAAAGCTTCCCCACTCCCGGCCAACAGTCACAAGACGATAACGGGCACAGCGGGACAGGCCAAATGATCCGTCCCCGATCAGGACGGATTTTACGAAACCATTGCACCAGTATCGGTGTCGGATCAGAGCCGGTTCGGCCCCGCACAGGCGGCACACGCGGACGTTCGGCCGCACGCGTGCGACCCGCCTCACGTGCGCAGGGTCACGGCCAGACCGCTACCCGCGCCCTCCCGGGTGCCCCTAGCAGTGCCCCTACCAGTGTCCCTACCAGGCGCCGCCGAACGCCGCCTCGGTGTTGGCATCCAGCGCCCGACACAGCTCGTCCAGCTCCTCGCCACGGGTCTCCGCCATCGCGCGCACGGTCACCGGCACCAGGTACGACGCGTTCGGCCGGCCGCGGTACGGCGTCGGGGTCAGGTACGGCGCATCCGTCTCGACCAGGATCCTGTCGCGCGGGGCCCGGCGCAGCGCCTCGCGCACCGGCTCGGCGTTCTTGAACGTGACCGTGCCGGCGAAGGAGAGCCACGCCCCGCGGTCCAGACACGCCACGGCGAAATCGGCGTCGCCGGAGAAGCAGTGCATCACCACGCGCGGTGGCGGCGGCTGCTCGTCCAGCAGCGCGAGCACGTCCTCGTGGGCGTCCCGGTCGTGGATGACGAGGGTCTTGTCCAGGCGACGGGCCAGCTCGATGTGGCGGCGGAAGGAGTCGTGCTGGGCGGCCCGCCCCTCCTCACCTGTGCGGAAGTAGTCCAGGCCGGTCTCCCCCACCGCCCGCACCCGGGGCGAGGAGACGGCGAGCTGCTCGATCTCGGCGAGCGCCGCGTCCAGGGTCCCCTCGGCGGCGTGCCGGGGCGCCTCGTTGGGGTGCAGTGCCACGCCGGCCACCAGCGCGTCGTGACGCTCGGCCGCCTGCACCGCCCAACGCGCGCCGGGCAGGTCGCAGCCGATCTGCACGATCCGGGGCACGCCGACCGACGCCGCGGCCTCCAGCGCCTCCTGCGTGTGCAGCCAGCCCTCGTCCGGCCCGTCCGCGATGTCGAGATGGCAGTGGTTGTCCACCACCGGATGCGGCAGCGGCTCGGGGGCCGGAGGACGCTCGGCCCGGTCGCGGTCACGGTCGTCCCGGAAACGGCGGCGGGTGGGTGCGTCGGGAGCCATGGTCCCCGAGGTTACGCGGAGCCCTCGGTCGACCCGCCGCACTGCCCTTCCCGGTCCGGCACCTCCGGCTTGTGCACCGCGTCGTACACCTCGCGCTTGGGCACCCCAGCCCGACGGGCGACGTCGCGGATCGCCTCCTTGCGGGTGGCGCCGGCCTGCTCCTCCTCAGCGACCAGGCCGCGCAGGGAGGCGGGGTCGGTCGGCAGGTCGCTTCCCGGGGCGGCTCCGGCCACGACGAGGGTCACCTCGCCGCGGACCCCCTGCTCGGCCCAGGGCACCAGCGCGCCCAGGGCGTCGCGGCGTACCTCCTCGTGGGTCTTGGTCAGCTCCCGGCACACGGCGGCGCGCCGGTCCGCACCGAACGCCTCGGCCATCGCGGCCAGCGTCACTGCCGTGCGGTGGGGCGCCTCGAAGAAGACCAGGGTGCGCTCCTCGCGGGCCAGGGCGGCCAACCGGCGCCCCCGCTCCCCCGCCTTGCGGGGCAGGAAGCCCTCGAAGCAGAACCGGTCCACCGGCAGCCCGGAGACGGCCAGCGCGGTGAGCACCGCGGACGGTCCGGGCACCGCGGTCACCCGCAACCCGCGCTCCACCGCGGCCGCGACCAGGCGGTAGCCGGGGTCGGAGACCGAGGGCATACCGGCGTCGGTGACCAGCAGCACGCGGCGCCCCTCCTCCAGCGCCTCCACGAGCCTCGGGGTGCGCGCGGCCTCGTTCCCCTCGAAGTACGACATCACCGCGCCGGAGATCTCCACCTCCAGCTCGCCCACGAGCCGCCGCAGCCGGCGGGTGTCCTCGGCGGCCACCAGGTCCGCGCCGGCCAGCTCGCTGCGCAGCCGCGGCGGCGCGTCCTCGATCCGGCCGATCGGGGTCGCGGCGAGCACCAGGACGCCGCCGGAGCGGTCCCCGGCCGGCTCGTGGCCCGCGGTGGGGCCCGGCTCCTGCTCGCGGGCGTGCGCGGGGGTGTCCTGGGGTTCGCTCACGGGCCGATCATCCTGGGCCGCACGGCACCGGGCAAACGCGCCACGAGCCGACCGGCCCGGCCACGCCTGCTCCGTAGGATGCCCGGGTGAGCACCGCCACCCAGGACCCGCCCCGGCGCACCATGGGGTTGTCGTGGACCGCGCAGGGCACGGCGGTGCCCAGTGCCCGGCGGCGACTGGTGCCGGTGCTGGGCCGCGGCGACCGGTTCACCGGGTGGGTGGCCACGCTCGCCGTGACCGCGCTGGCCGGCTTCCTGCGGCTGTGGCACCTCGGCACGCCGCACGCCTTCCTCTTCGACGAGACCTACTACGCCAAGGACGCCTGGTCGCTGTGGCAGCACGGCTTCACGACCGGCTACGTCGAGGAGGCAAACCAGAAGATCCTCGAAGGCCAGGTCACCGGCATCTTCACCTCCACCCCCTCGATGGTGGTGCACCCCGAGGTCGGCAAGTGGCTGATCGCCCTGGGCGAGTGGATCTTCGGGATGGACCCGCTCGGCTGGCGGGTCGCCAGCGCCGTGGTGGGCACCCTGATGGTGCTGGTGATGGTGCGGCTGGTACGCCGGCTGACCGGCTCGACCCTGCTCGGTTGCACCGCCGGGGTGCTGCTGTGCTTCGACGGCCTGCAGTTCGTGATGTCGCGGCTGGCGCTGCTGGACATCTTCATGGCGTTCTTCCTGCTGAGCGCGGTGTCGTGCCTAGTTGCCGACCGCGACTGGGGCCGCGCTCGTCTGGCCGGGATGCTGCCCGCGGGGCGGCCGGCGAGCACGCGGGGGTGGGGTCCGGTGCGTCCGCTGCTGTGGCGGCCGTGGCGGCTCGCGGCCGGGATTCTCTTCGGGCTGGCCTGTGCCACCAAGTGGAATGCGCTGTTCCCGGTGGCGGCGTTCGGCCTGCTGGTCTGGGCCTGGGACGCGGGCGCGCGCCGGGCGATCGGCGTACGACGCCCCTGGCTGCGCTCGCTGATCGTCGACGCCGTCCCGGCGTTCTGCTACCTCGTACTCGTCGGGCTGGTCGTCTACGTGCTCACCTGGACCGGCTGGCTGCTGCACGCCCACGCCTACGAGACCACCCTGTCCGACACCCAGTACGGCGCCTACTGGGGCAGCTACCTGCGCCACGACGCGCACGGCTTCCTCCCCGAGCTGTGGCAGTCGCTGCGCTCGCTGTGGAACTACCACCAGGACGTCTACACGTTCCACACGCAGGGCCTCAGCGACGCCACGCACGTCTACCAGTCCACGCCGCAGGGGTGGCTGCTGCTGAACCGGCCCGTCGGGGTGGACGCGCAGCTCGACATCAAGCCCGGGCAGCAGGGATGCACCGCCGCCGCGGACAGCACGTGCCTGCGCCAGGTGCTGCTGCTGGGCACGCCGGCGCTGTGGTGGGGCGGGGTGGCCGCCCTGCTGCACGCCGTCTACGCGTGGGTGGCCAGGCGCGACTGGAGGTACGGCCTCGCCGTGGTGGGGGTCGCGGCGACCTGGCTGCCGTGGATCCGCTACGACGACCGGCCGATCTTCTCCTACTACGCGGTGGCGATCGTGCCGTTCACGGTCATCGCGGTGACCCTGCTGCTGGGCCGGCTGCTCGGCGGCCGCGACGCGTCGTCGGGCCGGCGGATGGTCGGTGCCGCGGTAGGGGGCGCCTTCGTGGTCCTGGTGGTGCTCAACTTCGCCTGGTTCTGGCCCATCTACACCGACCAGCTCCTCACCACGGCCGAGTGGCTGCAACGGATCTGGTTCAAGTCCTGGATCTGACCGGGCGCCGCCCCACGTTCGCCGGCGACCAGACCACGGATCCGCCCTGTTGACGGTGGGGCCGGTGAGCGGTAGGCATGCCGGGAGGCCCGGTGAGGGGTGTGCTGCGTGTCCCCCTCGCCGGGTCGCGCCCGACGACCGAAGGAGCAGCCGATGTCCTCCCGTCTCAACCCCTACCTGTCCTTCCCCGGCACCGCGCGCGACGCGATGACCTTCTACCGCGAGGTGTTCGGCGGCGAGCTGAGCCTTGCCACGTTCGGCGAGTACGGCCAGGGCGAGGGTCCGCACGCCGACCAGATCATGCACGCCCAGCTGGTGACGCCGAGCGGTTTCACGCTGATGGGCGCCGACGTGCCCCCGGGCATGGAGCACCGGCCGGGCAACAACTTCGGGGTCAGCCTCAGCGGCGACGACGCCGACGAGCTGCGCGGC
This sequence comes from Nocardioidaceae bacterium, assembly GCA_035706365.1. Lineage (GTDB taxonomy): Bacteria > Actinomycetota > Actinomycetes > Propionibacteriales > Nocardioidaceae > Nocardioides_C. The sequence goes on from DASSVD010000172.1 coordinate 8,244, forward strand.
TACTGGGCGAAGCTGTCGGCCGACGGCACGGTCTCCGTGCCGCTCGAGAAGCAGATGTGGGGCGACGAGTTCGGGATGTGCGACGACCGGTTCGGCATCCCGTGGATGGTGAACATCGCCGGGACCTGATCCTGGCCGATACCGTCGTAGGGGTGATGCGCGAGCCACACGAGAACGTCGCCACGGTGCTGGTGGCTCCCTGCGTGCTGCACGAGCTCGAGCTGCAGCTGATGACGCTGGACCTGCGGCTCTGGCCGGTCGCCACCGCGCCGATCTGCGCCGACGGCGCGCGGGCGGCGTTCCAGATCCGGCGGCGCCTGCTGATGCGGCACCGCGGCGCGTGGGACCTCGCCGCCGACTGGGCTCCGGTGTGGATCGGCTTCGGCCCCTCCTGGCGCGAGGGTGACGAGCCACTCCCCTGGGCCGCGCACGCCACCTTGTGGTCGGTGCTCGACTCCTACCCCGAGCACGTCCGGTTCCACCGGCGACTCGGGGGCGTGTCCCGGCTGCCGGTGCCCCAGGGCCTGGGCGGATGAGCGGCTGAGCGGCGGGCCGCCGGTCGGTCTGTGCGGGGGTCACGGCTCGATCAGGCCGGCGCGGATCGCGTAGCGGGTGAGCTCGGTGCGGTCGCGCATGCCGAGCTTGGCCAGGATGTTGGCGCGGTGCCGCTCGACGGTCTTGGGGCTGATCACCAGCAACGTCGCGATCTCCTTCGAGGAGTGGCCCTCGGCGATGAGCTTGACCACCTCGTCCTCGCGCGGGGTGAGGATCGCTCGGGGGATCCTCTCGCCGCGACGCATCCTCTCCAGGAAGTCGCGGACCAGGACGCCGGCGACCCCGGCGTACAGGAACGGCTCGCCGCGCATCACCGCGCGCACCGCGGCCACCAGGTCCTCGTCGGCCGCGGACTTGAGCACGTAGCCGGAGGCGCCGGCCTGTAGCGCGGAGAAGAAGTACTGCTCGTTGTCGTGCATGGACAGCATCAGGGTGCGCACCGACGGTGCGCGACGCGCGATCTCGCGGGCCGCCTGCAGGCCGGTCACCGTCGGCATGGACACGTCGAGCACGGCCAGGTCGGGCCCGGCGGTGCGGGCCAGCTCCACCGCCTCGGCGCCGTCGGCCGCCTCGGCGACGACGACCAGGTCCGGCTCGGCCTCGAGGATGTGCCGCAGCCCGGCGCGCACCAGGGCGTGGTGGTCGGCGAGCAGGATACGCACGCTCACCCGCCGCTCCCTTCACGCGGCACCTCGCGCGCCACCTCGAGCGGCACCTCGAGCCGCACCTGGGTCCCGCCGCCCTCGCGGCCCGACAGCTCGAGCCGCCCGCCGACCATTCCGGCGCGCTCCTGCATCCCGCGTACGCCCGCTCCTGGCGCTGCCCTGCCGATCCCTGCACCGTCGTCGGAGACGGTGAGCACGAGCAGGCGACCCCGCCGGGACAGCGCCAGCTCCACCGTCCGTGCTCCGGCGTGCCGGGCCACGTTGGTCAGCGCCTCCTGGGCGACCCGGTAGACCACCAGCTCGGTCTCGGGTGGCAGGGCGGGCAGGCCGGGCAGGAAGGCGCGATGCACGGTGATGTTCGCTCGGTTGGTGAGGTCGCTTGCGAGGCTGGACAGCGCGTTGAGCAGGCCCAGGTCGGCCAGAACCCCCGGCCGCAGCCGCTGCGAGATCCGGCGTACCTCGTCCAGGCTGGCACGGGTCGTCTCCCGCACGTCCTGCAGCTCCGCGGACACCTCGGGTGGGGCCAGGTCGCCGGCCCGCTTCAGCCCGAGGAGTACGGCGGTCAGGCTCTGGCCCACCTCGTCGTGAAGCTCCTGGGCGATGCGTTGGCGCTCGGCCTCCTGGGCCAGCAGCGCGCGTCGGGTGCTCGTCGCGCGCTCGGCCTCGAGCCGCCCGAGCATCGCGTTGATCCCGTCCACCAGCGGCCCGGCCGGTCCACCGTCGGTCGCCGGCAGCCGCCGCCCCGGCTCGCGCAGGTCGATGTCGGCCATCAACCCGATGACGTGGTCCAACGGCCGCAGCACCGAGCGCAGCAGCACCGCGTTGACCACCACGATCACGCTCAGCCCCAGGGTGAGCACCACGACCTCGGACCACAGCGGGCGGGCGGACACGGTCGCCGGAGTCAGCACCAGCACGAGCGTGCCCAGCACGAACACCGCCCCGTTGGTCAGGCACACGCGCCAGAACAGTGGCACCGATGCTCCTCGGCTCATGCCACCCACCCTCCCAGACGCCGGAGAGGAAAGATGGGGGTTGGACTCCATGGTGACCGCGGTCGGGGTCGGACAGCATGGAGGCATGGACTGGCTGGTAGTGCTTCTCGTCGTCGTCGCGGCCCTCGTCGCGGGTGCAGCGGGTGTGGTGCGCGTCGTCCCGGCGGGCCACCGCGGGGTGGTGCTGCGCGGGGGTCGCCCGGTGCGGTCGCGCCCGCCGGGGCTGCTGTTGCACCTGCCGGGAGCGGAGCAGGTCAACGTCGTGCCCTTGCTCGCGCAGCGGCTCGACCCGGTCGTCGTCTCCGCGGTCACCCGCGAGGGGGCCGAGGTCCGCGTCGTGGCGAGCCTGCTGTGGCGTGTGGTGGCACCGGAGCGGGCCGCCGCCGTAGGGCGTGACCTGGCCTGGGTGACCGCGGAGACGGTCGAGCGCGAGATGCGCCGTCTGCTCGGCAACGTCGACCTCGCCTGCGTGCTGCGGGAGCGGGAGGCGGTGGCGGCACGGCTGTCGGTGACCACGCTCCCGCTGCTGGGACCGCTCGGCGTCGAGCTGGTGGACACCGACCTGGTCGACGTCGCGCTGCGGGGCGGCCCCGAGCTCGCCAACCTGCTGCCATGAGCCCGCCCGCACCGCCGCCCTCGCCGCCGCCCGCACGCACGCGCCCGGGACGCAGATGAGTGCCGACCAGCTCGGCATCCTGGTCCTCGGCGGCACGCTGGTGCTGCTGCTGGGGGTCGCCGCCGTGCGCGTCTCCACCCGCGCCGGCCTGCCCAGCCTGCTGCTCTACCTGGCCATCGGCCTGGTGATCGGGGACGCCGGCCTGGGTCTGTCGTTCGAAGACGCGGCGCTCACCCAGACCCTCGGCTCCCTGGCGCTGGCCGTGATCCTCGCCGAAGGCGGGCTGACCACCCGCCTCCCGGTGATCCGGCCGGTGCTGGGCATGGCCGGCGTGCTCGCCACCGTCGGAGTCGCGCTCAGCGTCACGATCACCTCCGCCCTCGCGTGGCTGCTGCTGGACGTCGACGCCCGGACCGCAGTGCTGCTGGGCGCCATCGTCTCCTCGACGGACGCCGCCGCCGTCTTCGCTGTGCTGCGCACCCTGCGGCTGCGTCCGCGGATCCGCTCCACGGTCGAGGCGGAGTCCGGCCTCAACGACCCGCCCGTGATCATCCTGGTCACCCTCGTGGTCTCCGACGTGTGGCACGACCTGGACCCGGTCTCGGCCGCCCTCGGCTTCGTCCAGCAGCTGGGCGTCGGGGTGCTGGCCGGTGTGGCCGTCGCGCTGGCCGGGCGCTGGGTGCTGGGCCGGCTCGCGCTGCCGGCCGCGGGGCTCTATCCGCTGGCCACGCTCGCGTTCGCGATGCTCGGGTTCGGGCTCGCCCAGGTCGTCGGCGGCAGCCCGTTCGTCGCCGTCTACGTGGCCGGCCTGGTGCTGGGCAACGCCGCCCTGCCGCACCGCAACGCGACCCTGGGGTTCGCCGAGGGGCTGGCCTGGATGTCGCAGATCGGGCTGTTCGTGCTGCTCGGACTGCTCGCCTCACCCTCCCGCCTGCCCGAGGCGGTTCTGCCGGCCCTGGTGGTGGGGGTGGCGCTGACGCTGGTCGCCCGGCCGGTGTCCGTCTGGCTGTGCACCACACCGTTCCGGGTGCCATGGCGGGATCAGGCGTTCATCTCCTGGGCCGGGCTTCGCGGGGCGGTGCCCATCGTGCTGGCCACCTTCCCGATCACCGCCGGGATCCCCCACGCACAGCGCATCTTCGACGTCACGTTCCTGCTGGTGGTGGTGTTCACGCTGCTCCAGGGCCCCACGCTGCCGTGGCTGTCGACGCGGCTGCGGGTGTTGGAACCCGAGCAGACCCGCGAGCTGGAGATCGAGCACGCGCCGTTCGAGGACCTGGGCGCGACCATGCTCAGCTTCGACATCCCCGCCGGCTCCCGACTGCACGGGGTGGAGGTGGCCGAGCTCCGGCTGCCGGGCGACGCGGTGGTCGCCCTGGTCCTGCGGGACGGGACGCTGACCGTGCCGCCGCCGGAAGCCGTGCTGCGCACGGGCGACCACCTGCTGATCGCGGCGTCGGTGCAGCACCGCCCCGCGGTCGAGCAACGGTTGCGAGCGGTCAGCCGGGCCGGACGGCTCGCTGCCTGGCAGGGCGAGAACGGCCTGGTCTCGGCGTGACCGCGCCGGCGGCGTCCGGCGCGCTCAGGACGGCTCGACGGCCAGCTCGTGCACGCAGGTCCGATCGGTCTGCCGGTAGCCGAGCCGCTCGTAGAGGCGCAGCGCGCCGGTGTCGTTCGCGGTGTCGACGCCGAGCCCGGCCGCGTCCATCCCGGAGGCGGCGAACCGGCGCATCGACGCGTGCAGCAAGGCCGAGGCGATGCCCCGGCCCCGATGGCTCGCCGCCACGCCGAGCTGGTCGGTGTAGCCCTCGCGAAGGCCGGTCGCCCGCCAGTCCTGCTCGTAGGCGCAGTTGAGCGCGGCGCCGACCACATGCCCGGTCGCGTCGTCGACCGCGAGGACGGTCCACTCGGGTCGAAACGCCTCGGACCCGACGAACTCGGCCCAGGTCTGCTCGGTGCTGTCCGTGTGGCCCCAGTGATCCCGGAAGGCGTCGTCGACCATCCGCCGCACCTCCGGACTGCGCGCGGCGTCCCAGCCTTCGAGGCGCACGCCCGGTGCGTCGGCCGCTGGAGGGAGTTCGGTGAGCGCGCGCGACATCTCGAAGAAGTAGCGGACCGTGGACAGGCCGTGGCGCTCGGCGAGGTCGCGCACGTCGCGCTGCTCGGCCGGCACGTAGAGCCGCATCACCAGCGGCCCGTATCCGGGACGGCGGGAGGTTTCGTCCCAGGCGCGGCCGTGGGCGAGCTCCCAGCCCAGCACGGCCCGTCCGATCCCTTGCCCCCGGTGGTCGGGATGGACGGCGCCGCCCAGGTGCACCCGCCGGGCCTGCGTGACGACCCGGTTGCAGCCGGCCCAGGCGACCGCGACCGCGCAGCCGGAGGCGGCGTACCCCACGAGTGTGTCGAGGTCGGGACGTGACCGCGGGGAGTCCCAGTACTCCTGCAACCCGCGCAGCGACTGCCGCTCGGGGTTCTGGTCGAAGGCCTCGCAGGTGGCGTAGAGGTCGGCGACTGCCGGCAGGTCCTCGCGCCCGATCGGCTGCCAGGTCAGACCCGGCAGAGCGTCCAGCCTCGCTCGTGCTTCGCGTTCTTCGACTTGGGAGTCCACGCAGCAGATCGTGCTGGAACGCCCAGGACGGGGCAAACCGTTTGGGTCGGCTATGCGCGCTCCTCGCGCACCAGCACGTGGAACCGGCGGCCGTCGCGCGCCGCGGCGAACGTGCCGATCTTCTCGAAGCCCAGCGACCCCACCGTGCGCAACGCGCGCTCGTTGAACGCGGCCACCGTCATGCGGAAGGCGCGAGGCGCGAATCGCTCGCGTCCGAAGGCCAGGCCGGCCGCGATCACCGTCCGACCCAGCCCCTGGCCGGTCAGCTCCGGACGCAGGCCACCCCCGGTGTCGAGCGCCGAGTCGTCGTAGGACCAGCCGGGGACGCGCCCGTCGGCCCCGAAGGAGCGGTAGCCGACCAAGCGCTCACCGGCCAGCACGGCGTAGAAGCCGGCGTCGTCGCGGAGCAGGTCGTCACTGCTCACGGCGGTCATGTCGTAGGTGTCGTACGGCGCCCCGTAGCGCCAGGTGCGCAAGTCCTGCGCGTGCTCGGGCGTGAGCGGTGCGAGACGGAGCGACTGGTCGTCGAAGGGCGCCATGGCCTCAGCGTGCCATGGAAGTACGCCACGCGATGAGTCGCTCGCAGGGCGAACGCTCGCTCTGCCAAGGTTGCGTGCATGCCGAGCAAGCGCACGCTGAACCTTGAGCCGTACCCCGACTCCGGGTATGACGCCTGGCTGGCTCAGGAGACCGAGCGCCGGTTCCGGTTGCAGTTCCTGCCGCTGTACGACGACGAGTCCGTGGCGCGAGAGAAGTTGGGCGCCATCGCGCACATGGCTCCCCCACCACTGCGAGTCTGGCTGCACTCCAGGCGTGCGAGCGACTGCAGCGGTGAAGTGCGGTCGTGCACAGCGGAAGCACCAGCATGCGCACGGTGACGCCCCCGGGTGACGTCTCACATCACCCTTCGGCCGGTCGCGCAGCGCCGTTGATGTTCAGCCGGATC
>DASSVD010000173.1:0-8108 GCA_035706365.1 Nocardioidaceae bacterium
CCCGGGTCGTCGACGCCTACCTGGGGGCCTAGGTGGCCGGGCCTCTCGGCGACACGCGCACCACTGCGCCGGTGACGGCGCCCGGCGACCTGCGCACGGTGGACTACCACACCGGCGGGGAGCCGTTCCGGATCGTGGTGCAGGGTGCGCCGGCGCTGGAGGGGACGACCGTCCGCGAGCGCCGCGAGCACGCCCGCACCAGCCCGGAGGCCGAGCGGGTGCGCACCCTGCTGTGCCACGAGCCGCGCGGTCACGCCGACATGTACGGCTGCTTCCTGGTCCCGCCGGACGACGACGGCGCCGATCTCGGCGTGGTGTTCTGGCACAAGGACGGCTACTCGACGGCCTGCGGTCACGGCACCATCGCGCTCGGCGTCTGGGCCGTGCGCAGCGGCCGGGTCGCTGTGGACCCCGACGGCGACCCCGACGGCGACACCGACGTGGTGATCGACGTGCCGTCCGGTCGGGTCACCGCGCGCGTCCGGATGACCGGCGGCGCGGTCGAGTCGGTCGCCTTCCGCAACGTCGCGTCGTACGTGCTGGGTCGCGGGGTGCCGCTGGAGCTGGCCGGCGGTCGGGTCGAGGTCGACGTCAGCTACGGCGGCGCCATCTACGCCTCGGTCCCCGCCTCGGCGTTCGGGCTCCAGGTGACCCCCGAGCACTACACCGACCTGATCCGGGCCGGCCGCGAGGTGAAGTGGGCACTGGAGGCCACCGACTGGGCCCGGCATCGCAGCGACCCACGGCTGTCCGGGGTGTACGGCACGATCCTCTACGACGACCTCGGCCAGGGGCCGGACGGCCCGCACCAGCGCAACGTGACGGTCTTCGCCGACGGTCAGGTGGACCGCTCCCCGTGCGGTTCCGGTACGTCGGCGCGCGTCCCGCTGCTGGTGGCGGACGGCCTCCTCGGGCCGGGGCAGACCCTGGTGCACGACTCGATCGTGGGCACCCGTTTCACCGCGCGCGTGCTGGAGGAGACCGACTGCGACGGCGTCGCCGCGGTCGTTCCCGAAGTCCGGGGGATGGCCTACCGTACGGGCGAGCACGTCTTCGTGCAGGAGCACGGCGACCCGGTGGGTACCGGGTTCGTCCTTCGATGAGATGACAGGACCGGTGAGCGCAGTGACACGTGGCGACGGGGGACGTGACTCCGCTGCGCTGAACCTGCCGCTGTTCCAGGCACGGCAGAGCCTCCGGCACCAGGTCGCGCACGCGCTGCGGGCCGCGCTGATCGCCGGTGAGATGCGTCCCGGCGTGCTCTACTCCGCACCCGCGCTGGCCGAGAAGTTCGGCGTCTCGGCAACCCCGGTGCGCGAGGCGATGCTCGACCTGGCCAACGAGGGCCTGGTGGAGGCGGTGCGGAACAAGGGGTTCCGGGTCACCGAGCTGTCCAACGAGGAGCTCGACGACATCACCGACGTGCGGATGCTCATCGAGGTGCCCACGGTCGCCGACATCGCACGCCGCTGCGACGAGGAGATGGCCCCCGCGGTGGAGGAGCTGCGTCAGGTCGCCCGGGAGATCGAGGCGCTGGCGGTCGAGCCCGACCTGATCGGCTACCTGGAGGCGGACCGGCAGTTCCACCTGCGCCTGCTCGCCCTCTCGGGCAACCAGCAGCTGGTCGAGGTGGCGGGCCGCCTGCGTGCGCGCAGCCGGCTCTACGGCCTGCAGGGCCTCGCCGACCGGGGCGAGCTGCAGGGCTCCGCGCGCGAGCACGAGGAGCTGGTCGACCTGGTGCTGGCCCGGGACGCCGACGCGGCCGGTGCGCTGATGCGACGACACATCGCCCACGTCCGGGGCGACTGGGCGGGCGAGTCGCCGCAGCCACCCCATTAGGGTGCGGTGCATGAGCGCGCCGCAGATCCGTCCCGCCATCGCCGGCATCCCCGCCTACGTCCCCGGCAAGCCGCCGAAGGTCCGTGCCGGGGTGCAGACCTACAAGCTCTCCTCGAACGAGAACCCCTACCCGCCGCTGCCCGGCGTTCTCGAGGCGGCGGCCGAAGCCGCATCGTCGATGAACCGCTACCCGGACATGGGCTGCACGGCGCTGTACGCCGCGCTCTCCGAGCGGCTGGGTGTCGGGGTGGAGCGGCTCGCCGCGGGCACCGGGTCGGTGGCGGTGCTCTACCACCTGCTGCAGGCGTTCTGTCAGGACGGCGACGAGGTGGTCTACGCCTGGCGCTCCTTCGAGGCCTACCCGATCGCGGTCGCGGTCACCGGCGCCCGCTCGGTGCAGGTCCCGCTCGACGCCGACGCGCGGCACGACCTCGACGCGATGGCCGACGCGATCACCGACCGCACCAAGGTGGTCGTGGTCTGCACCCCGAACAATCCGACCGGCCCGGCCGTCCGCCGCGACGAGCTGGCCGCGTTCCTGGACCGGGTGCCGTCGCACGTGGTCGTCGTCGTGGACGAGGCCTACCGCGAGTTCGTCCGGCCGGGCGAGGGCTCCGGGGGCGGCGAGCTGGTGGACGCGCTCGAGCTGGCCGAGGGGCGCGACAACGTGGTGGTGATGCGCACCTTCGCCAAGGCCTACGGCCTGGCCGGCTTCCGGGTCGGGTACGCCGTGGCGCCGGAGCCGATCGCCGCCGCGATCCGCGCCTGCGCCCTGCCCTTCGGGGTGTCCTCGATCGCCCAGGCGGCCGCGATCGCCTCCCTGGAGCGCGCGGACGCGCTGCTGGAGCGGGTCGACGCGCTGGTGGCCGAGCGAACCCGGGTCGTCGACGCGCTGCGGGCGCAGGGTTGGCGCATCCCCGACGCGCAGGGCAACTTCGTCTGGCTCGAGCTGGGCGACCACACGGTCGACTTCGCCGCCGCGGCCGATGCCGCCGGGGTGATGGTGCGTCCGTTCGCGGGTGAGGGGGTCCGGGTCAGCATCGGGGAGCCGGCCGGCAACGACGTACTCCTCACCGTGGCGGCGGACTGGGTGGCCAAGCAGCCCTCCTGACCTCCGCCCGAGGCGACCGCCGGCAGCCCTGGCGGCTCGCCGGAAATCGGGTTGGGCGCGTCAGGAGCAGGGAGTAATCTGCTTCTTACACACGAACGAGGGGACTCCCGCCGCACCCATGCCGTCTTCGCGCACCGCTCATCTCGGGCCCACCGACCATCCCCCCGCCGGAGTGCACTCGCTCTGGCGGCTTCGCGGCTACCTCCGCCCGCACCTGCCCAAGCTCGTGATCATGCTGACCACCGCCCTCGCCGGGGTGGGGCTCTCGATCGCGATCCCGCTGGTCACCAAGGCGCTGATCGACGGGCCGATCACCAACCACGAGATCGGTCCGGTGCTGCCGCTCGGCCTGCTCGCCCTCGGCCTGGGCGTCCTCGAGGCGGCGCTGATCTTCTGGCGCCGCTGGATCCAGTCCGACGCGGTGCTCGGCGTCGAGACCGAGATCCGCCACGACCTCTACGAGCGGCTGCAGCAGCTGCCGATGGCCTTCCACGGGCACTGGCAGTCCGGGCAGCTGCTCTCCCGGGTCACCACCGACCTGTCCAGCATCCGCCGGTTCAGCGGCTTCGGGCTGATCTTCCTGATCACCAACGTCGCCCAGCTGCTGGTCGTGGTCGGCGTGCTGCTGCACATGTACTGGCCGCTCGGCCTGGTCGTGGCCGCCTCGGCGATCCCGATCATCTACCTCTCGATGCGCTTCGAGAAGGCCTACGTCGTGGTGTCGCGCAGGGTCCAGGACGAGCAGGGTGACCTGGCGACGCTGGCCGAGGAGGGCGCGGTCGGGTTCCGGGTGATCAAGTCGTTCGGGCGCAGCCGGCACGTGTCCGGCCAGTACGACGCGTCCGCCCGCAAGCTCTACGAGACCTCGATGGACAAGGTGCGCCTCTCGGCGCGGTTCTGGACGTTCCTGGAGGTGATCCCGAACCTCGCGGTGGTGCTCGTGCTGCTGCTCGGCGCCTACGGCGTGGGGCGCGGCGAGCTCACCCCGGGCACCCTGGTCGCCTTCATCACCCTGATGCTGTCCCTGGTCTGGCCGGTGGCCGCGCTCGGCGTGATCCTGGCGATGGCCCAGGAGGCGATGACCGCCTCGGCGCGCGTGCTGGAGATCTTCGACACCGAGCCGGCGATCGTCTCGGGCACCCGCGTGCTGGAGGAGCCGCGGGGCCGCCTGGTCTTCGACGACGTCTCCTTCGCCTTCCCCGACCAGGCCGACGAGGAGCTGGTGCTGCGCTCGGTGAACCTCACGGTCGAGCCGGGGGAGACCGTGGCGCTGGTCGGGGCGACCGGCTCGGGCAAGACCACGCTCACCGCGCTCGTGCCCCGGCTGTACGACGTGACCTCCGGGTCGATCACCATCGACGGGGTCGACGTGCGCGAGCTGACCCTGGGCAACCTCCGCTCGATCGTGGCCACCGCCTTCGAGGAGCCGACGCTGTTCTCGATGAGCGCCCGGGAGAACCTGCTCCTGGGCCGGGGCAGCGCCGCGGAGGAGGAGGTGCGGGCAGCCGTCGAGGTGGCACAGGCCGGCTTCGTCTACGACCTCCCGTGGGGTCTCGACACCCGGATCGGCGAGCAGGGGATGTCGCTGTCCGGCGGCCAGCGCCAGCGTCTCGCGCTGGCCCGTGCGGTGCTGTCGGCGCCGAAGGTCCTGGTGCTCGACGACACGCTCTCCGCTCTCGACGTGCACACCGAGAAGCTGGTGGAGGCGGCGCTGCGCCGGGTGCTGGCCGACGCGACCGGCATCGTCGTCGCGCACCGCGCGTCCACGGTGCTGCTCGCGGACAAGGTGGCGCTGCTGCAGGACGGCACGATCACCCACGTCGGCGCGCACAGCGACCTGCTCGCCCAGGTCCCGGCGTACCGCGACCTGCTGGCCGCCGACGTCAGCGACAGCGACGAGCTGCTGCAGGGGGCACCGGCATGAGCGCGACCACGCCTCCGACCACCCCGACGCCGCCGGACCCGGTCGAGCCGGCCGAGGCGAGCTGGCGCGGCGTCGCCGCGGACGGCAAGAGCCACGACGAGCTGGGTGAGGCGGCCACCGGCGGGCTGCGCAGGCGCTCCCGCCGGCTGCTGGTCGACCTGCTGCGCCCGCACCGGAAGCTGATCTGGCTGCTGCTCGGTATCGTCGTGCTGGAGAACGCCAGCCGACTGTCGATCCCCTACCTGGTCAAGGAGGGCATCGACCGCGGCATCCCGCCGATCCGCCAGGACGGCGACACCAGCGTGCTGTTCGTGGTCGTCGGCCTCGCCGTCGGCGCCACCGTGGTCCAGGCGATCACCCGCCAGGCCTTCCTGGTGATGTCGGGCCGGGTCGGCCAGGACATGCTCTACGAGGTCCGGCGACGGGTGTTCCGGCACTTCCAGAAGCTGAGCCCGGCCTTCCACGACGACTACACCTCCGGGCGGGTGATCTCGCGGCAGACCTCCGACATGGAGGCGATCTACGAGATGCTCGAGACCGGCTTCGACGGGCTGGTCACCGCGCTGCTCACCCTGGTCGGCACCGCGGTGCTGCTGCTGGTGCTCGACCTCAAGCTCGGCCTGGTCGCGCTGCTGTGCTTCCCGTTCCTGCTGTGGCTGACCAACTGGTTCCGCAAGGAGTCGGCGCGCACCTACCGGGTGACCCGGGAGAAGGTCGCGCTGGTCATCGTGCACTTCGTCGAGTCGATGGGCGGCATCCGCGCGGTGCAGGCGTTCCGCCGCGAGCCGCGCAACCAGGAGATCTTCGACGACGTCAACCACCAGTACCGCGGCGCCAACCTGCGCGCGTTCCGGCTGGTCGCCTGGTTCATGCCCGGCATCAAGCTGATCGGCAACGTCACCATCGCGGTGGTGCTGCTCTACGGCGCCTACCTGGCCTTCCACGGCGAGGTGACCGTCGGCGTGCTGGCGGCGTTCCTGCTCTACCTGCGGCAGTTCTTCGAGCCGATGCAGGAGATCTCGCAGTTCTACAACACCTTCCAGTCCGCCTCCGCCGCGCTGGAGAAGCTCTCCGGCGTGCTCGAGGAGGAGCCCACCGTGGCCGACCCGGAGCACCCCACGCCGCTGGAGGACGTGCACGGCGAGGTGCGCTTCGACCACGTCCGCTTCGAGTACGTCGACGGCGTGCCGGTCCTGCCCGACCTGGACCTGACCGTCCCGGCCGGGCAGACGATCGCGCTGGTCGGCACGACCGGCGCCGGGAAGACCACCATCGCCAAGCTCGTGTCCCGGTTCTACGACCCGACCGGCGGGCGGGTGCTGCTCGACGGCATCGACCTGCGCGACCTCGACGAGGAGTCGCTGCGCCGGTCGGTGGTGATGGTCACCCAGGAGAACTTCATGTTCGGCGGCACGGTCGCGGACAACATCCGCTTCGGCCGGCCCGAGGCGTCGATGGAGGAGGTGGTCGCCGCCGCCCGCGCGATCGGCGCCCACGACTTCATCAGCGCGCTGCCGGACGGCTACGACACCGACGTGGCGAACCGTGGCGGGCGGCTGTCCGCGGGGCAGCGGCAGCTGGTGGCGTTCGCCCGGGCCTTCCTGGCCGACCCGGACGTCCTGATCCTCGACGAGGCGACCTCCTCGCTCGACGTACCCTCCGAGCGGCTGGTGCAGCGTGCTCTCAAGACCATCCTGGCCGAGCGCACGGCGCTGATCATCGCCCACCGGCTCTCCACGGTGGAGATCGCCGACCGGGTGCTCGTGCTGGAGCACGGCCGGATCCTGGAGGACGGCTCGCCGGCCGAGCTGATCGCCGAGGGCGAGGGCCGGTTCTCCGACCTGCACGACGCCTGGCTGGAGTCGCTGGCCTGAGGGTGGCGGCCCGCGCCGCGGATCCGCTACCGCCTGACGCGCGGTTGGCGCGATCGGGTCGTCTCGAGCGGCGCGGGACAGCACGTGCACGCCGAACGACGGCGTTCGGCTGACGGCATGTCAAGCAGACTTGACATGAGTGCCGGGTGTCAAGCAGGCTTGTCATCATGAAGAGCCTGGTGCGAGAGCTGCGGCAGGAGGCCGGCCTGTCCCAGGACGCGCTGGCCCGCGCCGTCGGCGTGTCCCGGCAGACGATCAACGCGATCGAGACCGGGCGCTACGACCCGTCGCTGCGCCTGGCCGTGCACCTGGCTCGCCACTTCGACCGACCTGTGGAGGAGATGTTCGATGTCGACAGCGCATGAGAGCCGGCTGCCGGTCTCGCCGGCCAACGCCGTGATCGTGGGGCTGTTCCTCGCGGGGGCGCTGGTCACCGCCCTGGCGGGCAGGTGGGGTGCGTGCGCGGTGCTGGTCGCGATGGGGGCTGGCGGCTTCGCGACCGCGCTCTACGCCCGGCGCCCCGGTGCGCGCGACATCACCCGGGTCAACGCCATCGAGTACCGCGACGAGCGGGACCGGCGGATCGCCCAGGCCGGCTTCTCGGCGGTGGGCGCCTTCGCCCTGGCCCTGTCGCTGGTGGAGTTCGTCGCCGCGGTCACGGTCGGCGGGTCCCAGGGGTGGCACCTCGCGCAGCTGGTCACGGCGGCGCAGGTGTGCCTGCTCGCCGTCGTCTGGGGCGTCGCGAACTCGGTGGCCGTCCGGCGGTCCTGACCCGGCGCGATCGCGCGCGTGGCGCCATCGTGTCGCCCTCGGTCGCCCGGGACGGCACTCTCACGCCGAACGGCGACCCGGTTGCGGGCGAACAGGCGGGTCAGGACGACGCCCGGCCGCCGGTCAGGACGCGGCGTCCTCCTCGGCGGCGGCCTTGAGCCGCACCAGCGTCTCCTCGATCCCGCGGCGGTTGCGCTCGGGGAAGCCGAGCGCCCGGATGGCCGTGGTCGCGGCCACGCCGTAGCGGGAGTAGTCGAAGGTCTCGGTGACCTGGGTGCCGCCGTCGTCGGTGGGCTGCAGCTCGTAGCGCCAGCGGTGGCCGCCGAAGTGGCGCCACGCGATGCGCCGGTCCTCCTCGAACTCCACGACCCGGTTCGAGATCTTGTAGGGCAACCCGAACAGCCGCATGTCGGCGCCGAAGGTGGCGCCCTTGCTCAGCCGCTCCGGCCCGGTGGTGACCTGCTGCACCGACCCCGACCCGTCGATGCGCGGGTGCTGGCGGGGGTCGGCGAGGATGGCGAAGACGACGTGCGGCGGGGCGTCGATCGTCGTACGGGCGGAGACCTGCTTGTCAGCACTCACTCCGCCA
>DASSVD010000174.1:0-6783 GCA_035706365.1 Nocardioidaceae bacterium
CCCGGCCGGTCGAGCTTGTCGAGACCATCCCCTCCCGGCAGCCGGTCGCCTCGTCCTGGCCCTCGCCCTGGTCGGCACTCTCGCCTTCGGCCTCGCCGGCTGCGGCGGGGAGCAGGCACCCGGCGGCGGGAGCGGGACCGGCACCCCCGCCACGCCACCGAGCTCCGGCACGCCCTCCTCGCCCAGTACGACCAACCTCCCCACCCTGCCGCGGCCCACCACGCCGCCGACCACGCCCAGCGACATCTACAAGCCGATCACCGTGGTCGGCGATCTGGTCCAAGGCCCCGGGCGCTGCCTGGCGCTGGTCACCGACGACGGCCACCGCTACGCGCTGATGGGCGGCATGGTCGGGTCGCTCCAGCCCGGCGCGCGGGTCACGGTGCGCGGAATGCCCGCCCCGCAGGTGCCGATGCACTGCGACGGGATCCCGCTGCGGGTCTACACCGCCGCCCCGTAGGCTCTGCGCCCATGACCTGGCTCGACGCCCTGGGATGGGCGGGCTCCGCGCTGCTCGTGTACTCCGTGATGCAGTCGCGCGTCCTGCGCTTCCGGCTGGTGAACCTGGTCGCGTGCCTGGTGCTGGTGGTGTTCAACGCCCTGATCGCGGTGTGGCCGATGGTCGGGATGAACGTGGTGCTGGCCGCGATCAACCTGTGGTTCATCGGCCGGCTGGTCTCGCAACGGCACGACGAGCGGGCGTTCTCGGTGATCGAGGTCGCTCCCGGCGACGCCTACCTGCGCCACGTCCTGAACGTGCACGGTGCCGACATCGCCCGGTTCCAGCCCGACTTCGACCCCGCTGCCGAGACCGGCCGCACCGCCTACCTGGTGCTGCACGGCGACGAGACCGTCGGCGTGGTGCTGCTGCACCGTGACGAGGCCGGGGTCGCGAGGGTGGAGCTGGACTACGTCACGCCGCGCTTCCGCGACTTCTCCCCCGGCGAGTTCGTGTGGCGGCGCAGCGGGCTGATGAAGGCCGAGGGCTTCACCCGGGTGGTCACTCCGGCCGGGATGGTCGGCGCCTACTACGACCGCCTCGGCTTCCGCCGCGAGGGCGACCGGTTCGTCCTGGACCTGTGAGACCGAGGTCTCAGCCGGCGCGGCGTACCACGATCCGTGGCGGCTCGCGCAGGCTCTGCCCGACCACGCAGTAGCGCTCGGTGGTCGCGGCCAGCCTCTCGAGCGTGGTGTCGTCGGCGTCGGTGACCAGGTCGGCGGTGACCACCACGCCGGTCACTCCCACCGGCACGTCCCGGTCCATGCCCAGCGTGCCGCGGGCGTCGAAGCTGCCCTCCGCGCGCAAGGTCGCCGACGCGATGGCGATGCCGCGGGCCGTGGCGACGCTGCGCAGCGTGACCCCGACGCACGCGACGAGCGCCTCCATCAGCAGGTCGCCGGAGCAGGCGTCGGCGCCCGCGCCGCCGGTCGCCGGGTGGAGGCCCGCCCGCACGGTGCCGGCCCAGCCGGCGACGTCGGTGGTCACGCCCGGGGTGTCGGGCTCGCTTCCGTGAGGTGTGGTCGACCCTGCCGCGAGCTCCCCCGCGAACTCCGCGGTGGCTCGCACCGGCGTCGCCGCGGCCTTCGGGTCGTCGCGGTAGCGGCGGCGCAGCGGCTCCTGCCGCTCTCGCAGCTCGTGCGCGTCCATGGCTCAGTATGGCGCGTCAAGGGGCCCGAGGTCAGACCGCTGCGCTGACCTCGATCCAGCGCTCCAGCACCGCCTGGGCCCGGCCGGAGTCGAGCGCGTCGGCGGCGCGGCGTACCCCGGCCTGCAGCCGCTCCTCCACCGTGCCGTCCTCGGCGGCGTGCACGGCCAGCGCGGCCCCCGCGTTGAGCAGCACCGCGTCGCGCACCGGGCCGGTCTTGCCGGCCACCAGGTCGCGCACCACCTGGGCGTTGTACGTCGCGTCGCGTCCTCGCAGCTGCTCCGGCGTACCCCGCTCGAAGCCCAGCGCGACGGGGTCGAGGGTGTGCTCGGTGACCGCGCCACCGCTGACCGCCCACACCCGCGAGGTCGTGGTCGTGGTCAGCTCGTCCAGCCCGTCGTCGCCGCGGAACACCCACGCGTCGACCCCGCGCCGGGCGAACACTCCGGCCATCACCGGCGCCATGGTCGGGTCCGCGCAGCCGATCGCCTGCGCCTCCGGCTTTGCCGGGTGCGCCAGCGGGCCGAGGAAGTTGAACACCGTCCCCACGCCGAGCTCGCGACGCGGGATCGCCGCGTGCCGCAGCGCGGGATGGAAGGCGGCGGCGAAGCAGAAGGTGATTCCGGCCTCCTCGCCGACCCGCGCCACCGCCGGGGCGGGCAGGTCCAGGCGGATGCCCAGCGCCTCCAGCACGTCGGCGCTGCCGGCCTTCGAGGAGGCGGACCGGTTGCCGTGCTTGACCACCGGTACGCCGGCGCCGGCCGCGACGATCGCCGCCATGGTGGAGATGTTCACCGACATCGACCGGTCGCCGCCCGTGCCGACCACGTCGAGCACCCGGCCGGTGACCACCAGCGGGGTGGCGTGGGCGTACATCGCCGCGACCAGGCCCTCGAACTCGTCGACGGTCTCGCCCTTGGCGCGCAGCGCGACGGCGAACGCCGCGATCTGACTCGGGGTGGCGTCGCCGGTGAGGATCTCCCCCATCGCCCACGCCGACTGCTCCGCGGCCAGGTCGCGCCGCGCGATCAGCGCGGACAGCACCTCGGGCCAGGAGTGCTGGGACTCGAGCACGTCAGGAGGTGGCCGGGACCCGGGGCCGCAGCAGCCGGGTGACGGTCTCGGCCAGCTGGATCGCGTCGATCGGGTGCGGCACCGCCGCCTCCGCGCGAGACCAGGTGGCCAGCCACGCGTCCTGCGGCCGGCCGGTGAGCACCAGGATCGGCGGGCACTGGAAGATCTCGTCCTTGAGCTGCTTGGCGATGCCCATCCCGCCGGCCGGGACCGCCTCGCCGTCGAGGATCGCCAGGTCGATGGTGCCGGTGTCCATGTGCTCGATGCAGACCGGCTCGGTCGCGACCTCGACGTACTCCAGGGCCGGCAGGTCCGGGTGCGGGCGCTTGCCGAGCGCGAGCATCACCTGGTCGCGCACGTTGCGGTCGTCGCTGTAGACGAGCACCTTCAGGGGGCGGGAAGAGGCAGTCGCGTCGCTCACCCGGCCGATGCTACCGGTGCGCCCGGCGCTACCGGGAAGGCGGCCGCCCGCCGGCGCGCTCGAGCCGGTCCAGCCGGCGGTCCTCACGCTCGGCCTCCCGCATCGAGGCGCGGACCCACTGCACGAACAGCACGCCGAAGAACACCGGTCCGACCAGGTCCCCGGAGCCCCACAGGATCCCGCCGGCCAGGTGCTGGTCGGCGGCCGGGTCGGGCAGCCACGGCATCGGCAGGGCGCGGTACCACTCGCCACCGATCAGGGTGTCCTGGCTCATGATCGTGACGCCGAGGAAGGCGTGGAACGGCAGGGTGAGGAAGACCAGGATCAGCCGGAACGGATAGCCGACCCGGCCGGGCACCGGGTCCAGGCCGACCAGCGGCCAGAAGAACAGCGTGCCGACCAGGACCAGGTGCACGTGGAGAAGCTCGTGCAGCAGCTCGGAGTGCAGCGTCGCGTCGTACCAACCGGTGAAGTACAGCGCCCACGGGCTGATCACGAACAGCAGGAACGTCAACGGCGCGAAGGTCAGCACCGCCGCGACCCGGGAGTGCAGCACCGCCAGCAGCCAGCGTCGCGGCCGCGCCGGCAGGGTGCGCAGCGCCAGCGTCACCGGCGCCCCGAGCGCCAGGAACAGCGGCGTCATCATCGACAGGATCATGTGCTGGACCATGTGCACGCTGAGCAGCGTGGTGTCGTAGCGGCCCAGACCGGACATCGTGGCGAACCAGAAGCTCCCCATCCCGCCGAGCAGGAAGCACAGGGTGCGCGCCCAGGGCCAGCGGTCGCCGCGGGCGTGCAGCACAGAGACGCCGACCAGGTAGAGGCCGACCACCCAGGCGCTGAGCACGAACAGCACCGGGTCCAGGCCCCAGCCGGTGAACACCGACCCGATCGTGAACGGCGGCAGGTCCGAGAGGTCACCAGGAGAGCTCAGCGGGGCCCCGACGAGGGTGCTCCAGACGGCGTACGGCATGGCCACACGACCAGCGTAGGCGGGAGCAGCGGGCGCACTCACGCCCGGATCAGGCGGGTGCCGGCGGTGGTGTGAACTTCCCGACCCCGAAACGCGGGGACCCGGGGTGCCCGGCACCCGGGGTTATCGACATAATGGCCGGGTGGCGACAGCAACTTCTGTGATTCCGGCATCCCGGCTGCACGGGCACCACGACCGGCCGAGCATGGTCAGCGTGGGCACGATCGTCTGGCTCTCCAGCGAGCTGATGTTCTTCGCGGCCCTGTTCGCCTGCTACTACACGATCCGGGCGGTCAGCCCGGAGCTGTGGGCGCAGGAGACCGAGAAGCTCAACGTGCCCTTCGCGACGGTCAACACCACGATCCTGGTGCTGTCGTCGTTGACCTGTCAGCTCGGTGTCTTCGCCGCCGAGCGCGGCCAGGTCGGGCGCACCGGCGGCGTGCTGAACGTCAAGGGTTGGGGGCTGCGCGAGTGGTTCTTCCTCACCTACGTGATGGGCGCGATCTTCATCGGTGGCCAGGCCACGGAGTACACCGAGCTGATCCACGAGGGGACGACGATTCCCTCGTCCGCCTACGGGTCGGTCTTCTACCTGACCACCGGCTTCCACGGGATCCACGTGACCGGCGGGCTGATCGCCTTCCTGTTCGTGATCGGGCGCACCTACATCGCCAAGAAGTTCACCCACGAGCAAGCCGTGAGCGCCATCGTCGTGTCCTACTACTGGCACTTCGTCGACGTCGTCTGGATCGGCCTGTTCGCCACCATCTACCTGATCCAGTGACGCGGGACCACCGAGACCCTTCGGATCCCCAGGACCCAACGGAAGCAGAGGAATAGGACACCCCGTGCGACTCCTTCCCGCTCGCCTCGCCGGCCGTCTCTCAAAGAGACGCCGCAGTCCGCTCGCTGGTCTCGCGGTGCTGCTGCTCGGACTGATGCTCACCGGTGGCACGTACGCGCTGCTGGCGCCCGCCTCGGCCTCCGACACGCTGGCCGATGACCAGGCGCTGGTCTCCCAGGGACGTGAGCTGTTCCTGGTCGGCTGCTCCTCCTGCCACGGCAAGCACGGCGAGGGCATCGTCACCGAGAGCGGGGAGCAGTACGGCCCCTCCCTGGTCGGTGTGGGCGCCGCCGCGGTCGACTTCCAGGTGGGCACCGGCCGGATGCCGGCCGCGCAGCCCGGTGTGCAGATCCCGCGCAAGACCCCGGTCTATGACGAGCAGGAGACCCGGGCGCTCGCGGCGTACGTCGCCTCGCTGGGCCCTGGCCCCGCCATCCCGGAGGCCGAGAAGTACGACGTCAGCGACGTCGACAACGAGGGCGTCGTGCGCGGCGGCCAGTTCTTCTTGACCAACTGCACCGCCTGCCACAACTTCGCCGGCTCGGGCGGCGCGCTGCCGCACGGCAAGTACGCCCCATCCTTGATGGGAGTGGCTCCGAAGTACATGTATGAGGCGATGCTCACCGGCCCGCAGCAGATGCCGGTCTTCTCCGACGACGTGCTGGAGCCCGAGGAGAAGCGGCAGATCATCGCCTACCTGAAGAGCATCGAGGAGACCCCGGAGTACGGCGGCTTCTCCCTGGGTGGTCTCGGCCCGGTCAGTGAGGGCATGTACGCCTGGATCGTGGGGATCGGCTCGCTGGTCGGCTTCGCGATCTGGATCGCCTCCCACACCACGCGCAGCACGAAGAAGGGCGCCAAGTCGTGAGCGACACCAACGACAGCCAGCCGGTCGTCCCAGGTGACGAGGCGGCGGTCGCGGTCCAGAAGGACCACACCCGCATCCTCGCCCACCCCGACGCCGACCCGCTTCCGGACCCGGGGCTGCCGGAGCACGAGCCGCGGCCGACTGACGTCGATCCGGACGCGGAGAAGCGCGCCGAGCGCCAGGTCGCCACCATGTTCGGCCTGTCGGCGGTCTGCGCGATCCTGTTCTGCGTCGCCTACTTCGTCTTCGACATCGGCGACGACCCGGATGTGTTCCTCGGTCTGGGCGCCTCGAACCTGTTCCTGGGCCTGTCCCTGGGCTTCGCGCTCCTGCTGATCGGCATCGGCGCCATCCAGTGGGCCCGCAAGCTGATGAACGACCACGAGATCGCCGAGGAGCGGCACCCCATCGCCTCCTCCGAGAGCGACCGGGCGGTCGCCCTCGAGGCACTCGACGACGGGATCGCCGACTCCGGTATCGCCCGCCGCCCGCTGATCCGCAACTCCCTGATCGGCGCGGTGGCGATGCTCGGCCTGCCCGCCATCGTGGCGCTGCGTGACCTCGGCCCGCTGCCGGGCACGGCGCTGGAGAAGACGGTGTGGCGCAAGGGCATGCGCATCGTCAACGACGTCGCCGGTACGCCGATCCGCCCCAGCGAGGTGCAGATCGGCCAGCTGGTCAACGCCGAGCCCGCGGTCTTCTTCGAAGAGAACGCCGAGGGCGAGCCGGTCTTCCATGGCGTCGAGCTTCAGCAGGCCAAGGCCAAGGCCGCGGTGATCCTGGTCCGGATGCAACCCGAGGACATCACTCCCCCCGAGGGCCGCGAGAACTGGGGCGTCGACGGGATCCTGTGCTACTCCAAGATCTGCACCCACGTCGGGTGCCCGATCTCGCTGTGGGAGCAGCAGACGCACCACCTGCTGTGCCCCTGCCACCAGTCCACCTTCGACCTCGCTG
>DASSVD010000175.1:0-13917 GCA_035706365.1 Nocardioidaceae bacterium
CCGCCAGGCCTCGCCCGGGGCCACCAGGCGGCGGCCGAGGATCTCGAGCACCTCCGGGCCGGTCGCCAGGCCGCTCGCGACGCAGGTCCCCAGGTAGTCCGCGCCATGGGCGACGGCGTGCAGCCAGCCGAGTTCTGGGTCATAGCCCCGGGTGTCGGTCTCGGCCAGGTACCAGTCGGAGGTCGCCTCGAAGGCACCACGATCCCGATCACCCGCATCCACCAGCCAGGTCAGGATCAACGGCGCGAAGGTTCGTGCCTGGACGTCAGCGGACTCCAGGCGGGCCAGGGCGGTCTTCTTGATGACCTCGTGGTCGTCGGCGAACCGCCCCTCGGCGATGCCCTCCGCGAGCCCCTCGTACGCCCAGCCGTCTCGGACCGCCGGGTCCGTTGACGCCAGCCCCTCGAGCAGTGTGTTCAGGTCGTGTGACATCCGGCGACCCTATCGGGCAGGTCATCCGGGGGACGGGTACGCCGGGATGCCCTGGGCTGGGGGAGATCGATCCGGGGAGTCCGCGACGCCCGGTTGCGCCCGTATCATGGGACCTGCCGTCCGATGCCTTCGACGGTTCCGGCCGTCTCGAGGAGCTCAGCATGGGCAAGGGGTCCGACCTCTACTTTCAGCAACAACAGGCTCGGCAGCTTCGGGCGCTGGAGAGGCATGCTGCCGAGCAGTCCGGCCTGCCCCTGCGCGAGCTGACCTGGACCGAGCGCAACGTGCTCGGCGTGAAGGACCCCGGGCCCAAGGCGACGCCGATGCGGCGTCAGGGACCGCGGCCCGCCGAGCAACCGGTCGAGTGCGGCGAGCCGACGCCACAACCCGCGAAGCCGACCTGGGTCGAGCGGGTGGAGGCCGACAACGAGCGGGTCAAGGAGGCTCGACGCGAGCGACGAGCGGCCCGGCGCGAGCGCAAGCAGGCGCGCCGGGAGGGCAAGCAGGCCGCGAAGCGGACGCTCGAGGGCGTCCGGCAGTCGATGCGGGACACCGACCAGGGGGGCCCTCGGCCGTGAGCGGCCGACCGGAGTCGTCGACAGGACCGGACGCGTCGTGAAGCTGCTGTTGACGTCGGGCGGTGTCACGAATCCGAGCATCTGCGACGCGCTGGTCGACCTGCTCGGCAAGCCCATCGCCGAAGCCACGGCGCTGTGCATCCCCACTGCGGAGTGGGGCCACCCCATGTGCGGACCGGGCTCGGCGCGCGCGTTCGTCGGCGGCGACTCCCCGGCCCCGATGACGGGACTGGGCTGGAAGTCCGTGGGCGTCCTCGAGCTCACTGCGCTGCCGAGCATCGATGAGGAGCGTTGGATGTCGTGGGTCCGCGAGGCCGACGTCCTGCTGGTGGACGGTGGCGACGCGACGTACCTGTGCCACTGGATGCGTCAGTCCGGGCTGGCGGACCTGCTGCCCTCGCTGACCGACACCGTGTGGGTGGGGATCAGTGCCGGCAGCATGGTGCTCACTCCGCGGATCGGTGCCGACTTCGTCGAGTGGGCCGGAGCCCCGGACGACCGCACCCTGGGGGTGGTGGACTTCTCGATCTTCCCCCATCTGGACGGCTTCCCGACCAACACGATGTCCGACGCGGAGCGGTGGGCGGGCGAGATCGGTGGCTCGGCCTACGTCATGGACGACCAGACCGCGCTGACGGTGGTCGACGGCACGGTCGAGGTCGTCTCCGAGGGACGATGGAGGCGGCTGCCCGACTAGCGTTCGGGCAGGGACGATGCCGGCTGGTCCTCTTGCCACGCCCGGAAGCCGCCCACGAGGTCGGTCGCGTTGACCAGGCCGAGCTGCTGGAGGGTGTGGGCGGCCAGGCTCGAGCTGTAGCCCTCGTCGCAGACCAGGATGATGCGACGGTCGGGGTCGTCGGCGATCTCCAAGCGGTGCGCACTGGTCGGATCGAGTCGCCACTCCAGGACGTTGCGGTCGATCACCATCGCCCCCGGCAGGGCACCGTCGCGCTCGCGCTGCTCGACGGGCCGGATGTCGACGACCAGCGCGCCGGCCTCCTGCTCCGCGGCGAGGTCGCGCGGAAGCACGCGAGCCAGCTTGCTGCGGCTCTGCGCGAGCAGTCGGGCGATGGCGGACTCCGCACCGTCGCTCATGCATCGAGGGTACGTCGTGGTGCAGCGACCGGGATCGCTACGGCGCCGGGACGTAGAGCTCGATCATCATCGTCTCGTGCTGGGCCGGCGTGCCGGTGTCGCGCACGGTCAGCGTCCCCGGCCGGTCGCCCTCGGGCAGCCGCCACGCGCTGAGCCGGCCGGTAGGCAGGGTCGCGACGCGCTCACCGTCCGCGACCAGCACCAGGTGGGAGCCCGGCCCGGCCCTCCGGGCGCCGACCAGCGCCAGCAGCGGCCCCCGCGGCCCCTGGGTCGACAGCGAGATCGCCCGGTTCAGCCCGTTCGGCGCGTGGGCGGGCTGCGAACCACCGCTGGTGTCGTTCCAGACCTCGTCGTCGAACGACAGCTGCGTCGGCGCCACGCAGCCACCGAAATCCGGTGGGTTGCAATCGACGACCGTCCACGAGCGGCTCAGCTCGGGCCGGCCGCCGTCCGGGGCGGTAGGGGTGGTGGTGTCGCTGAGGGAGGGTTGCTCCGCCGGCTCGGCCGGACGGCTTCCGGCGGACTGCACCTGCCCGATCACCGTCGCCGTGCCTCCCAGCACCATCGCGGTCGCGGCGACCGCCAGCACCGTGCCGGTGCGCCGGCGGTGCGCTCGGCGGGCGCGCAGTCGTGCCATCGAGGGAGGCGGGCCGGCCGCCACCTCGTCGGCCTGTCGGTGCAGTTCGCGGGTGAGCTCGTCGATCTTCATCGGGTGGCCTCCTCGTGGCGGCGCGGCATACCGGTCGAGGCGGGGTCGACAGCGTCTGCCAGGGCAGGGTCGGCGCCGAGCTTGACCAGCGCCTTGCTCGTCTGGCTCTTCACCGTGCCCTCGCTGCACCCGAGGATCGCGGCCACGTCGGCGACCGTGAGGTCCTCGTAGAACCGCAGCACCACCACCGCCCGCTGGCGCCGGGGGAGCCGGCGCAGAGCCTCGCGCAGGTCGCTGCGCAGGTCCGCCGTGGCGTGCCCGCACCCGTGCCCGGTCTCCGGCAGCGCCTCGGTGGGCACCTCGCCGTTCCAGCGGCGGCGCCACCAGGTGACGTAGGTGTGCACCATGGTCCGGCGTACGTAGGCCTCGGGGCTCGTGTCGATCCGGTGCCAGTGCCGCCACGCCTTCAGCAGCGCCGTCTGCACCAGGTCCTCGGCCAGCGCACGGTCCTGGGTGATCAGCACCGCGGTGGCCAGCAGTCGCGAGCCGCGCTCGGCCACGAACCGCTCGAACGAGTCCGCCACGCCGGTCCTCTCCGTCGTCCTTGCTCGACTGTGTCGCAGGGCAGACGACGTGGGGCCCGGGTCAGGTTGCCTGCTGCCCCGAAGACCGGTCCCGAGACAGCCGCAGGCGCAGTACGGCGGTCAGGCGCGCAGCGAGCCCATCCACTCCTCGATCGCGCCGACCTCGCGCGGCAGCGCCTCGGAGAGGTTCCGCGAGCCGCTCTCGGTGACCACGATGTCGTCCTCGATCCGGATGCCGATCCCGCGCAGCTCCTCGGGGACGAGCAGGTCGTCCTCCTGGAAGTACAGCCCCGGCTCCACGGTGAGCACCATGCCCGGCTCCAGGTCGCCGCGCGGGTAGATGTCGGTCG
This sequence comes from Nocardioidaceae bacterium, assembly GCA_035706365.1. Classification (GTDB taxonomy): domain Bacteria; phylum Actinomycetota; class Actinomycetes; order Propionibacteriales; family Nocardioidaceae; genus Nocardioides_C. The sequence goes on from DASSVD010000175.1 coordinate 3,689, forward strand.
ACGCGCTCGCGCAGTCGTGCACGTCCAACCCGAGCATGTGGCTGGTGCCGTGCAGCGTCCAGCGGGCGTAGACCTTGCTGTCCGGGGACAGCGCCTCCTCCGCCGAGACCGGGAGCAGTCCCATCTCCTCCAGGCCGTGCGCGAGCACGCTCATCGCGGCCTGGTGCGCGGCGAGGAACGGTGCGCCCGGCTTGACCGCGTCGATGCCGGCCTGCTGCGCGGTGAGCACCATCGTGTAGAGGTCGCGCTGCAGCGGGGTGAACGTGCCGTCGACCGGCAGCGTGCGGGTCACGTCGGCGGTGTAGAGGCTGGACGCCTCCACGCCCATGTCGAGCAGCACCAGCTCGCCCGGCGTGATCGGGCCTGAGTTCTCGATCCAGTGCAGCGTCGTCGCGTGCTTGCCGCCGCCGACGATCGAGTCGTAGCCGATGTCGTTGCCCATCGCCCGCGCCCGGCGGAAGAAGGTGCCCTCGATCCAGCGCTCGCCGTACTTGAGCACGTTGTCCCACTCGCGCACCGAGTCGGTGAACCCGAGCGTGGTGATGTCGCAGGCCTCCTTGAGCTGGCCGAGCTCCCACTCGTCCTTGACCAGCCGCAGCTCGGACAGCACCCGGGCGAACTCCTCGTCGCGGGCCCGGTCCTCGGCGACGTCGCGGTCCACGCGGGCGTCGACACCGCGCAGCACCCGGGTCTTGCCGGTCGCCCGCAGCGCCTCGGGCAGCTCGTCGATGTGGCGGCACTCCAGACCCAGCGAGGTCGACATCTCGTTCAGCGACGGGCGGCGACCCGCCCACAGCTCGCCGTACTGACGGTCGCGGAAGAACTCGTCGGTCTGCCGCGAGGAGCGCGGCCGTGCGTACAGCACGGCCTCGCCGTCGTCGATCACCAGCACCGCGTCGCTGGTCTGGTTGCCCGACAGGTGCGTGTGCGCGGTGTCGGGGCGGAACCGGTAGTCGGTATCGTTGGCCCGCACCTTGAACGTGCCCGCCGGGATCACCAGCCGCTCGCCGGGGAACATCTCGGCCAGCCGCGTGCGCCGCGCTGCCGCCCACGGCGCCACCGGGTGCGGGGGCAGGTCGAGGTCGCGATCGCCCCAGCCGGTGCGCATGAACGCGGCGTAGGCCTCGGGAACCGCGGGGTCGTGACTCTCCGTCTTCAGCTGCGTGTCCGTGCCCTCCGGCGGGGTCGCCGCCTCCGGGAGCTGGGTGTCGTCCTGGCCGGTCTGGATGTCGTCGCTCACAGGCCGCACTCTACGTCCCGGGCGGCCCCGGTGCGACGCCGGCGAGCGCACGGGCAGCCGCGGAGCGGTCGGCGTACGTCCCGATAGGCTTCCGGGCATGAACGGGGCACCAGCGGACTCGGGGGCGCGCGCCTTCGGCTCTCCGGAGTACGCCGCTCCGCCCGCGGGCCGCCCGCGCCGGGCCAACGCCACCTTCACCGTGCTGGTCAGCGTCGCGATGGTCCTGGGCGCCGCCGTGATGGCGCTGGTGCTGCTGTCCTCGGGAGCCCCGCGCGCGCTGGCGATCGGGCTGGTCCTGGCCGCGCTGCCGGTCGGCCCGCTGGTGGCCACCTTCGTGTGGCTGGACCGCTACGAGCCCGAGCCCGCGACGCTGCTGGCCACCGCGTTCGGCTGGGGAGCGCTGGTCGCGACCGCGATCGCGCTGCTGCTGCAGGCGGTCGACCAGTTCGCCTTCGACAGCACCGCGACGGTCGCCACCGCGGTGGTCGCACCGGTCACCGAGGAGGCGGCGAAGGGGGCGTTCGTGGTGCTGCTGCTGGTCGCACGTCGCCACGAGCTCGACGGGATCCTGGACGGGATCGTCTACGCCGGCCTGGTCGGGGTCGGCTTCGCGTTCACCGAGAACATCCTCTACCTGGCAGCGGCGTACATGGGCACCTCCGGCGGCGACGGCGCGGGCGGGATCGAGGCGGCCACGGGCACCTTCATCGTGCGCGGGCTGTTCAGCCCCTTCGCCCATCCGCTGTTCACCGCCGCGACCGGGATCGGCGTCGGCGTCGCGGTGGTGACCCGCAGCCGCACGTGGCGCGTGCTGGGCCCGGTGCTGGGCTACTGCGCCGCCGTGCTCGGGCACGCGCTGTGGAACGGATCGGCGTTCCTGGCCGGCGGGCAGCTGTTCGTGCTGACCTACGTGTTCGCAATGGTCCCCGCCTTCGGTGTGCTGGCCGGCTTCGCGATCTGGGTGCGCTATCGCGAGGGTCAGCTGCTCAGCCGCGCGTTGGGCGACCTGGCCGCCCGCGGGCTGATCCCCGTCGACGAGGTGCCCTGGTTGGTCCGGCTGGCCGGGCGCCGTGCCGCGCGTCGCTCGGCACGGCAGCGCGGAGGTCCGGCGGCAGCGCGGGTGATGGCCGACTACCAGCAGACCGCGATCGAGCTGGGCTTCCTCCACGACCGGGTGCTGCGGGACCGGGCACCCTCCTCCGCGGTCGCGCGGGGCCAGGCGTTGGTCAACAGGCTTTCCGGTTTGCGACCATATGCCCTGTTCCCGCAACTTTCCGCGGGACGCCACGTCGACTGGGAAGGTGGACGGTGAACCCCATGCCGGCGCCCGGACAGAGCAACGCCTCGGCGACCGAGATGGTCAGCGCCCTGATCCGCCTGCGGGAGGCCTTGCAGGGCACCGCCCTGCCGCTGGACCTGCCCGGCGTCGCGCCGGTGCGTGAGGCGCGTCGCGAGATGGTCGACCAGCTCGAGGACTACGTGCTGCCCCGACTGATCCAGATCGACGCGCCGCTGCTGACCGTGGTCGGCGGCTCCACCGGCGCAGGCAAGTCCACCCTGGTCAACACCCTGGTGGGCCACCGGGTCACCGAGCCCGGGGTGCTGCGACCCACGACCCGCTCCCCGGTGCTGGTGCACAACCCGGCCGACGCCGAGTGGTTCGACAAGGACCGGATCCTGCCCGACCTGGCCCGGACCACCGGAGCCACCGGCGACCCCGGGGCGCTGCAGCTGGTCGCCTCCGACACCGTGCCGGAGGGGCTGGCCGTCCTCGACGCCCCCGACATCGACTCGGTCGAGGAGCGCAACCGCACCCTGGCCGCCCAGCTCCTGGCCGCAGCCGACCTGTGGCTGTTCGTCACCTCCGCGGCCCGCTACGCCGACCAGGTTCCCTGGGACTTCCTGCGTGCCGCCGCCGAGGGCAGCACCGCGGTCGCCGTGGTGCTCGACCGCACCCCGCCCGAGGCGGCCGACGAGGTCGCCACCCACCTGGCCCGGATGCTGACCGCTCGCGGGCTGCGGGACTCGCCGCTGTTCGTGGTGCCCGAGGCGCCGGTCGACGAGCAGGGCCTGCTGCCGGCCGACTCGGTGGCCGCGGTGCGGGACTGGCTGATGCAGCTCGCCGCGGACGGATCCGCGCGTGCCGCGGTCGTGCGGCAGACCCTGGAGGGTGCGGTGCGCACGCTGGCGCGGCGTACCCACGTGGTCGCCGACGCCGCCACCGAGCAGGCCGAGATGGCGGGCCGGCTGGCCGCGGACGCCGAGCGCGCGTACGCCGAGGCGGTGCGCCACGTCGACGAGGCCTCGGCGGACGGCACCCTGCTGCGCGGCGAGGTGCTCGCCCGGTGGCAGGAGTTCGTCGGCACCGGCGAGCTGCTGCGCAACCTGGAGAGCCGGGTCGGCTGGCTGCGCGACCGCGTGGTCGGACTGCTGCGCGGCAAGCCGCACCAGGCGCAGCGGGTGACCGTCGCGGTCGAGTCCGGCCTGGAGACGCTGTTGCTCGAGCACGCGGAGGCGGCCGCCGAGCAGGCCGAGGCGGCATGGCGCTCGGTGCAGCCCGGCCGCGAGCTGCTCGGCGGTGCGTCGACCGAGCTGGGCCGGGCCTCCCGCGACTTCCGGCTCCGTGCCGAGCGGGCGGTGCGCGACTGGCAGCACGACGTGCTGGAGATGGTCCGGCGCGAGGGCGCCGACCGGCGGTCGACCGCCCGGTTCCTCGCCTACGGCGTCAACGGCCTGTCTGTGGCGCTGATGGTGGTGGTCTTCGCCCACACCGCCGGGCTGACCGGGGCCGAGGCCGGTATTGCCGGCGGCAGCGCGGTGGTCGGCCAGAAGCTCCTCGAGGCCGTCTTCGGCGACCAGGCGGTACGCCGCCTCGCCGACAACGCCCGCACGGACCTGCACCGCCGCGTCGAGGAGCTGATGGCCGTCGAGCGCGACCGCTACCTGCACGTCCTGGACGGCCTCGGCATCGACGACCACGCGGCCGAGCGGCTGCGACAGGTCTCGCGCACCATCGACGACCTGCGCTTCGCCGCCAGCCTGGGGGAGGAGCGCCGATGACGGCACTGGTGGAGACCGCGCGCAAGCTGGTCGGCAAGGGCAGCCCGGACGTGGCCACCAAGGTCGACGGGCTGCACCGCGCCGTGGAGGGCGCCCGCGGGCGGCTTCCCGACGACCTCGTGGACGAGGCCGCCGAGGTGGTCGACCGGGTCGGCGCCCGGCTGCGCCTGTCCGGCGACCACACCGTCGTCGCGCTGGCGGGCGCGACGGGCTCCGGCAAGTCGTCCACGTTCAACGCGTTGACCGGGCTGGACCTCGCCGCGATCGGCGTACGCCGCCCCACCACGTCGTGGACGATGGCCTGCGCCTGGGGCACCGAGGGGGCCGGGGAGCTGCTCGACTGGCTCGGCGTGCCCAAGCGGCACCAGGTCTCCCGTGACAGCATGCTGGACACCCGGCGCGAGGACAGCGACCTGCACGGGCTGGTGCTGCTGGACCTGCCCGACCACGACTCGACCGAGGTGTCGCACCACGTCGAGGTGGACCGGCTGGTGCGGCTGACCGACATGCTCGTGTGGGTGCTGGACCCGCAGAAGTACGCCGACGCCGCGATTCACGACCGCTACCTGCGGCCGCTCGCCCGGCACAAGGACGTCATGCTCGTGGTGCTCAACCACATCGACACGGTGCCTGTCGACCGCCGCGAGTCGATGGTGGCCGACCTGCGCCGGCTGCTGGAGGCCGACGGGCTGGACGGCGTGCCGGTGCTGACCACCTCGGCCCGGCACGGCGAGGGCGTCGCGGAGCTGAAGCGGGCGATCGCCGAGCGGGTCTCCCGCAAGCAGGCCACCAAGGCCCGGTTGCTCGCCGACGTCACCGCGGCCGCCGAGCGGCTGCACGAGGTCAGTGGGGACGCCCGTCCCGGGGACGTGGCCCGCTCCCGCAAGGCCGAGCTGGTCGACGCCTTCGCCGACGCCGCCGGGGTCCCCACCGTGGTCGAGGCGGTCGGCAAGGCCACCCGGATCCGCGCCGGCCGGGCCACCGGCTGGCCGGTGGTCTCCTGGCTGTCCCGGCTGCGCCCGGACCCGCTCAGGCGGCTGCACCTGGACCAGGGCGCCGACGGCCGCTCCCTGGTCGCGGCGGCCCGCTCCTCGATCCCCGAGGCGAACCAGGTCCAGCACGCCCGGGTCGACGCCGCGGTGCGGGGGCTGGCCGACGACGCCTCCCAGGAGCTGACCCGGCCCTGGGGCCAGGCGGTACGCCGCGCCTCGGTGTCCCGGCTGGACGACCTCAACGACGCCCTGGACCGGGCGGTCGCGCAGACCGACCTGGGGATGAGCCGCACTCCGGGCTGGTGGCAGCTGATGCGCGTGCTGCAGTGGCTGCTCGTGCTCGGCGCGCTCGCCGGTGCGGTGTGGCTGGCGGTGCTGGCCGTGCTCGGCTACCTGCAGATCCCGGCGCCGCGGACCCCGGAGTACGCCGGGCTGCCGGTGCCGACCCTGCTGCTGCTCGGCGGCGTCGTGGTCGGGATCGTGCTGGCGCTGCTGAGCCGGGTGCTGGCGGGCTGGTCGGCGCGGCTGCGGGCCCGAGCGGCCCAGCGGCGGCTCCGTGCCGCGATCGCGGAGGTGACCGAGGAGCTCGTGGTGGCGCCGATCGAGACCGAGATCGACGCCTACCGCGCTGCTCGCGACGGGATCGCCGCCGCGCTGCGCTGAGACGCGGCGCGAACGCGGCGTCCGGGCCGGTTCCGGTCCACAGCCGGGCAGCCGGGTGGGCTGTCCACAGCTCGCGCGGTGACCGTCGCGCGGCGGGGGTGCCGGGAAGCAGGGTGTCGGCGTACCGACAACCCGAGCTCGAAGGAGCACCCATGAGCGACACCTACGTCACCCTGCACGGCTGGGTCGGCACCGACGTCGAATACCGCGAGGTCAGGGGCATCCCCGTGGCCAACCTGCGCGTGGCCTCGACCCCGCGGATCAAGCGCCGTGGCGAGTGGATGGACGGAGACACCACGTGGTACTCGGTGACCGCCTGGCGCGGCCTGGCCGACAACGTGCGCGACTCGGTCCACAAGGGCGACGCCGTCATCGTGCACGGTCGGCTGCGCACCGAGCACTGGAAGCGCGAGGACGGGATCATCTCCTCCTCGTTCGTCGTCGACGCCAACATCGTCGGCCACGACATGTCCCGCGGCACCAGCAGCTTCGTCAAGAACGCCCGCACCGAGCGCGCCGAGGGCGACGTGCACGACGAGGTCGCCGAGATGATCCACCGCGAGGTGGACGTGGAGGAGGTCGACCCGTGGTCGACCGACACCCCGCAGGAGCGACCCGCGGACTCCGCGCGCGAGGAGCCGGCGGCCTGAGCGGGCACGATGCGCGTGGAGCCGGCGGAGTGAGCAGGCACGATTTCAGCCGCAGGGGCAGAGCGCCGTAGGCTCTCTGCCCATGGCTGAGTATGTCTTCACGCTGCGCAACGTGCGCAAGGCCCACGGGGACAAGGTGATCCTCGACAACGTCACCTTGTCGTTCCTGCACGGAGCCAAGATCGGTGTCGTCGGACCCAACGGTGCCGGCAAGTCCACGCTCCTCAAGATCATGGCGGGGCTGGATCAGCCCTCCAACGGGGACGCGATCAAGGACCCCGAGGCGACCGTCGGGATGCTGCAGCAGGAGCCGCCGCTGACCGAGGGTGCCACCGTGCTGGAGAACGTCCAGGAGGCGGTGGGCGAGATCCACGCCAAGCTGGCGCGCTTCAACCAGATCTCCGAGGAGCTGGCCGACCCCGAGGCCGACTACGACAAGCTGCTCGCCGAGATGGGCGACCTGCAGACCGATCTGGACCACGCGAACGCGTGGGACCTGGACAGCCGGCTGGATCAGGCGATGGACGCGCTGCGCTGCCCGCCGCCGGACGCCGTGGTCGACAACCTCTCCGGTGGAGAGCGCCGCCGGGTCGCGCTGTGCAAGCTGCTGCTGCAGCAGCCCGACCTGCTGCTGCTCGACGAGCCGACCAACCACCTCGACGCCGAGTCGGTGCAGTGGCTGGAGGGACACCTGGCCACCTACCCGGGCGCCGTGCTGGCCGTCACCCACGACCGGTACTTTCTGGACAACGTGGCCGGCTGGATCGCCGAGGTGGACCGCGGCCAGATCCACGGCTACGAGGGCAACTACTCCACCTATCTGGAGACCAAGAAGTCCCGGCTCCAGATCGAGGGTGCCAAGGACGCCAAGCGTGCCCGGATGCTCGAGAAGGAGCTGGAGTGGGTGCGCTCGAACCCGAAGGCCCGCCAGGCCAAGAGCAAGTCCCGGCTGGCGCGCTACGAGGAGATGGCGGCCGAGGCCGAGCGCAACCGCAAGGTCGACCTGGCCGAGATCAACATCCCGGCCGGCCCGCGGCTCGGTGACGTGGTGCTCGAGGCGGAGGACGTGAAGAAGGGCTTCGGCGACCGGGTGCTGATGCACGACCTCTCCTTCACGCTGCCTCGTGCCGGCATCGTCGGGGTGATCGGCCCCAACGGCGTCGGCAAGACCACGCTGTTCCGGATGATCGTGGGGGAGGAGCAGCCCGACGCCGGCTCGCTCAAGGTCGGCCAGACCGTGAGCATCTCCTACGTCGACCAGTCCCGCGGCGGCCTGGACCCGCAGAAGAACGTCTGGGAGGTCGTCTCCGACGGGCTCGACCACATCAAGGTGGGCAGCTTCGAGATGCCGAGCCGCGCCTACGTCGCGTCGTTCGGGTTCAAGGGCCCGGACCAGCAGAAGCGGGCGGGCGTGCTGTCCGGCGGTGAGCGCAACCGGCTCAACCTCGCGCTGACGTTGAAGATGGGCGGCAACCTGTTGCTGCTCGACGAGCCCACCAACGACCTGGACGTGGAAACCCTCCAGTCGCTGGAGGACGCGCTGCTGGAGTTCCCCGGCTGCGCCGTGATCACCTCCCACGACCGCTGGTTCCTGGACCGCACTGCCACCCACATCCTCGCCTGGGAGGGCGACGACGAGGACGAGGGCAAGTGGTTCTGGTTCGAGGGGAACTTCGCCGCCTACGAGGCGAACAAGGTCGAGCGGCTCGGCGACGAGGCCGCGCGTCCGCACCGGGTGACGCACCGCAAGCTCACCCGCGACTGATCCGCCGCGGCCCTCGGGCCGGGGTCGGTCACCGGATGTCGACGGCGGGATTTCCCTCGATCAGCTTGTCGGTGACGGTGTCGAAGACCCGGCCCAGGGCCGCGAAGTCCTCCTCGGCCGCCAGGTCGACGAGGAAGGCGCGTACGCCGGCCACGTGGGTGGGCGCGGCCTCGTGCAACGCCGCGACCCCCTGCTCGGTGAGGATCGCCTCGACGCCGCGACCGTCGGACAGGCACGACTCGCGGACCACCAGCCCGGCCTTCTCCAACCGCGAGATGGTGTGCGTGACCCGGCTGCGCGAGTGCGACAGCGAGTCGGCCAGCATGGCCATCCGCAGCCGCTGCCCCTCCGCCTCGGACAGGCGGACCAGGATCTCGTACTCCGGCATCGACAGGTTGTGCCGCTCCCGCAGGTCGCGGTCGAGCCGGTCCATCAACAGCGTCGTACCGACCAGGTAGGCGCGCCAGGCGTGCTGCTGGTCGCGGTCGAGCCAGCGCGCCGGGACGGGGTCAGCAGTCATGCGGACGAGTCTATCGGTGAGCCGTCCAGACCGGCTTATTGAACTTTCAACGAACGGCTGCTAGAGTCGAGTCAGAAGTTGAAGCTACAACCTATGAGGAGTTCATCGCATGAGCATCGACGTACAGCAGAGCACCGCCATCCCGACCGGCACCTGGACCATCGACCCGAGCCACTCCGAGGTCGGCTTCACCGCGCGGCACCTGATGAGCAAGGTCCGCGGCCTGTTCGAGAGCTTCGAGGGCACCCTCGTCACCGGCGACGCCCCCTCGGCGACCGCCTCGATCGACCTGAACTCGATCAACACGCGCGACGAGAACCGCGACGCGCACCTGCGCTCCGGTGACTTCTTCGACGTGGAGAGCACCGGCCCGATGACCTTCACCTCCACCAAGGTGGAGCAGGGCGGCCGTGGCCTGCTGGTCACCGGCGACCTGACCATCAAGGGCGTCACCAACCCGGTGACCCTCGACGTGGAGTACCTCGGCTCCGAGACCGACCCGTGGGGCGGCACCCGCGTCGGCTTCGAGGGCACCACCGAGATCTCCCGCAAGCAGTGGGGTGTCGACTTCAACGTCCCGATGGACGGCGGTCGCCTGCTGGTCGGCGACAAGGTCGCCATCACCGTGGCCGTCCAGGCCGTCCTCAAGCAGGACGACGCCAGCTGATCCTGGCGGCACACCACGCACCGCTCATGCGAACAGCCCCCGGTCGACGACCGGGGGCTTTCGCACGTGCCAGCCCCGACGATGGATGCCGGTGGGTTGGGCCATCGGCGCGCTCTGGCAGGATCGGCACGTGCGCCACGTCTACTACTGCCCGCTGCGGTGGGCCGACATGGACTCGCTGGGCCACGTCAACAACGTGACCTACGTCGACTACCTCCAGGAGGCTCGCGTCGACATGCTCTCGGTGCACGCACCGGCCACGGGCGGTGAGCAGCTGGGGGAGGGCGTCGTGGTCGTGCGCCACGAGGTCGAATTCGTCCGGCCGCTGGTGTTCCGCCCCGAGCCGGTCCGGATCGAGTCCTGGGTCACCCGGATCCGCGCCGCTTCGTTCACCATGCGTTACGAGATCCTCGACGAGCAGCCGGACGGGGAGCGGGTCGTCTACGCCCGCGCGGCGACCGTGCTCACGCCGTACGTCTTCTCCGCCGAGCGCCCGCGCCGCATCACCGACGCCGAGCGCGACGTGCTGACCCGGTTGCTCGAGCCGGAGGCGGCGCGATGAGCCGGCACCACTACGACTGCCACGTGCGGTTCTCCGACGTCGACATCTACGGCCACGTCAACAACGTGAAGTACTTCGAGTACTACCAGGAGGCGCGGCTGGCCTTCCTC
>DASSVD010000176.1:0-2415 GCA_035706365.1 Nocardioidaceae bacterium
CGAGCCGTTCGGCGCGGTCGACCCGATCGTGCGCACCCGGCTGCAGGACGAGTTCGCCCGGATCTCCCGCGAGCTGGACAAGACCGTCATGTTCGTCACCCACGACATCGACGAGGCGATCCGGCTCGGCGACAAGGTGGCGGTCTTCGCCACGGGCGGGCGGCTCGCGCAGTACGACGTACCCGCTCGGCTGCTCGGCCGCCCCGCCGACGACTTCGTCGCGGAGTTCGTCGGGGCCAGCCGCGGGCTGCGCCGCCTCGCGGTCACCCCGATCGACCCCGCCGACCTGGAGCCCGAGGACGGTCGTCCCGCGGCGGACTCGGTCCCGCTGTCCGCCACTCTCGAGGACGCGCTCGCGGTGATGATGCGCGGCGACGACCTGCGGGTCGCGGTGACCTCCGTCGGCGCCCCGGACAGCGGCTCGCCCGAGGCCTCCGGGGGCAGCACGCTCGGCGTACTCACCCCCAACTCCGTGCACCGCGCCCTCCGCCGCTCGGTCGCCGACGACGCCGCGGCGGCCGACGCCCCCGCGGCCGAGCACGCCGCCGCACCCGCGCCCGCGGACTGACCCGCTCGCCGCCTCCCTGTTGCGACAGCAAATTGCTTGCGCAACACAGCAGCGCGGTCCGGGCCGGTTGACCTACGCTCGACTCCGATCGACGACCGGGGGGTTCGTCGGCCGGCGGCTGGCACCGTGCAGGGGTCGGTGCGAGTCGCCGGCCACCGGGCGCAGATGGTCGGGCACGCCGAGCCAGTGGCGCCGCGCCGCCTGCCACGCCTCGCCAGCCCCGTCGGCCTCGCCCCGGTCAGACTCCCCGGGCAGCGCGGCCAGCAGGTCGGTGCGCCCGCGCATGCCGAGGACGTACGCCCACGCTTCCAGGAGTACGCCGGGGGCCGGGCGCGACCCGTCCAGTGCTGCGCGCACCGCCCGCGCCACCTGCTCCTCGGCGAACTCGACGTGCCGCGCCGCGAACTTCAGGTTGCCCAACGCCCAGCACGCCTCGACCGCGAGCCCCGTCTCCTCCCCGGCCACGGTCCGGTCCCGGGTGGCCACCTCGACCAGCAGGTCCGCCTCGTCACCGGTGGCCAGACAACGCAGCACGTCCAGGCAGTCGTGGGCGCGCGGCGCCTCCTGCGCGTCGAGGCACTCGGCCAGCTCGGCGGCGTAGGCGCAACCGACCGTCGGCCCGAACGGCAGCAGCATCATCAGCACCAGCGCGTGCCCGTGCCGCTCGTGGTTGGACTCGACGGTCAGGTAGTCCAGCAGCGAGAGCAGCGGCTCCTCCTCGAGCAGCTCGCGGGAGCCGAGGTCGCCGATGCGCTGGCGGATCCGCTGCCGCAGGGCGCGCAGCTCCTCGCGCGGTCGCCGTCCCTCGCCGAGCAGCACGGAGACCACGTTGAGGTCCTCGGGCCTGTGGTGCAGCTCCGCGGCGATACGGCGCCGCGCCGACGGTGTCAGCGCGAGCAGCACGTCGGCGGCGGCCCGTCGCACCCGGTGCGGCAGCTCCGCGTCACGGCAGTAGTCCAGTGCGCGGCCGGCCAGCTCCACCAGCAGCGGGCGCGGAAAGCGCCGCTGTCGTACCAGCATCGAGGAGGCGAACAGCGCCGCGCGCAGGGCGTGCACGCTGACCGGCGCGCGGACCACGTCCAGCATCGCGTCGGCCGAGTCCGGGTGACCGCAGCACTGCAGCAACGCCGCGGACTCGCTGTAGACCTGGGCGTGCGGGTCGGCCAGCGTCTCGCCGACCAGCTCGACCACCCAACGGCCGGCCCGCGGATGACCGGCGATGCGGGCCATCGCCTCGGAGCGCTGGAGATACTCCAGGCCGGTGGACACCTCCATCTCGTGCAGCCCGCGACTGACCAGCTGCTTCCAGTCGTCGCGGCGCAGCACCACGGCCGGATGCTCACCGAGCAGCGCGGAGAGCTCGTCCCAGTCCTGCCGGCGCATCGGCTCCTCGCTCAGCGCCCGCTCCAGCAGCGCCTCCGCGTCGCCGATCGGGTCGTCGGGCAGCGGGCGACGCATGAACGCGTGCCCGCACACCGGCTGGTCGTGCCGGTAGACCAGGTCGACCGCCGCCACCAGCGAGCCGTCCTCCAGCCCGCAGACCTTCTCGTACCGGCGCACCACGGCGTACGTCGGCGCTGTCCCGGGACTCTCCCACCGGGTCACCTGCGAACGGTGCACCGGCGGCGCGAGCCCTCCCCCGTCAGCGAAGGTTGAGCGGGTGCGCATCCGGGGGTCGGCCCCGAAATGTCGCACGCAGCGCAACAACCACGCTGGATCGACCATCTCCACCCGCGGGAGTATGCGCGAGCGCCCCCCTCAACCGCAGGCGTGTTGCGCGATTGCAGCGCGCGCGCAACACGCCCTGGTCGGGCGGTCGAGCCGCGCAGGGCGGTCGAGTCAGCCCC
>DASSVD010000177.1:0-10570 GCA_035706365.1 Nocardioidaceae bacterium
CGCGAAGCGGGCAACCTGCTGTTCCACCTGTGCCTGCTGGTGGTGCTGGTCGGCTTCGCGGTGGGCAACCTGTACGGCTACAAGGGCGGCGTGATCGTCGTGTCCGGGCAGAGCTTCTCCAACTCGCTGAGCCAGTACGACGACTTCGTCCCCGGCTCGCTGTTCGGCGCCGAGGACCTCGAGCCGTTCAGCTTCACCGTCAAGGACTTCGACGCCCGGTTCCTGCGCACCGGCCCCAAGGCCGGCCAGCCGATCGACTTCTCCGCGAAGCTGCGCTACCGCGAGCGTCCGGACCAGCCGGCGCGCAGCTACGACCTGGCGGTCAACCACCCGCTCGAGCTGGACGGTGGCAGCGTCTACCTGGTCGGCCACGGCTACGCGCCCCGGGTGACCGTGCGCGACGGTCAGGGCAACGTCGCCTACTCCGGCCCGGTCGTGTTCCTCCCGCAGGACTCGACCTTCGAGTCCTTCGGAGTGATCAAGGCCCCCGACGCGCTGCCCGAGGGGCTCGGCTTCGAGGGGCTCTTCCTCCCCACCTACGGCTTCACCATGGCGCGCGGACCGTTCTCGCAGTTCCCGCAGCCGCTGGACCCGGTGCTCAGCCTGCTGCCCTACCACGGCGACCTCGGCGTCGACGGCGGTGAGCCGCAGTCGGTCTACGAGCTCGACAAGGACCAGCTGAAGGTCTTCACCAAGAAGGGCGGCAAGCCCGCGCGCCTCGACCTCGCGGTCGGCCAGACCAAGCAGCTGCCCGGCGGTGCCGGTTCGCTGACCTTCGACGGCGTGGACCGGTGGGTCAAGCTGCAGATCAGCGACCAGCCCGGCACCGGCCTGGCGCTGGGCGGCGTCGTCCTGGCGATCCTCGGGCTGCTGGCCTCGTTGTTCGTCCGGCCCCGCCGTGCCTGGGTCCGGGTGCGCCGCGAGCAGGGGCGTACCGTGGTCGAGCTGGCCGGTCTCGACCGCAGTTCCGGGGGAGATCTCGGCGAGGAGATCGACGAGATCGAGCGGCGCCTGCGCAGCGGCACCACCCGGCCGAGCGCCGGCACCGGCCGGCCGAACCCCACCGTCCCGGAGGACCGGGACCCGTCCGACAGGGAGTCGACGTGAGTCACGCGGCACTGGCTGCCTTCAGCAACAACGCGGTCGCGGCCGCCTCCATCGTCTACGTGCTGGCGTTCGTGGCCCACCTCGTGGAGTGGGTGCTCGGGCGCAGCGTGCCCGTCGCGGAGCCTGTCCGGACGTCCACAGAGGAGCCCGCCCGGGCGTCCACCGGGGTGCCCGTCGCAGTGGGAGCGGTCACCGAGCCGCTCGGGCGTGACGGGACCGTGACCGGTGTCCTCGACCCGGAGCAGCGCGACGGCGACACCGGCGACCGCGACGCGGAGGCGGAGGGCCGGGCCGAGCGCATCGAGCGATTCGGCCGGATCGGCATCGCGCTGACCGTGCTGGCCGCGGCGCTGCACCTGGCCGGGCTGGTCACCCGCGGGCTCGGCGCCGACCCGGTGCGGGTGCCGTGGGGCAACATGTACGAGTTCTCGCTGACCGGCACTCTCGCGGTCGCGGTGATCTACCTCGCGCTGCTGCGCCGCTACCAGCTGCGCTGGCTGGGCCCGGTGGTCACCGGGTTCAACGTGGTGATCCTGATGCTCGCCGTGCTGGTCCTGTACGAGCCGGCCGGGCCGCTGGTGCCGGCGCTGCACTCCTACTGGCTGGTGATCCACGTGATCGCCGCGATCGTGGCGACCGGTGCCTTCACCGTCGGCGGGATGGCCTCGCTGCTGTTCCTGGTCAAGAGCCGCGCGGAGGCGCGTGCGGCGGAGAGTGGTACGCCGCTGCGCCGTGGGTACATCGCCCGCCTGCCGCAGGCCGCCGTCCTCGACCGGGTCGCCTACCGGCTGCACGCGTTCGGCTTTCCGATCTGGACCTTCGCCGCGCTGGTCGCCGGCCCGATCTGGGCGCAGTACGCCTGGGGGCGCTACTGGGGCTGGGACCCCAAGGAGGTCTGGGCGTTCATCACCTGGGTGGTCTACGCGTCCTACCTGCACGCCCGGGCGACCGCTGGCTGGAAGGGCAAGGCGGCCGCGATCATCGCGCTGATCGGCCTGGCCACGCTGCTGTTCAACTTCGTCGGGATCAACTACTTCTTCGGGAGCACCAGCCAGCACTCCTACGCCGGCTAGCCCCGACCCGTCGTGAATGTTCCGCGGGAGCGCGCCGACCCGTCGTGAATGTTCGCCGGGCGGGTGACGCTCAGGGCTGGTCCGGGCGCTCCTGACGCTCCCGCGGCGCGCGCGGTGGCTCGTCGGAGCCGGGCTCGGGGTCGGGCCCAGGGTCGGGTTTGCGCTGCTCGTCCTCCCGCGGGGCCGGCGGCTCGGCCGGGCGGAGCGGCCGCTCGTCAGGGTCCCGCGCCGGCGGCATCTGCCGGCGGGCGTCTCGCAGCCGGCGCCGGTCGAGCTCGCGGAGGAAGTCCTCGTCGTCGTCCGGGCCGAGCGGCCCCCGTGGGCGACCCGGGACGGGGCCGCGCGGCTGGGGCGGCGTACCGGGAGTGCGGCGGGCGCGGCGCCGCTCGAGCAGCCAGAAGCCGCCGTACACGACTGCGGCGAAGACCACGATCACCAGGAGGAACTTGCCCACGCCTCAAGAGTAGGCGCGATGCCAAGACCTCTAGGCTGGGGCGGTGAAGGAATTCGTCATCTACACGGCCTCGCGGATCGCGCTGTTCGTCGCGGCGTACGCCGTGGTGGTGGGTATCTACCTGGCCGTGACCGGGGCCGACTCGATCCCGCTGTTCTGGCCGTTCCTGGTTGCCATCGTGATCTCCTCGGTCGGGTCGGTGTACCTGCTCAAGGGGCAGCGGGCCCGGTTCGCGGCGGTCGTCGAGCGGCGCGCGCAGGCGGCGTCACGCCGCTTCGAGCAGGCTCGGGCCAAGGAGGACCTGGAGCAGGACTCGGCCCAGGACCCCGAGCCGCGACCCGAGCCGCGCCCAGAGCCGCGACCCGAGCCGACTTCCGATCCGCGACCCGACCAGCGCCCCGAGCGATGAGCGCCGAAGGGGGAGGCACGGACGGCTGCTGCCGCGTGGTCGACCGGCACTCGCCGCAGACCCGCGCCTGGGTGGCCGAGGCGATCCGGCGGGTCGAGGCCGACAGCAACCGTTCGGCCGACACGCACCTGCACGTCTTCCCGCTGCCGGAGTCCTGGGACGTCGACCTGTACCTCAAGGACGAGTCGGTGCACCCGACCGGCTCGCTCAAGCACCGCCTCGCCCGATCGCTGTTCCTCTACGCGCTGTGCAACGGCTGGATCGTCGAGGGCACCACGATCATCGAGGCGTCGTCGGGCTCGACGGCGGTCTCCGAGGCCTACTTCGCCCGCCTGCTCGGGCTGCCGTTCGTCGCGGTGATGCCGGCGGCGACCTCGCGGGAGAAGATCGAGCTGATCGAGTTCTACGGCGGGCGCTGCCACCTCGTGGACGACCCCGGCGCGATCTACGCCGAGTCGCGCCGGCTGGCCCAGGAGACCGGCGGGCACTACCTGGACCAATTCACCTACGCCGAGCGCGCGACGGACTGGCGCGGCAACAACAACATCGCCGAGTCGATCTTCGAGCAGCTGGCCCTGGAGCGGCACCCGGTCCCGCGGTGGGTCGTGGTCGGCGCCGGCACCGGCGGCACGTCGGCGACGATCGGCCGCTTCATCCGCTACCGGCGCCACGACACCCGCCTGTGCGTCGTGGACCCGGAGAACTCCGCGTTCTTCGAGGGCTGGTCCCAGAGCGACTCGGCGCACACCGCGGCCGGCTCGCGGATCGAGGGGATCGGGCGCCCCCGGGTGGAGCCGTCGTTCCTGCCCGCGGTGGTGGACGCGATGATCGCCGTACCCGACGCCGCCTCGATCGCCGCCGCCCGCTGGTGCAGCGAGGTGACCGGCCGCCTGGTCGGCGGCTCCACCGGCACCGCGTTGTGGGGGGCGCTGCGGCTGGTCGCGCAGATGCGGGCCGAGGGTACGCCGGGGAGCGTGGTCACCCTGCTCTGCGACGGCGGCGAGCGCTACGGCCACACCTACTATGACGACGCGTGGCTGGCGGCGCAGGGCATCGACATCACCCCGTACCGGCAGACGCTGACCCGCTTCGCGGAGACCGGCGACTGGGTCGAACCCAGCAGCTGAGGCGCGACCGGTCGTCTGGACCGGTCCTCGCCTCGCATGCGCGGAGACTGGTGGGGTACACGGGCGCACCCGAGTCACTGGTGGAACCGGTGGAGGAGAGTCATGCAGCTGCCCCTGCCCCGCGGCCCCCTGAGCCGGGCCGTCATCGAAGCGCTGGCGTCCGCGCCGACCCGCGCGCCGGTCCTGGCCGACCCGGACGCCGCAGTGCGTGACCTGGCGGACCCGCTCGTCGACGACGACCTGCAGCTCGCGCTGTGGGTGCTCTACGAGCTGCACTACCGCGGCTTCGACGACGTCGACCCGGCCCGCGAGTGGGACCCCGAGCTGATCCGGGTGCGAGGCGCCTGCGAGCGGGTGTTCGAGCAGTCGCTGCGCGACCTGACCGCGCAGACGGTCGGCCGTGCGGGGACCGAGGAGGGCGACGACCTCGCCGAGCGGCTGTTCGCGCTGACCGGCAGCTTCGACGGGCCCGCGCTGGCCGGGTACCTGCACCGCAGCGCGACGGCGGAGCAGCTGACCGAGTTCCTGGTGCAGCGCAGCATCTACCAGCTCAAGGAGTCCGACCCCTCCTCGTTCGTCATCCCGCGCCTCGACGGGGTGCCCAAGGCGGCGCTGGTCGAGCTGCAGTACGACGAGTACGGCGACGGTCACGCGGAGCGGATCCACGCCACGTTGTACGGCGACGCGCTGGAGGCCTGCGGGCTGGACCGCTCCTACGGCGCGTACCTCGACCGGGTCCCAGCCATCACCCTCGCGGTGAACAACGCGATGAGCCTGTTCGGCCTGCACCGCCGGCTGCGCGGGGCGGCGGTGGGTCATCTGGGGGCGTTCGAGGCGACCAGCTCGCTGCCGAGTCGCCGGATCGCGGCCGGGATCCGGCGGGTGGGGCTGGCCGAGGAGGCCGCGGCGTACTTCGACGAGCACGTGGAGGCCGATGCGGTGCACGAGCAGCTCGCGCTGCGACTGATCTGCGGCGGCCTGGTCGACCAGGACCCGTCGCTCGAGCCCGACGTACTCCTCGGTGCCGCCACCTGCCTGCACCTCGACGCGCTCGCGGCCGACCAGCTGCTCACGGCGTGGCAGGAGGGGCGCAGCAGCCTGCGCGAGGTCCCGGGCGGGCGGCCCACCGCGGCGAGCCGGCCGGTGGCGTCGTGACGGGCGTGGTGCGCGCGCTGCCCGGTCGTGCCCAGGACCCCCTCGGCGGGCGGATCCAGGCCTCCGGCCGTGACGTCGAGGTGACCCCCTGTCCGCGCGGGCCACTGCTGGTCCGCGGCGCCGACGCCGTGCGCGACCTGGACGGCGTGGCGCACCCGGTCACCCGCCCGGTGGTCGCGGTCTGCGCGTGCGAGAAGTCGCAACGGCTGCCCTGGTGTGACGGAACCCATAAGGTGATCCCACGCGAGTGACCCGCGAACGGTAGGTTCCGCAGGTTCCGAGGCCCGAAAACCTGCAGAACCTACCGCGCGGCCCGACCCCCGAGGAGAGCGCGTGAGCGACGACCGGTCCGACGACGACCAGGGCGGGGCCGCCTACCCGCGGCTGCTGCACACCGTGCTGGACACCACCCGGCCCCGCGAGCTCGCCGAGTTCTACCGGCGGCTGCTCGGCCTGCGGTACCGCCCGGGCGACGAGCCGCCGACCGACGGTGGCCGCGACGACGCCGACTGGCTGGTGCTCACCGACGCGGCCGGGGTGCGCAAGCTGGCCTTCCAGGAGGTGGACCGGCTGCCGCGCACCACGTGGCCGACCGCGGAGGTGCCGATGCAGCTGCACCTGGACCTGACCGTGCCCGACATCGACGCGCTGTTCGTGCAGCGCGACCGTGCCCAGGCGCTCGGCGCTGAGGTGCTGCTGGACCGTAGCGACGACGAGGAGGAGCCGCTCTACGTCTTCGCCGACCTGTCCGGGCACCCGTTCTGCATCTTCGTGGCGACTCCGCCGCGCTGAGGGCTCACCCCACCAGCAGCCCGACGAACGCCCCGGCCGCGTAGAGCAGCTCGGCGGTGCCGGTGCGCTGCAGCACCGGGATCAGCTCCCGTCCCGTCGCCCCGCCGGTCACCGTGCGCAGCGCCGGGACCGCCGGGACCAGGAACACCAGCCCCAGCAGCGCCGCGGCGGAGGTGGCCAGGGCGAGCGCCACCAGCGCCACGACCGCGAGCGCGAGCAGCAGGGCGTAGAGCGCGCGCGTGCGGTCGGTGTCGAGCACCACGGCCAGGGTCCGCTTGCCCGCGGCCCGGTCGGTCGGGATGTCGCGCAGGTTGTTGGCGACCAGGATGGCGCAGGCGAGTGCCCCCACGCCGACCGCGGCGTACGCCGAGGGCAGCAGCGACCCGGCCGCGAGGCTCTCGGTCTGCACGTACGTCGTGCCGCCCACCGCCACCAGGCCGAAGAAGACGAACACCATCACCTCGCCGAGTCCGCGGTAGCCGTACGGCCGCGAGCCGCCGGTGTAGAACCAGGCCGCGACGATGCAGGCCAGACCGACCGCGACCAGCCACCACGCGGTGGTCACGGCCAGCACCAGGCCGACCACGGCGGCGATCCCGAAGCTGGCGAACGCGGCCGCCTTCACCGTCGCGGGCCGCGCCGCGCCGGAGCCGACCAGCCGCAGCGGCCCGACCCGGTCGGCGTCGGTGCCGCGCACGCCGTCGGAGTAGTCGTTGGCGTAGTTGACACCGACCTGCAGCGCGAGCGCGACGACGAGGGCGAGCAGCGCCTTCCACCAGACCGCCTGGTCGAGGTACGCGGCGACGCCGGTGCCGGCCAGGACGGGGGAGACGGCCGCCGGCAGCGTGCGCGGGCGCGCACCCTCCAGCCACTGCGCGGGGGTTGCCATGATCCGGGATTCTCTCAGGCATACCGTGGGTGCTCGTGAGCACGTCCCCTCCCGACCGCGCCGCCGGTCACGTCGCCGAGCCCGCCCCCGCCGCGGGGAGCGCCGGCCTGGGAAGTGCCGGGCTGCGCCCGGTGCACGGCTCCGCGCGCGACGTGCTCGCCCTGCTCAGCGCGTGGCAGGCCGCCCCCGAGGAGCCGGAGCCGCTGCTGATCGCCACCTCCGGGTCGACCGGGGAGCCCAAGCAGGTGGTGCTGTCCCGCGCGGCGATGCGCGCCTCGGCCCGCGCCACCGAGCGCCGCCTCGGCGGGCCCGGCCAGTGGCTGCTGAACCTGCCCAGCAGCTACGTCGCCGGCGTGCAGGTGCTGTTCCGCTCGGTCCTGGCCGGCACCGAGCCGGTGATCGAGGACGAGCACCCCGACTTCGTGACGGCGGCGCGGGCGATGAGCGGCCCGCGCCGCTACGTCTCGGTGGTGCCCACCCAGCTGCACCGGATGCTCGCCGACGACGCCACCGCCGAAGCTCTGCGCGGCTTCGACACCGTGCTGGTCGGCGGCGCCCGGCTCGACCCGTCGCTGCGCGAGGCGGCCTCCGCAGCCGGGGTGCGCGTGGTCGCCACCTACGGCATGAGCGAGACCTGCGGCGGCTGCGTCTACGACGGCGTCCCGCTGGACGGGGTGGCCGTCGCGATCGGCGACGACGGGCGGGTCCGGGTGAGCGGTCCGGTGCTGTTCGAGGGGTACGCCGGCCGGCCGGACCTGACCGCGCAGGTGCTGCGCGAGGGATGGTTCCTCACCTCCGACACGGGCCGGCTCGACGACGACGGGCGGCTGCAGGTGCTGGGCCGGGTCGACGACCTGGTGATCTCCGGCGGGGTGAACGTGCCGACCCAGGCGGTGGCCGCCCGCCTGGCCGAGCACCCGGACCTGGCCTCGGTCGAGGTGGTCGGCGTGCCGGACGAGGAGTGGGGGCAGCGGGTGGTCGCGGTGGTGGTGCCGCGCGACAGCGGCGTACCCCCGCTGGAGGCGCTGCGCGACTTCGCTGCCGAGACCCTGCCGCGGACCTGGGCGCCGCGGGCGGTGGTGCCCGCCGCGTCGCTGCCGCTGCTCGGCAACGGCAAGGTGGACCGCCGTGCCGTCGAGCAGATCGCCGCCGACGCAGATGAGGCCGCCGACGCCGCCGACGCCGCGGCCGCCGACGCCGCGGACGGCCGCACCGATGGCTGACGCGGAGCCGGCAGCACACCCCGTGCCGCACACCTACTCGATCGCGATGACCACCCGGTTCCGCGGCATCACCACCCGCGAGGGCGTCCTGCTGCGCGGCGACGCGGGGTGGGGCGAGTTCAGCCCGTTCCTGGACTACGACGCCACGGTGGCCCGGCCCTGGCTGGCCGCCGCCCGCGAGGCGGCCGACACCGGCTGGCCGGAGCCGCGGCGCACCCGGATCCCGGTCAACGTCACCGTGCCGGCGGTCCGGCCGGAGCGCGCGGCCGCGATCGTGGCGGCGAGCGCGGGGTGCCGGACCGCCAAGGTCAAGGTGGCCGAGCCGGGACAGGACCGGGCGGCCGAGCAGGCGCGGTTGGAGGCGGTGCGCGCCGCGCTCGGGCCGAGCGGCCGGGTCCGGATCGACGCGAACGGCGGGTGGAGCGTGGACGAGGCGGTCGCCGCGATCCGGCTGCTGGACCGGGCCGCAGGCGGGCTGGAGTACGTCGAGCAGCCGTGCGCCACGGTCGAGGAGCTCGCCGCGGTCCGCCGGGCGGTGGAGGTACCGGTCGCCGCCGACGAGTCGATCCGCCGCGCCGAGGACCCCTACCGGGTGCGCGACCTGGAGGCGGCCGACGTCGCGGTGCTCAAGGTGCAGCCGCTGGGCGGGGTGCGCGCCTGCCTGCGGATCGCGGAGGACATCGGCCTGCCGGTGGTGGTCTCCTCCGCGCTGGAGACGTCGGTGGGCATCGCCGCGGGGGTGGCCCTGGCGGCGGCGCTGCCGGAGCTGCCCTACGCGTGCGGGCTGGCCACGGTGCAGCTGCTCACCGACGACGTGGCCGCCGCGCCGCTGCTCCCGGTCGACGGGACGCTCCCGGTGGGCCGCCCGGACGTGGACCCGCAGGCGCTGCGGCGTACTGCTGCGACCGAGGAGCGCGCCGCCTTCTGGGCGCGGAGACTGGCCGAGGTGGCGGCTCTCGGGCAGGATCAGCCGACGTGAGCCACCCGAGGAACCCGGCCACCGCGCTGAGCCGCGTGCTGGTCGACGAGCTGGTGCGTTGCGGCGTGCGGGACCTGGTGCTGGCGCCGGGGTCGCGGTCGGCGGCGCTGGCGTTCGCGGCGCACCGCGCGGCCGAGCAGGGCGCGTTGCGGCTGCACGTGCGCGTGGACGAGCGCACCGCCGGCTTCCTGGCGCTCGGGTTGGCGCGCACCTCGCGCCGGCCGGTGCCCGTGGTGACCACGTCGGGCACCGCCGTGGCCAACCTGCACCCGGCGGTCCTCGAGGCGTCGCACGCCGGCCTGCCGCTGCTGGTGGTCTCGGCCGACCGGCCCGCGCATCTGCGCGGCACCGGCGCCAACCAGACCACCGACCAGGTCAAGCTGTTCGGGGATGCGGTGCGCGCCTTCGCCGACCTGCCGGCGCCGACGGCCGGCGGTCCCAGCGAGGCCGGCCAGGTGCCGGCATGGCGCTCGCTGGTGGCGCGGCTGGTCGCCACCGCCTCCGGGAGTACGCCGGCCGCCGCGGGGCCGGTGCACCTCAACGTCCAGCTCGCCGAGCCGATGACGCCCGACGCCGACGCGGGGTGGAGCAGCCCGGTCGACGGACGGCCCGACGGGGCGGCGTGGACCGACGTGGTCAGGCCCGCCGACGGCCCCGGGACCACGCTGCCGCTCGGCCCGCGCACCGTGGTCGTGGCCGGCGACGACGCCGGCCCTCCGGCGCGGATCCTGGCAGAGCAGGCCGGCTGGCCGCTGCTGGCCGAGCCGAGCAGCGGGTCGCGCACCGGCCCGAACGCGATCCGGACCTACCGCCTGCTGCTCGCCTACCCGGACCTGGCCGACCGGGTCGAGCGGGTCGTCGTCTGCGGACATCCCACGCTGTCCCGGCCGGTGAGCCGGCTCCTGGCGCGCCCGGACGTGGAGGTGGTCGCCGCGGCCGGGCCCACCGGCTGGACCGACGCCGGTCACCGGGTCTCCCGCGTGGTGGAGCATCCCCGCGCGGCCGGGGCGGACGACCGCAGCTGGCTCGAGGCATGGCAGGAGCGAGACGCCGCGGTGGGGGAGGCGCTCGACCGGCTGCTGGAGAAGCGCGACGGCCTGGCGCCGCACGACGTGGCGGGCGCGGTCAGCCGCGCGCTGCCGGCACGCGGGCTGCTGTTCGTCGGCGCCTCCAACCCGGTGCGCGACCTGGACCTGATGGTGCCGCGCTACCCGGTCGGGGAGCGCCGGCTGGTGGTCGCCAACCGCGGGCTGGCCGGCATCGACGGGACCCTGTCCTCGGCGATCGGGGCCGCGCTGGGCCGGGACCACTCGAGCCGGGCGTTCGCGCTGGTCGGTGACGTGACGTTCCTGCACGACGCGA
>DASSVD010000178.1:0-8245 GCA_035706365.1 Nocardioidaceae bacterium
CGAGCAGAACGACGCGGCCGCGAGCGACGGCGAGTCCTCGGCTCAGGACTGACAATCGGCCCTCGCGACCGGCCTCAGACGTAGCGCTCGAGAATGCTCGACTCGGCCAGCCGGGAGAGCCCCTCGCGCACGCTGCGTGCGCGCAGTTCGCCGACGCCGTCGACTGTCTGCAGGTCCTCGATGCTGGCCGAGAGCAGCTTCTGGAGGCTGCCGAAGTGCTCCACGAGCCGCTCGACGACCGTGCCGGGCAGCCGGGGGACCTTCGCGAGCAACCGGTACCCACGGGGTGTCGCGGCCCCGTCGAGGTGCTCGTTGGCGCCGAGCCCGAGCGCCCGCGCGACCGCGGCGACGTCGACCAGGTCGGCGCCGCTGAGTGCCTCCAGCGAGGCCAGCACGTCGTCGGCGGTGCGGCTGCGGCGCCCGGTGGGCAGGTAGTCGCGGATCACCAGCTCGCGCTCCAGGTCGACACCGGTGACCAGCTCGTCGAGCTGCAGCGAGAGCAGCCGGCCGTCGCTGCCCAGCTCCAGGACGTAGTCCTCGATCTCCCGGGCGATCCGGGTGACCATCTCCAGGCGCTGGGCGACCACCGCCACGTCACGCACGGTGACCAGGTCCTCGATCTCCAGCGCGGACAGCGTCGAGGACACCTCGTCCAGCCGGAGCTTGTAGCGCTCGAGGGTGGCCAACGCCTGATTCGCCCGGGACAGGATCGCCCCGGAGTCCTCGAGCACGTAGCGGGTGCCGCCGACGTAGGCGGCGATGATCTGCATCGACTGCGACACCGAGATCACCGGGAAGCCGGTCTGCCGGGCCACCCGGTCGGCGGTGCGGTGCCGGGTCCCGGTCTCCTCGCTGTAGATCGACGGGTCGGGCATCAGGTGCACGGCCGCGCGCTGGATCCGCGAGGCGTCCTTGTCCAAGATGATCGCGCCGTCCATCTTGGCCAGCTCGCGCAGCCCGGTGGCGGTGAACGGTACGTCGAGGGTGAAACCGCCGGTCGAGATCGACTCCACGGTCTTGTCGCTGCCCAGCACGATCAGCGCGCCGGTGCGCCCGCGCAGGATCCGCTCGAGGCCGTCGCGCAGGGACGTCCCGGGGGCGATCCCGGCCAGCACCGTGCGCAGGCGCAGCTCTTCGTCCGAGCGCTCAGTGCCGACCACAGTGCTCCCCACGTACCGGATGTCTGGTCATCGGCCGTCGCCGCCCGATGTTGCCGGTCAGTCTAGTCGCCGGTACGACGCCGACTCGCGCGGCGCGACCGCCGCGCGCGACGCGACCGCCGCGCGCGACACGGCCCGCCCGCGCTACGGCGCGAGCCCCAGCTGCGGCCGCCCCTGGTCGGCGTCGGGACGGTGCGCGCGGAACACCGGATCCGTCTCCTGACGGGCGAGGTTGAGCACCCGCAGCGCGGCGTCGAGGTGCGGCACGGCGACCACCTGCATCTGGTCCACCCGGCGCACCGCACCGCCGGCGTGGTCGGCGTCGGCCGGGACGATCGCGGAGGTGAAGCCCAGCCGGGCGGCCTCGGCCAGCCGGTGGGGCAGGTCGCGGACGCGGCGCAGCTCCCCGGACAGCCCGATCTCGCCGATCGCCACCAGGTCGGTGGGGACCGGCTTGTTCTTCAGCGAGGACGCCATCGCGATCGCCGAGGCGAGGTCGACCGAGCTGTCGGTGACCTTGGCCCCGCCCACGGTGGACATGAACACGTCGTGGTTGTGCAGCCGGATCCCCGCGCGCTGCTGCAGCACGGCTACGAGCATCGCCGTACGCGTGGTGTCCATCCCCGAGGTGGTGCGCCGGGGCCGCTCGGCGGCGGCGAGCGCCACGAGGGCCTGCACCTCCGCCAGCAGCGGGCGCCTGCCCTCCATGGTCACCGAGACACAGGTGCCCGGCACCGGCGTGTGGTGCCGGGTCACGAACAGCCCGGTGGGGTCGGAGACCGCGACGATCCCGTCACCGGACAGGTCGAAGCAGCCGACCTCGTCGACCGGGCCGAAGCGGTTCTTCACCGCGCGCACCATCCGCAGCCGGGAGCTGCGCTCGCCCTCGAAGTGCAGCACCACGTCGACCAGGTGCTCGAGCACCCGCGGCCCGGCGATGGCGCCGTCCTTGGTGACGTGGCCGACCAGCACGGTGGCGATGTTGCGGCTCTTGGCGACCTTGATCAGGGCGGCGGCGACCTCCTTGACCTGGGTGACACCGCCCGGCACCCCGTCGACGTCGCCGGCGGAGATGGTCTGCACGGAGTCGACCACGAGCAGCTGCGGCTGCACCGAGTCGATGTGGCTGAGCACCGCGCCCAGGTCGGTCTCGGCAGCCAGGAACAGCTCGTGGTGCACGCCGCGGGTGCGGTCGGCGCGCAACCGCACCTGGGCCGCCGACTCCTCGCCGGTGACGTAGAGCGCGCGCGTGCCCGCCCGGGCGCTCTGCGCGGCGACCTCCAGCAGCAAGGTGGACTTGCCCACCCCGGGCTCGCCGGCGAGCAGCAGCGCCGCTCCGGGCACGATGCCGCCGCCGAGAACGCGGTCCAGCTCGGGCACGCCGCTGGCCGACGCACGGGTCTCCTCGATCGGCACCTGCCCGATCGGGATGGCCGGCGCGGTCACCGGGCCCGGCGAGGTGCGCCCCTTCGGCGGCCCGCCGGCCTCGGCGACGGTGCCCCACGCCTGGCACTCGCCGCAGCGGCCCACCCACTTGCCGGTCTCCCAGCCGCACTCGCCGCACCGGTAGGTCGTGCGCTGCCTGCTCGCCTTCTGACTCATGACGACGACCGTAGGGCACCCCGCCGACAGTTCCGGTTGACGCGCCTCGCGCGCCGGGTCATCATGCGTCCGAGCCGACTTGGATCGATCCAGTACGCCGGCCACCGCGGCCCGCTCCCGCCGGAGCCTGGGACGACCGGAACGACCGAGACGACTCGCCGACGCGGACGGGGGTGACGCAGATGGCGCGACGTACCGGCCGCGCGCCGACCCTGGCCACCGTCGCCCAGACCGCGGGAGTCTCCCGGCAGACCGTCTCCAACGCGCTGAACAGCCCGCACCTGCTGCGGCCGGAGACCCTGGCCCGGGTGCAGAGCGCGATCGACGAGCTGGGCTACTCGCCGAACCGGGCAGCCCGGCAGCTGCGCACCCGCGCCTCCCAGCTGATCGGGCTGCGGGTGGAGCCGGCCAGCGAGGGCACCGCCAACGCGCTGATGGACCGGTTCCTGCACTCGCTGGTGGAGAGCTCCAACGACGCCGGCTACCACGTGCTGCTGTTCTCCGGTGGCGAGGCGAGCGACCCGCTGGCCGGGTACGACGACCTGCTCCGCTCGACCGCGGTCGACGCCTTCGTGGTCACCGACACCTACCGCGGCAACCCGCAGGCGGGGCTGCTGGCCCAACGCGGCGCGCCGTTCGTCGCGTTCGGGCGCCCCTGGCGCGAGCCGGTCGCCGAGCATCCCTGGGTCGACGTCGACGGCCGGGCCGGCGTGGTGCTCGCCGTCGAGCACCTCCTCGCGCGCGGGCACGAAAGGGTCGCCTGGATCGGCTGGCACAAGGGCTCACACATCGGCGAGGACCGGCGCAGCGGCTGGCACGACACGCTGCACGCCCACGGGCTGTCCACCACGCGACTGTCCGCCCGCGGCGACGACACCCTCGACTTCGGTCGCCGGGCCGCGCTGGCGCTGCTGGACAGCGAGCAGCCCACCGCCATCGTCTGCGCCAGCGACACCCTGGCGATGGGCGTGCTGCACGCGCTCGCCGAGACCGGGCGCGTGCCCGGCCGCGACGTCGCGGTGACCGGGTTCGACGACTCGATCGCGGCCCAGGTGGTCCCGCCGGGGCTGACCTCGGTGCGCCAGCCGCTGGAGGCCGTCGCGCAGGAGATCATCGACGTGCTCGGCGAGCTGCTCGGCCACCGGGAGGTCACCGAGCGCGGCCGCCTGCTCACCCCCACCTTGAGCGTGCGCAACAGCAGCTGACCTGGCTTCGAAACTGTCGGCGCCGGCCCGTAGTGTCGCCCGCATGGACCAGCAGAGCGACCCCTCGACGCCCGGGTTCAGCCCCGAGGACCAGGCCTACGTGGAGGCGGAGTACGCCACCCTCGAGCAGCTGTGTGCGCAGCGATCGGGCGAGCCCCGCGACCCCGAGCAGGTACGCCGCCTCGTCGCGGCCGGGCAGCTGCCCGGGCCGGCCTACGTGCTGCCCGACGGCCGCGAGATGTTCTGGCCGGACTACTTCGCCCCGGTCGACGCCGCCGGGGGAGTCGACGGGCTGCACGACCACTTCGTGCAGCAGCACCGGGCCGCGACCAACGCGCTGGGGCTGCCCGGCGTCGACCCGGAGGAGGACTGGCGCGGCTACCTGAGCGGCGACTACGGCGTGTGCCTGCGGGAGGTCATCCCGGAGGCGATGGTGGAGAAGGCCGCGTTGATGTCGCAGATCGACGCGCTCATCGCGCTGCCGGCGCCGGCCGACGACCAGTGGCGGCGCACGCTGACCGGAGCGGTCGACGAGCTCGACGAGATCCTGCGGCCGTTCACCGACCACGACCGTCAGCGATGGGGCGGCACCAGCCGGGACAGCCACGTCGCGGGCGTCCGCGCCCGGTTCCTCACCGACGACGCCACCACAGGCTGACCGGGTAGTCCACCGTGAGCCCTTCGTGGGCGGCCAGCATCCGGTCCGCGGTCCGGGCCGGCAGCTCGATGCGCACGACCGCCTCCAGGTCCGCGCGGGTCTCGAAGGTCCAGGTGATGTCCAGCGAGCGCCGCGTCCAGCCTCGGGTGGACCAGAACCGTTCCACCGCCGCGGGGTCGACACCCGGGAACCCCTCCCGGAACCATCGGGCGAAGCCGCCCCGGCCGGCGTCGATGTCGACCACGCAGGCCGCGCCGCCGCGGCGTACCACCCGGTCCAGCTCGCGCAGCCCGGGCTCGCACCCGGGCCCGAAGAAGTAGGCCCAGCGCGCCTGCACGAGGTCCACCGACGCGTCGGGCAGCGGGATCGCCTGGGCGCTGCCGTGCCGCAGCCGGACGTTGTCCAGCCGTCGGGTGCGCCGCGCGGCCAGCGCCAGCAGGTCCCGGTGCGGCTCGACGCCGATCACCTGCGCCGCGTCGACGGCGAAGCGGGGCAGGTGGAACCCGGTCCCGCAGCCGAGGTCGAGCACGGTGCGGCCGGTCCAGTCGAGCACCTCGCGCAGAGCGGCCTCGATCCGCTGCTCGCGGTCGACGCTGCGGTTCTCCAGCTCGTAGGTGGCGGGGTGCTCCCAGATGTTCGGGCTCGGCACCGCGCCGCGCGCGGTGGCGCCGCCGCTCAGATGCGCACCAGCCCGTGGGGGGTCTCGAACTGCGCGGCCACCACGCCCGGGGTGCCGTGCGGGGCGATCCACTCCACCTTGACGTCCTCGAGCGGCGCCTCGACCGGCATCCCGAGCCAGTCGCTGACCCGGCCGGGGTCACCGGCGATCTCCAGGCAGTGCAGGTGGGTCTTGCCGCTGGAGCCGGCGCTGGGGTGCTGCTCGGCGGGGGACCGCCACTGCACGAAGAACGGCAGCTGAGGGTCGGACTGCAGCCCCTTGACGCCGATCTGCTGCCAGCGCAGCTCGAAGCCGTCGGGCCGGTGCCGGTTGCCGTTGACCGCCTCGCGGCCCAACCGCTGCTCGATCGGCGCGATGTCGTCGACGGCGACGACCCAGCCCATCCAGCCGCCGCCGAGCTCGGACCGGGCCCGAACCGCCTGGCCGAACGGCGCCTTGTCCGACGCAGGGTGGTCGAGCACCTCGACCACCTCCACGTAGGTGCCGGTGCTCAGCGGCAGCACCACGTTGCGTGTGCCGAACCGGGGGTGGATGCCCCCGTCGACGAATTCTTCCCCCAGGAGCTCACCGATGCGGCGAGCGGTGCCCGCCAGTCCGTCCGGGCCTGCTGCGTACGACAGATGGTCCAAGCGCATGCTCAGCATTGTCGCGAGTCGCCGTGACGTGGCCGACAGCGGGGGTGCTAGTGCCACTCTCGGGCCTCTTGTGCTGCCGGTCACTTCGCGGAACAGTGAGATCCCCGGCGACCCGAGGAGGCGGCCTGTGTCGAGCAGATCGACCGCGACCCAGCAGAGCAACGGCGTACCGGCGGCCACCGACCCCGCCGCCCTCCGCAACGTGGTCCTGGTCGGCCCGGCCGGGTCGGGCAAGACCACCCTCGTGGAGGCGCTGCTGGTCGCCGCGGGCGTGCTCAACCGGGCCGGCAGCGTGGAGGAGGGCTCCACGGTCAGCGACTTCGACGAGGCCGAGGTGCGCCAGCACCGATCGGTCGGCCTCGCGCTCGCCCCGCTGGTGCACGAGGGGGTGAAGGTCAACCTGCTGGACACGCCCGGCTACGCGGACTTCGTCGGCGAGGTGCGGGCCGGGCTGCGCGCGGCGGACTGCGCGATGTTCGTGGTCGCCGCCAACGAGGGCGTCGACGAGCCCACCCGGACGCTGTGGCGCGAGTGTGCCGAGGTGTCGATGCCGCGGGTGGTCGTGGTGACCAAGCTTGACCATGCGCGTGCCGACGTCGCCGGAGTCGTCGCGCAGGCACGCGAGGCGTTCGGCGAGCGGGTGCTGCCGGTCTACCTGCACGAGGGCGACCGGCTCGTCGGGCTGCTCACCGGCGACGACCCGGCCCACGAGGAGCAGCGCGGTGCGCTGATCGAGGGGGTGATCGAGGAGTCCGAGGACGAGTCGCTGATGGAGCGCTACCTGGCCGGTGAAGCAGTCGACCGGTCGATGCTGGTGACGGACCTCGAGCGGGCGGTCGCTCGGGGTTCTTTCTTTCCTGTGGTGCCGGTCTGCTCGGGCACCGGGGTCGGAACCGCCGAGCTGCTCGACCTGGTGGTCGCCGGCTTCCCCTCGCCGCCCGAGCACGCGCTGCCCGAGGTGTTCACCCCGGAGGGCAAGCGCGGCCCCGAGCTGGCCTGCGACCCCGACGGGCCGCTCGTCGCCGAGGTGGTCAAGACCGCCTCGGACCCGTACGTCGGCCGGCTCAGCCTGGTGCGGGTGTTCTCCGGGACGATCCGACCCGACGCGACGGTGCACGTGTCGGGACACGTCGGCTCGTTCTTCGGGCCCGACGAGACCCACGAGGACCACGACGAGGACGAGCGGATCGGCAGCCTGTCCTGCCCGCTGGGCAAGGCGCAACGCCCGGTCGACCTCGTCGTCGCCGGGGACCTGTGTGCGATCGGGCGGCTGAGCCGCGCGGAGACCGGAGACACCCTCTCGGACAAGGACACGCCGCTGGTGCTCCGGCCGTGGAGCATGCCCGAGCCGCTGCTGCCGCTCGCGATCGAGGCGCACACGAAGGCCGACGAGGACAAGCTGTCGCAGGGCCTGGCCCGGCTGGCCGCCGAGGACCCGTCGCTGCGCATCGAGCACAACGCCGAGACCCACCAGATCGTGCTGTGGTGCATGGGGGAGGCGCACGCCGACGTCGCCCTGGACCGGCTGGCCCACCGTTATGGCGCCACCGTCGACCAGGTCGAGCTGCGGGTCCCGCTGCGGGAGACCTTCGCCGGGCCCGCCAAGGGCCACGGCCGTCACGTGAAGCAGTCCGGCGGGCACGGCCAGTACGCCGTCTGCGACCTCGAGGTGCAGCCGCTGCAGGCGGGGGGCGGCTTCGAGTTCGTCGACAAGGTGGTCGGCGGCGCCGTACCCCGTTCCTTCATCCCGAGCGTCGAGAAGGGGGTGCGCGCCCAGATGGAGCGCGGCGTGCGCGCCGGCTACCCGGTCGTGGACATCCGGGTCACCCTCGTGGACGGCAAGGCGCACAGCGTCGACTCCTCCGACATGGCCTTCCAGACCGCGGGGGCGCTCGCGCTGCGCGAGGCGGCCGACGCGGCCCGGCTCAACCTGCTCGAACCGGTCGACGAGCTGGCGGTGCTGGTCCCCGACGACCTGGTCGGCACGGTGATGAGCGACCTGTCCGGGCGCCGCGGGCGGGTGCTGGGAAGCGAGCCGGTCGGCCCGGACCGCACCCTGGTGCGCGCCGAGGTGCCGCAGGTGGAGATCCAGCGCTACGCCATCGACCTGCGCTCCTTCTCCCACGGCGCGGCCACCTTCACCCGCTCCTTCGCCCGCTACGAGCCGATGCCCGACAACGTCGCCGCCCGGCTCACCGGCGGCTCCTGACCCGCCTCACCGGCGGCTCCTGGCCGGACTCAGTGCCGGCTTCCGCCCCGGCTCACCAGCGCCCCGCGGATCAGCGGAGGGCGTCGCGCAGCCGGAC
>DASSVD010000179.1:0-7925 GCA_035706365.1 Nocardioidaceae bacterium
CGGATCTGGGCTAGCATTCCGCTCGCGGTCGGACGCGAAGGCGTCGGGCTGCCGCAGCACGACAGCACAACTACACAGCCAGGCCCCGTAGCGCAGTTTGGTAGCGCGCCGCCCTGTCACGGCGGAGGCCGCGGGTTCGAGTCCCGTCGGGGTCGCCACCAGCGAACGGCCTCTGGTCTGCGGAAACGCAGACCAGAGGCCGATTCCTTTTCGGCCGGTCGAGCACCGTCGAGACCCCCCGGCCGGTCGAGCCCCGTCGAGACCCTCGGCCGGTCGAGCCCCGTCGAGACCCCCGGCTGTGACACTCCACACGGCCACGTTCGGGAATGTTGAACGCTCAATTGTTGCTGAGGCCGGACATGAGCGAACTCGGATCCCCCGCCCCGACCCCGTCCACCGCACCGGCCGAAACGGCACCCGGCCCGTTGGCTGACCTGGCACTGCCCGCAGAGGCGCAGGACCTGTTGTTCCGCGAGGCGCGCACCGCGAACACCTTCACCGACGAGCCGGTCTCCGACGAGCAGGTGGCCGCTATCTACGACCTGGTGAAGTATGCGCCGACCGCGATGAACATCCAGCCACTGCGCATCCTGCTGGTCCGCGACGAGGAGCCGCGTGCCCGACTGCTCAAGCACATGGCCGACGGCAACCGCGACAAGACCGCCAGCGCCCCGCTGGTCGCGGTGCTCGCCGCCGACACCGACTTCCACGAGCACCTGCCGCGCACCTTCCCCCACTTCCCCGGCGCCAAGGACAACTTCGCCGACCCGGTCGCCCGCGAGCAGACCGCCCGGTTCAACGCTGCCCTGCAGATCGGCTACTTCCTGTTGGGCGTCCGCGCCGCCGGGCTGGCCGCCGGCCCGATGGGCGGCTTCGACGCGGACGGCATCGACGAGGAGTTCTTCGCCGGGAGGCCCCTGAAGTCGCTGCTGGTGGTCAACCTCGGCCGCCCCGGCGAGAACGCCTGGTTCGACCGGCTCCCCCGCCTCGACCACCACGAGGTCGTGCTCTCGCCGGGCGCCTGACCCGCCCCGCCTGCCCCAGCTTCCCCAAGGTCTGTTGCCGACCCAGCACATCCCACGATGAGCTCCGCACGGGATGTGGCAGATCTCCTGCATACCCTGGTAAACCGCCCCGGGCGCCCGAGCCCGGGCCGATTCCGGGTTGGCCGCGCCGCTGTTGTAGGGTGCTACCGCTTGGGCAGGTAGCTCAGTTGGTACGAGCGTCCGCCTGAAAAGTGGAAGGTCGGCGGTTCGACCCCGCCCCTGCCCACAGCGGGAAGCCGCAGGTCAGAGTCCGTCTCCGGCCTGCGGCTTTCGTCATGTCCGCCGCGTCGCCCCGCGCGCGCCACCGGCCGGTCGAGCCCGTCGAGACCCACCGGCCGGCCGAGCCCGCGCGAGACCCACCAGCCGGTCGAGCCCGTCGAGACCCACCGGCCGGTCGAGCCCGTCGAGACCGACCCTGGCGACCCGGTCGGTCGGCGTCACATACTGAGCCCGTGACCGCTCACGACGTCACCGTGCTCACCGAGCTGCTCGACGCGTTCAACGCGCACGACCTCGACCGGATCATGGACTGCTTCGCCGACGACTGCGTCCTGGAGATGCCGCGCGGGCCGCACCCATGGGGCTCCCGCTACCAGGGACGTGCTGCGGTGCGCGAGGGTCTGGCCACCCGACTGCGCGGCCTGCCCGACGTGCACTACGCCGACGACGAGCACTGGCGCTGCGGCGAGCACGGCGTGTCCCGGTGGCTGCTCACCGGGACCACCGCCGACGGGCGGGAGGTCAGGGTCCGGGGCTGCGACCTGCTCGACCTCGCCGACGACGGGCGCATCGTGCGCAAGGACTCCTACTGGAAGATCGTGGAGGAGTAGCGCCAACCGCCCCAGGGCACCCCCAGCCCGCCGGTCTCGCCCGGGTCCCCCACCACCCGCACTATCGGGCATCTAGCACTTTCGTGCCCTTGCGCCGCCGGCGTGACAGCGGACGATAGAGAGCATCAGGCCCGAGCGTCCCGGGAGGTCTGGCGATGGCAGCGACGGCACTGCGTCACCTGGCAGGTCGACGACGCCCGCGCCGCGCGCCCGTCCTGGCGCTGCTGCTGGTCACGCTCGCCGGCCTGGTCGCCGCCTGCGGTAGCGAGTCCGGGCCGCCGACGCTGACCTGGTACATCAACCCCGACACCGGTGGGCAGGACGCGGTCGCCAAGCGCTGCAGCACCGACCAGTACACGATCGACACCCAGGTGCTGCCCACCGACGCCGGGCAGCAGCGGATCCAGCTGGCCCGCCGCCTCGCCGCCGGCGACACCAGCATCGACCTGATGAGCATCGACCCGCCCTACACGGCCGAGTTCGCCAACGCCGGCTACCTGGCGCCACTGCCGGCCTCCTTGCAGCAGACCCTGCGCCAGCAGTCCTTCCGCAGCGCCGTCGACGCGGCGACCTGGAAGGGCCAGCTCGTCGCGGCGCCGTTCTGGTCCAACACCCAGGTGCTGTGGTACCGCAAGTCGTTCGTCGCCAAGACCGACCTCGACCTGTCGCAGCCGGTCACCTGGGACCAGATCATCACCGCCGCCGCGGACCACGACGGCACCGTGGCGGTGCAGGCCAACAAGTACGAGGGCTACGTGGTCTGGATCAACGCGCTGGTCTCCGGGGCCGGCGGGTCGCTGGTCACCAACGCCGGCCGCGGGGTGAACGCGACCATCTCCATCGACTCCCCGGCCGGCCAGGACGCCGCCCGGGTGATCGAGGACCTCAGCAGGTCCCCGGCCGCCCCCGCCGACCTCTCGGTCTCCAACGAGGGCACCGCCGGCACCACGTTCGGCGGGCCGCGCGGGGCGTTCATGGTCAACTGGACCTACATCTTCCACAACTACGACACCGACGCCCCCGACGTCGCCCGCGACATCGGCTACACGCTCTACCCCCGCACCGTGCCCGACGACCCGGCACGACCGCCGTACGGCGGGATCGGGATCGGCATCAGCAGCTACACCAACCACGCCGACCTGGCCGCGCGGGCGGTCCGCTGCATGACCTCCCCGACCAGCCAGGGCATCAACGCCGAGCTCACCGGCAACATGCCGGCCAGCCCCGCCGGCTACGAGTACCCGGCGCTGCGCAAGGCCTACCCGGAGTCGCTGCGGGCGCTGTTCCAGCGCAGTCTCGAGATGGCCGCGCCCCGGTCGGTGACGCCGTACTGGAGCGACATCTCCAGCGCCATCCAGAGCACCTGGCACGCCCCCGGCAGCGTCACCAACGCCACGCCCGCCCGCTCGGCCACCTTCATCGAGCAGGTCCTGCACGGAAAGGCGCTGCTGTGACCACCACCGCCGCTCCCGCACCACCGGCCGCGCGTCGCAAGGCCGCCAGCGACCGCGCCGTCGCGGAGAACCGCCTCGGCGCCCGGCTGGTGGCGCCCGCGGTGATCCTGATGCTGCTGGTCACCGCCTACCCGATGCTGCAGGCGCTCTACCTCTCGCTGTTCCGCTACCGGCTGACCACGCCCGGCGAGCGCGAGTTCGTCGGACTGTCGAACTACCTGACCGCGCTGGGCGACTCGCTGTTCTGGTACGACCTGTGGAACACCGTCGTGATCATGGTGGTCAGCGTCGCGGTGGAGCTGGTGATCGGCTTCGCGTTCGCGATGGTGATGCACCGGATCCTGGTCGCCCGCGGCCTGATGCGCACCGCGATCCTGATCCCCTACGGCATCATCACCGTGGTCTCGGCGTTCGCCTGGCAGTTCGCGTTCAGCCTGAACAACGGCTTCGTCAACGGCTGGTTCGCCTGGCTGCCGTGGATCAGCGCGGACACCAACTGGTTCGGGTCGCACTGGCCGGCGATGTTCGCGATCATCGTCTCCGAGATCTGGAAGACCACGCCGTTCATGGCCCTCCTCCTGTTGGCCGGGCTCTCCCAGGTCTCCGAGGACATGCTGGAGGCCGCCCAGGTCGACGGGGCCACCTGGTGGCAGCGGCTGCGCAAGGTGATCCTGCCGAACATGCGGGCCGCGATCATGGTCGCCGTGCTGTTCCGGGCGCTGGACGCGTTCCGGATCTTCGACAACATCTTCGTGATGACCAAGGGTGCCCAGGGCACCGAGTCCACGTCGTTCCTCACCTACCGCCAGGTGATCGAGCAGTTCCAGCTGGGAATGGGCTCCGCGCTGTCGGTGCTGCTGTTCCTGGCCGTGCTGATCCTGGCGTTCCTGATCGTCAAGCTCTTCCGGGTCGACCTGGCCCAGGCACGAGGGGAGTCCTGATGCGTCGCGGCAGCAACGTCGGCACCTGGGCCGGCTTCGTGGTGATCCTGCTCTGGTGCCTGCTGCCCGTGGCCTGGATCGTCTCCCTGTCCTTCAAGTCGGTCTCGGAGACCACGGTGGGCAGCCCGCAGTTCCTGCCTCAGGACTGGACGCTGCAGAACTACCGCGACATCATCGCCAACCCCGACTTCACCCGGGCGCTGCTGAACTCCTTCGGCATCTCCCTGATCGCCACCCTGCTGGCGGTGGTCTTCGCGACCTTCGCCGCCTACGCGATCGCCCGGCTGGAGTTCCGCGGCAAGCGCTGGGTGCTTTCCATCGCGCTGGCGATCGCGATGTTCCCCGTCGTCTCGCTGGTCGGGCCGCTGTTCGACATGTGGCGGGCGGTGGGCCTGTTCAACACCTGGCCGGGCCTGATCATCCCGTACATGTCGTTCACCCTGCCGCTGGCGATCTGGACGCTGTCGGCGTTCTTCCGGGAGATCCCCTGGGAGATGGAGCAGGCCGGCCGGGTCGACGGCGCCACCTCGTGGCAGGCCTTCCGCAGGGTGATCGTCCCGCTGGCCGCCCCCGGCGTGTTCACCGCGGCGATCCTGACCTTCTTCTTCGCCTGGAACGAGTTCGTGCTGGCGATCTCGCTGACGTCGACGACCGCGGCGCGCACGGTCCCGGCGCAGCTGTCGTTCTTCGTCGGACCGGATCCGTTCAACCCGCCGTACTCCCAGCTGGCGACCGCCTCGGTGATCGTCACCATCCCGGTCATCGTCATCGTCCTGCTGTTCCAGCGCCGCATCGTGGCCGGACTGACCTCCGGCGCAGTGAAGGGTTGACCCGCATGGCCACCATCGAGATGAAGAACATCGTCAAGGAGTACGGCGACGGGTTCCGCGCCGTCAACGACGTGAGCATCGACGTCGACGACGGCGAGTTCATGATCCTGGTGGGGCCTTCCGGCTGCGGGAAGTCCACCCTCCTGCGGATGATCGTCGGACTGGAGGACATCACGTCGGGAGAGATGGTCGTCGGCGGCGACGTGGTCAACGAGAAGGCGCCGCGCGACCGCAACCTGGCGATGGTCTTCCAGAACTACGCGCTCTACCCGCACCTGACCGTCTACGAGAACATCGCCTTCCCGCTGCGGCTGTCGCGCTCGATGGACGAGCAGACCATCGACGCCAAGGTCCGCGAGGCCGCCGACCTGCTCGAGCTCGACGAGCACCTGCAGCGCAAGCCGGGCAACCTGTCCGGCGGCCAGCGGCAGCGGGTGGCGATGGGCCGGGCGATCGTGCGCGACGCGCAGGCCTTCCTCTTCGACGAGCCGCTGTCCAACCTGGACGCCAAGCTGCGCGGGCAGATGCGCACCGAGATCTCCCGGCTGCAGCGCCGGATGGGGATCACCACCGTCTACGTCACCCACGACCAGACCGAGGCGATGACGCTCGGCGACCGGGTCGCGGTGCTCAAGCGCGGCGAGCTGCAGCAGCTGGACACCCCGCGCGAGCTCTACGAGCAGCCGGCCAACCTGTTCGTCGCCGGATTCATCGGGTCCCCGCCGATGAACTTCCTGCCCGCCTCGGTCGAGGGCGACCAGGTGTCGCTGCCGTTCGGCACCGTCACCATCCCGGCGGAGAAGGCCGCCCGGGTCAAGGAGCGCGCTGCCGCCGGCGGCCTCCTGATCGCCGGCCTCCGGCCCGAGCACTTCGACGACGCCTCGGTGATCGAGCCGCACCGCCGCGAAGCGGGGTCCACGTTCTCGGCCACCGTCGACGTCGTGGAGTGGCTCGGCAACGAGGCCTACGGCTATCTGCCGATCGACCTGCCCGAGGAGATCCAGCAGCGGCTGACCGAGCTGGAGAAGGAGCTGGACATGGAGGCGCTGCGCCCCCAGCTGGTGGTCGCGCTCGACGCCAGCAGCCGGATCCGCGAGGGCGAGGAGGCCGAGATCTTCGTCGACGCCCGCCGGATGCACCTGTTCGACCCGCAGAGCCAGGACAACCTCACCGTCGGCCTGTGACGCACCGC
The DNA here is from genome assembly GCA_035706365.1 of Nocardioidaceae bacterium. Lineage (GTDB taxonomy): Bacteria > Actinomycetota > Actinomycetes > Propionibacteriales > Nocardioidaceae > Nocardioides_C. Next base: position 6,294 of record DASSVD010000179.1, read on the forward strand.
CACCGCGAGGACCCCGTCACTCCTTGATCGCGCCGCTGAGCATCCCCTCGATGAACCGGCGCTGGAAGATCAGGTAGATCGCCACCACCGGCAAGGCGACCAGCACCGCCGCCGCGGCCAGCAGGGCCACGTCGGAGGAGTGCTGCCCCTGGAAGAACGCGAGGCCGAGCGGCACGGTGCGCCGGCTCTCCGAGGACACCATCACCAGGGCGAGGAGGAACTCGTTCCAGGTCCACATGAAGGTGATCACCAGCATCGTGGTGATCGCGGGACGCCCCGCCGGGACCAGGATCCGCCACAGGATCGCCCACGACGAGGCGCCGTCGACCCGGCCGGCGTCGATCAGTGACTGCGGCGTACTCACGAAGTAGGTGCGCATCCAGAACGTGCCGAACGCCACCGACTGGGCGACCTGCGGCAGGATCAGCGCCCAGTAGGTGTCGGTCAGCCCGAGCCCGCGGAAGTCGTAATAGAGCGGGATTACCAGCGCCTCCTCGGGGATGGTCAGCCCGAGGACGAAGACGTAGAACAGCACTCGCGAGCCCGGGAACCGCATCGTGCCGTAGGCGTAGGCCGCCAGCGTCGACACCACCGCGGCGGTCACCACGACGCAGACGCTGACGATCGCCGAGGAGCGCATGTAGCTACCGAAGTGCCCGCGCTGCCAGGCGTCCACGAAGTTGCCCCAGTGCAGCCCGTCGGGCACCAGTCGCCCGGTGCTCAGCGAGGTCGGGCTGGACAGCGCGGTGGCCAGGATCTGGATCACCGGGACGAGCGCGAGCACGGTGAACACCGCGAGGATGAGGTACGCCGCGGCCCGCTCCCACCGCGACGTGATCATCCGCGCCCCTCGACGAGCCGGGACACGACCACGGTGAGCACGAAGATCATCAGCGTCAGCGTGATCCCCACGGCCGCGCCGGCGCCGACCTGGGACAGCTCGAACGCGCGGTGGTAGACCTCGTAGGCCGGCACGGACGTGCTGGTGCCCGGCCCACCGGAGGTGGTCAGGTAGATCAGGTCGAAGTTGCGCAGCCCGGCCACGATGGTCAGCGTCGCGGCGACCGCGACCTGCGGGCGCAGCGCGGGCAGCGTGACGGCGAGGAACTCGCGGAACGCGCCGGCGCCGTCGAGCCGGGCCGCCTCGTAGCGCTCGACCGGGATCGCCTGCACGCCGGCGAGGAACAGCACCATGCACAGGCCGAACCCGACCCAGGTGCCGGCCAGTCCGACCGCGGGCAGGGCCAGCTGGAAGTCGCCGAGCCACGCCCGGGTGAGGCCGTCCAGCCCGACCAGGCGAAGCGTCTGGTTGAGCAGCCCGTCCGGGGCGTAGATCCAGCGCCAGGTCACGGCGACCACGACCATCGCCAGCACCTGCGGCAAGAACAGCACGGTGCGGAAGAAGGTCAGCCCGCGCACCCGCACCCGGGAGAGCACCGAGGCGAGCAGCAGGCCGACCAGGATCGGCAGCAGCGAGTAGAAGACCAGCAGCACCAGCGCGTGCACGAACGGCCCGCGCAGCGACGGGTCGGTGAGCAGCGCTGTGTAGTTGCCGAGCCCCACCCAGCGGGCGGCCGACAGCCCGTCCCAGGAGTAGAGCGAGTACCACACCGACTGGCCGAGCGGCACCGC
>DASSVD010000180.1:0-3950 GCA_035706365.1 Nocardioidaceae bacterium
ACCAGGGCGTCCCACTGCTCGCGGGTGCGCAGCGGGGAGGGCTGGTCGGTGACGTCCATGTAAGGGTTGATCGCGTACTCGACCCGGAAGTGGCTCGGCTCCACCATCGCGTACCGGTGGCCCCACTGCAGCGTCTGACCCATGCTCGCCTCCCTTGACCTGCGCGCCCGACTGAACGGCAATGACTGAATGACGGATTGTCGGACAATCCGACGTGACGCCTCCATTGTGCGGCCGGGGATGCGCATTGGCAACTTCTTGTCGGACAATGTCCCCAATCGGCGTCGCCGCCACGGACGGTCGGGGGCGCCGGAGCCGGCGACACGGTCAGGGAGGCACAGGCATGGCAGCCGAGCCGGGGAGGTCCAGCCCGTTCGCAGGGCTCAGCCTCGAGCACTCCTCGACCGTGGACCGGGTCGCCGACGAGCTGCGCCGCGCGCTGTTCGACGGCGACATCGAGCCGGGCACCCCGCTGCGCGAGGTGGCGCTGGCCGACGCGATGGGGGTGTCCCGCTCCACCATCCGCGAGGCGCTGGCGACGCTGGTCAACGAGGGCGTGGCCACGCGGGCGCCCAACCGCGGGGTCTACGTCACCGAGCTGTCCCCCGGCGACGTGCGCGACGTGTGCCGCTCGCGTGCGGTGCTCGAGGTGGCCGGGGTACGCCGCTGGCGCGCCGCGGGCGAGGAGTCGCGAGAGGCGGTGCGCCGCGCCCTGGTCGACTTCACCGTCGCGGTCCAGTCCGACGCCGGTCGCGCCGAGCTGACCGCCGCCCATCTGGCGATCCACCGCTCCTTCGTCGGGCTGACCGAGTCACCCCGGCTGATCGCGCTGGCCGACGCGCTGACCGCGGAGGTGCGCCTCGGGCTGGCCAAGGTGGACCGGATCCGACGCAACTCCGCCGACCAGGTCGCCTCGCACCGGGCGCTGCTCAACCTGCTCGAGCGTGACGACGTCGAGGGGGCGGCCGCGGAGCTCGAGCACCACCTCGAGCACGCCGAGGACTCGATGCTCGACGCGCTCCACCTGCCTCATGCGCCGTGACCTGGCAGTATCGGTGCCGTGAAGTTCCTCATCTGGCTGGTGGTCAACGCCGGCGCCCTGGCCGTGGCGACGTGGTTGCTCGACGGCATGCGGCTGACCGGCTCCTCCGACACCGATCGCATCCTGACCCTGCTGATCGTCGCTCTGATCTTCGGCGTGATCAACGCCGTGCTGGGCCCGGTGATCAAGCTGCTCTCGCTGCCCTTCATCATCCTCACCCTGGGCCTGCTGCTACTGGTGATCAACGCGCTGCTGCTGATGCTGACCAGCGCGATCTGCGGCGCGCTCGACGTGCCGTTCCAGGTCGACGGGTTCGGTACGGCGGTGCTCGGCTCGATCATCATCACCATCGCCAGCTGGATCCTCGAGGCCGTGCTGCCGGACGGGGACTGACCCGATGACCTACCGCGTCGCGCTGGTCTGCCTGGGCAACATCTGCCGCTCGCCTATCGCCGAGGTGGTGCTGCGCACCCGCCTGGAGGAGGCCGGCCTGGACGGGCAGGTGGACGTGGTCAGCGCCGGCACCGGAACCTGGCACATCGGCGAGGCGATGGACCGCCGCGCCGCCGCTGTGCTGGCCCGGCACGGCTACGACGGCTCCGACCACCGCGCCCAGGAGACGGGTACGGCGGGCCTGGAGGAGGCCGACCTGATCCTGGCGATGGACGGCGACAACCACGCCGAGCTGACCCGGCTGCTCAGCCCGGCCGCGCGGGAACGGCTCCGGATGTTTCGTGACTTCGACCCTCGGGCACCCCGGGACGCGGACGGCATGCCCACCGGTGACCGCGAGGTCCCCGACCCGTACTTCGGCGGCGAGGACGGCTTCGACACCGTGCTGGGCATCGTCGAGCGCACGGTGGCCAACCTGGTCACCGAGCTGAGCGAGCGTGAGGTGGAGCGAAGCTAGATGGCACGGATGGGCGCGATCGCGAACCGGGCGGAGACCCTGCTCGGTACGGCGGTGGCCGCCACCACGCCGGTCGCCGGCGGGGACATCTGCACCGCCACCCGGCTGCGCCTGTCCGACGGTCGCTCCGCGCTGATCAAGACCCGGGCGCACGCACCGGACGACTTCTTCCGCATCGAGGCGGCCGGACTGCAGGCGCTGCGCAAGGCCGCCGACACCGTCGACGGGGCACCGGCGCCCGAGGTGCTCGCGGTCGAGGCCGACTGCCTGATCCTGTCCTGGATCGAGCCGTCCCGGCCGAGCCCGGAGGCAGCCGAGCGGTTCGGCCGGGCGCTGGCCCGCACCCACCGCGCCGGCGCGGCGCAGTTCGGCGCGCTCGACGGCCCCGGGGCAGCCGCCGGGTCAGCCACCGGGTCAGCCACCGGGGCGGCCGGGCAGCCCGCCAACGGCTACATCGGCACGCTCCCGCTACCGAACCGCCCGGCGCCGACCTGGCCGGAGTTCTACGCCACCCGGCGGGTGCTCCCCTACCTCAAGCTCGCCCGGGACCGCGGCGCCGTGAGCGCGGACGAGGCGGACGCGGTCGAGGGCGTCGTACGCCGGCTGACCGCGCTGGCCGGCCCCGAGGAGCCGCCCGCCCTGCTCCACGGCGACCTGTGGTCGGGCAACGTGGTGTGGGGCGCCGACGACCGGGCCTGGCTGGTGGACCCGGCCGCGCACGGCGGGCACCGCGAGACCGACCTGGCGATGATGGCGCTGTTCGGCCTGCCGCAGCTGCAGCGGGTGCTCGACGCCTACGAGCAGGAGCACCCGCTCGCCGAGGGCTGGGAGGACCGGGTCGCGCTGCACCAGCTGTTCCCGCTGCTGGTCCACGCCGCGATGTTCGGCGGTGGGTACGGCGCCCGCGCCGCGCAGGCCGCCCGCTCCCTGCTCTGACCCAACCCGACCGACCCGCCACGGCCCGCCACGGGCGGACTCTCAGGCGCGGTTCAGGCTGAGGTGGCAGGCTGGGTCCGTGACGAGCAGCCCACCCAGTAGCCCAAGACCCGCTGCCGGCCCGCGCGAGGCCCGTGCGGACTCCGAGGCGCCGCGGATCCTCGTGGTGGACGACGACCGTGCCGTGCGCGAGTCGCTGCGGCGCTCCCTGGAGTTCAACGGCTACCGGGTCGCGCTGGCCACCGACGGCGCCGAGGCGCTGGCCAGCATCGGCAGCAGCCAGCCCGACGCGCTGGTGATCGACGTGATGATGCCGCGGCTGGACGGCATCGAGACCACCCGCGCGCTGCGCACCGCCGGCAACGACGTGCCGATCCTGGTGCTGACCGCCCGCGACTCGGTCGGCGACCGGGTGGAGGGCCTGGACGCCGGGGCCGACGACTACCTGACCAAGCCGTTCGCCCTCGAGGAGCTGCTCGCCCGGCTGCGCGCCCTGCTGCGCCGCGCGAGCGGCGCCGAGGAGGACGCCGACGCCGAGGTGCTGTCCTTCGCCGACCTCACCCTGGACCCCGCCACGCGGGAGGTACGCCGCGGCGACCGCGCCATCGACCTGACCCGCACCGAGTTCACCCTGCTGGAGATGTTCCTGCGCCGCCCGCGCCGGGTGCTGGACCGCTCGTTCATCCTCGAGGAGGTGTGGGGCTACGACTTCCCCACCACCGCCAACTCGCTCGAGGTCTACGTCGGCTACCTGCGCCGCAAGACCGAGGCTGAGGGCGAGCCGCGGCTGATCCACACCGTCCGCGGCGTCGGGTACGTGCTGAAGGAAGCCTGATGGCCCCGTGATGACGCTGCACTACAGACGGTCCCTGGCGAGCCGCGTCATCTGGCTGACCACGATGGCGGTCGGCATGTCCGTGGCGCTGGTCGCCGTCGGCGCCTACATCACCGCCCGGGTGCAGATGCAGGACACCCTCGACAACGCGCTGGTCGACCGCGCCGAGCAGGCCGCCCAGTCGAACACGCTGATCAACGCGGGATCGGCGGGCATCCCGTCGTGGG
>DASSVD010000181.1:0-2831 GCA_035706365.1 Nocardioidaceae bacterium
CCCGGCCGGTCGAGCCACCCCGGCTGATCGAGCTTGTCGAGATCTTGTTCACGTCCATGTCAGCACCCCCTTGCGCCAGGCGTAGACCAACCCGACCGCGATGAAGCCGACGAAGACGCCCATCTCCGCGACGGAGACCCAGCCGAGGCCGCCGAAGACGGTGGCCCAGGGGAACAGGAACACCGCGTCCACCGCGAAGATCACGTAGAGGAACGCGTAGACGTAGTAGCGCACGTGCGTCTGGGCCCAACCGTCGCCGACCGGGTCGACACCGCACTCGTAGGTGAGCAGCTTCTCCGCGGTGCGGTGCGTGGGACGCAGCAGCGCGTTGCCGGTGAACATCGCCAGCACGAGCACCGCGCCGAGCAGCAGGATCACCAGCAACGGCACGTAGCCGGCGTAGTACCCAGAGCCGCCGGAGGCCACGTCGAAGGCCTCGAACCGGTCAGCAGAGTGCAGCGCCACGACGCCGAGTCTAGGGGTTTCGCCGGTCCCGCTCGTGTTGTGGACTTCACGCTGTGATGGGTACGGGCCGGACGTAGCATGAATGAGGAAGGGCAACCTAAGTTTTCGGGTCATCACCGGCCACCCCGGACGGACCCGCGGAAAGAAGGCGTTCGCGTGACCAAGCAGGTCAAGCAGCTCGACCGCGTGATCATCCGATTCGCCGGCGACTCCGGCGACGGCATGCAGCTCACCGGTGACCGGTTCACCCAGGAGACGGCTGCGTTCGGCAACGACCTGTCGACGCTCCCCAACTTCCCGGCCGAGATCCGGGCCCCGCAAGGCACCCTGCCCGGGGTGTCGTCGTTCCAGGTGCACTTCGCCGACCACGACATCCTGACCCCGGGCGACTCCCCCGACGTACTCGTGGCGATGAACCCGGCCGCGCTGAAGGCGAACCTGGACGACCTGCGCCGCGGAGCGACGGTGATCGTGGACACCCACGACTTCACCAACCGCAACCTCACCAAGGCCGGGTACGCCGAGAACCCGCTGGAGACCGGCGAGCTCGACGAGTACGCCGTGCACCCGGTCGACCTCACCGACATGACCGTCGAGGCGGTCAAGGAGTTCGGGCTGTCGCGCAAGGACGCCGCGCGTGCGAAGAACATGTTCGCCCTCGGCCTGCTGTCGTGGATGTACGGCCGGCCGACCGAGCCGACCATCGGCTTCCTGGAGCGCCGCTTCGCCCGGGTCCCGGACATCCGCGACGCGAACGTCACGGCGTTCAAGGCGGGCTGGAACTTCGGCGAGACCACCGAGACGTTCATCGTCCAGTACGAGATCAAGCCGGCCAGGATGGACGCCGGCACCTACCGCAACATCACCGGGAACCTCGCGCTCGCCTACGGGCTGATCGCCGGCTCGACCCAGTCCGGGCTGCCGCTGTTCCTCGGCTCCTACCCGATCACCCCGGCCAGCGACATCCTCCACGAGCTGAGCAAGCACAAGCGCTTCGGTGTGACCACCTTCCAGGCCGAGGACGAGATCGCCGGTGTCGGGGCGGCGTTGGGCGCGGCGTTCGGCGGCGCGCTCGGGGTCACCACGACCTCGGGTCCAGGCATCGCGTTGAAGTCGGAGACGATCGGGCTGGGCGTGATGATGGAGCTGCCGCTGCTCGTGGTCGACGTGCAGCGCGGCGGCCCGTCCACCGGACTTCCCACCAAGACCGAGCAGGCCGACCTGCTGCAGGCGATGTTCGGACGTAACGGCGAGGCGCCGATCCCCATCGTGGCCCCGCGCTCACCGGCCGACTGCTTCGAGGCGGCGGTGGAGGCGACCCGGATCGCGGTCACCTACCGCACGCCGGTGATGCTGCTCTCCGACGGCTACCTGGCCAACGGCTCCGAGCCGTGGCGGATCCCGGAGGTCGCCGACCTGCCGAGCATCGCCCCGGCGTTCGCGACCGAGGTCAACCACGTGTCGAAGAAGGCGGCCCGCACGGAGGGCGCCGACGCCGAGCCGGACGAGTTCTGGCCCTACCTGCGCGACGAGGAAACCCTGGCCCGGCCCTGGGCGGTGCCGGGCACCAAGGGCCTCGAGCACCGCATCGGCGGACTGGAGAAGGGCGACGGGCACGGCAACATCTCCTACGACCCCGCCAACCACGACCTGATGGTGCGCACGCGCGCGGCCAAGGTGGAGCGCGTGGCCGACACCATCCCGCCGATGGAGGTCGACGACCCAGGCGCCGAAGACGGTCGCGGTGCGCGGGTGCTCGTGCTCGGCTGGGGCTCGACGTACGGCCCGATCGGCGCCGCCGTGCGCCAGGTGCGCGGCCAGGGCCTGCAGGTCGCTCAGGCGCACCTGCGCCACCTGAACCCGTTCCCCAAGGACCTCGGCGACGTGCTCCGGCGGTACGACGCGGTGCTGGTGCCGGAGATGAACCTGGGCCAGCTCAGCATGTTGCTGCGCGCCCGCTACCTGGTCGACGTCGTCGGCTACAACCACGTGCGGGGGCTGCCGCTGCGCGCCGCCGAGCTCGCCGACGCCATCACCGAGCTGGTGGAGAGCCGCTCCGACACACCCGGCGCGGCGACCCCCGACCAGCCGACTCCCAGCCACGAGGAGGCCGTGCGATGACCGCACCGTCCACGGCGCAGTCCCTGCCCTTCCCGGGCCTGCGGGACGTGCCCACCACCGACGAGCCGCAGAACCGCAAGCAGTTCTCCAGCGACCAGGAGGTGCGCTGGTGCCCGGGCTGCGGCGACTACGCCGTGCTCGCCGCGGTGCAGGGCTTCCTGCCCGACCTGGGGCTGAAGCGGGAGAACATCGTCTTCGTCTCCGGCATCGGCTGCAGCTCGCGGTTCCCCTACTACCTCGACACC
>DASSVD010000182.1:0-2629 GCA_035706365.1 Nocardioidaceae bacterium
TGACGACCAACAGGTCGTCGCCGCGGCGCAGGACGGTGCGCTCGTCCGGCACGGAGGGCACGCCGTCGCGGACCACCAGCGACACCGAGGCGCCGCGGGGCAGGCGCAGCTCGCCCACTTCCACGCCGTGCATCCGGGACCGCCGGGTGATGGTGATCTGCAGCAGGTCGGCCGCGATCCGCTCCAGCGGCGCCGCCTCCACGTCGAGGTCGCGTGGCTCGCCGGTCGTGCTCACGCCCAGCACCCGGGCCACCCACGGCAGGGTCGGTCCGGTCAGCAGGGTGTAGATCACCACCATCACGAACACGATGTCGAACAGCTCGGTCGCGTGCTCGACGCCGTTGGCCAGCGGGATCGTGGTCAGCACGATCGGCACGGCGCCGCGCAGCCCGGCCCAGGACACGAAGGCCTGCTCGCGCCACGGCATCCGGCGTACCACCTGGCAGGCGAGCACCGACAGCGGACGCGCCACGAAGGTGAGCAGCAGCCCGGCCAGCACCGCTATGAGCGCGTGGTCCACCGAGATCCGCCCCGGCGAGGCGAGCAGCCCCAGCATCACGAACAGCCCGATCTGCGCGACCCAGGCGACTCCCTCGGAGAACGACCGGGTGGCCGCGCGGTGCGGCAGCTCGGAGTTTCCCAAGACGAGTGCGGCGGCGTAGACCGCGGCGAACCCGGACGCGTGGAGTGCCGCCGTACCGGCATAGGCCAGGACGGTCAGCGCGAGCACCGCCAGCGGGTAGAGACCCGAGGCCGGCAGCGCCACCCGGCGCATGATCCAGGCGCCCCCGACCCCGACGACCAGGCCGCACAGGACGCCGAAGACCAGCTCGTAGACGACGATGCCGGCGAAGCCGAGTACGCCGTGGTCGAGCGCCGCGCCGGTGCTGACCAGGCTCACCAGCAGCACCGTGGGCGCGTCGTTGAGTCCGGACTCGGCCTCGAGCACGCCGGTCAGCCGCCGCGGCAGCGGCACCCGCCGCAGCACGGAGAACACCGCCGCAGCGTCGGTCGGGGAGGTGACCGCGCCGAGCAGCACCGCGAGCCGCCAGTCCAGCCCGAGCAGGTAGTGCGAGCCGACGGCGACCACGGTCACGCTGACCGCGACCCCGAGGGTCGCCAGCGCCACCCCCAGCGGCATCGCCGGTCTGATCTCGCTCCACTGGGTGGTGAGACCACCCTCGGCCAGGATCAGCACGAGGGCGGCGAAGCCGAGCGCGTGCGCGACGTTGGCGTCCTCGAAGTGGATGCCGAAGCCCGCCTCGCCCAGGGCCACCCCCATCAGCAGGTAGAACAGCAGGCTGGGCAGGCCGGCGCGCACCGACAACCGGACCGCGAGGATCGCGGCGAGCATCACGACGGCACCGACCAGCAGGACCAGGTCCATCTGGTGGGCGTCGAAACTCAAGGTCACCTCGAGAGGTTGGGGGTGACCTCGATCCTATCGGGACGAAACGACCCTCAGTTTCGCGTCAGCGCGCAGATCTCCTGCCACTGCTCGTCGCCGATCTCGGCCGCCGGGGCCGGGGCGGTGGCGGCGAGCCAGCCGCGCGTCTTGTGGACCGTGCTGGTCAGCAGGTCGACCAGCATGCTGTCCGGGTCCGCGGTGCACGCGTTCGCGATGCCCACCACCGAGGAGTGCACGATCGTCGGTGCGCTGCGCCGGCGGAAGTTGCGGACACTCCCCCATCCCATCGTGGTGAAGCGGCGCGCCCAGTCGCGGGCGTGCGGCACCTGGGCGAGCGCCATGCTGGTGGCCGGAGAGACGTACGCCGCGGGCCGGCCCTCGATCTCGTTGAGGACGCGCTCGCAGCGCAGCAGCCCGACCGCGGCGACCCCCTGCCGCTCGGCGCACGAGACCGGCAGCGCGGCCAGGGCGGCCTCGCGGGCGATCCAGGCGTCCAGGCGCGGGTCGTCCCCGACCAGGCCGATCACGTCGGGGATCAGCGGCGCGATCCGTTCGCGGCCGTAGTCGTCGACATGGTCGTTGACCTCGCGGCACAGGCGTGCGAGGACGGGATGGGTGCAGTCGGGGTGGTCGGACCACTTCTCGCCGGCCAGGTAGCTGGCCAGCTCCATGAAGCAGGCACCCTTGCGGGCGTTGCGGTGCTTGCCCTGGGACAGCACCGGCATCACGTCGGGTGTGCGGCTCATACCCATGCGATCAGCTCCCTGAGGCGAGGAGATTTTCAGTCTGCGCCTCAGGGTGCGGGTTCGACAATCCCCTGCAGTGATCAAGCCGGTCGCACGGCCGGTCGAGCCTGTCGAGACCCCCGGCCGAGCTGCGCCGTACCGCCTCGCGTGCCCGCTACCCGCCGGACTGTCGGTTGGGCTTGCCCATCGCGCACCGCAGCTCGGCATCCAGCCCGGGCAGCGACGCCTCGTGGGCCATCGTCTGCGCAAGCTCGGGCCCGATCTCGTCGTCGGCGAGGACGCGGTAGCCGAGCCGCGCGTAGTAGGGCGCGTTCCACGCCACGTCGCGGAACGCGGTCAACGTCGTCGCCCGGCAGCCCGCGTTGCGTCCCCACTCCTCCACCAGCTCGACCATCGCCGCGCCGAGCCGGCGTCCGGCGAAGTCGGGCGCGACGGACACCTGCGCCACGTGCGCGTTGCGGTCGAGCACCTCCGC
>DASSVD010000183.1:0-2512 GCA_035706365.1 Nocardioidaceae bacterium
CAGCGGTCGGAACCGGTAGGCCAGCACCATGTTCAGCGCGACGAACCCGCCCATCACCACACCGAACAGCACGAACAGCAGGATCCGCGTGCCCAGCAGCTTGGTGAACACCGAGGAGTAGGCCACCGAGGAGAACCACAATCGGTCCGTCCAGATGCCGGTGAACACCGAGACCAGGATGAACGCCACCACCAGCACGATCGCGGTGCCCACCAGCGCGCGCGAACGTCCCGGTGGGGTCGGCCGCGCGGCGGGGCGCGGTCGGGCCGGCGGGGGGTCGTCGAAGAAGCCGCTCACAGTCGTCCTTGGTTCAGTTCTCGAGGGTGCCGAGCAACAACTCTAGGAGCGCAGGCACCAGGTCGGGGCTTTCCACGACGGAGTTGTCATCGTCATGTGACTTCAGGCGCAGGGCGCAGTACGTCGCCGTGTCCCGGGTGGCGGCCGCGACGATGCGCACCTCCTGCCGGTCCGGGTGCGAGGCGACGTACTCCTGCGCCTGCTGCGGGTCCTCGGGGACCGCTACGTCGGCACCGCTGGGCAGCACCAGCCGCTCCACCACGGCGGCGCAGCCGAACACCTCCGGCGGCCACATGATCCCCTGCAGCGCCTGCTCCAGCTCCTGACCGGCCGGCATCTGGTCCTGCTCGACCGGGGTCAGCGAACCGGCCGCGGTGGCCGGGTCCAGCCCCATCGCGGCGGCCAGCTGCGGCTCGCGGGCCACGATGTCGCTGGTCGGCACCAGGGCGTAGAGCCGTGCCGGCTGGTCCCAGCCCGCCTCCGCGGCGTGCGCCTCGATCTCGCGGACCGCGGCGCGCAGCACCGGGTCCACCTCGACCGTCTCGGGCGGCTCGTGCTCAGGCACAGCTGGGCAGCTTCGCGTCGTGGTCCGCGTCGTAGGCGCGGATCGACTCCAGCGCGCTCTTCATGCTCGGCGCCTTCACCAACCTGATCTCCTCGTCGTCGACCGGCGCCTGCAGCGCCGCGTCGCAGTTGTCCGGGGGCACCAGGAACATCGTCGCCCCGTCGTCGGCGGCGGCCACGATCTTCTGCTGGATGCCTCCGATCGGTCCAACGCTCCCGTCCGGGGCGATGGTTCCCGTGCCCGCGATGTCGTTGCCCTTCACCAGCGGGCCGGGGGTCAGCGTGTCGTAGATGGCCAGCGAGAAGATCAGCCCCGCGCTGGGCCCGCCGATGTTGTCGCTGATGTCGACCGAGACGTCGAAGGGGAACTGGTACCCCCGGCCGATCACCACCCCGATCACCGCCCGGTCCGGGTCGTCCGCGGACGGCTCGGGGGTCACCGTGACGGTCTTGGTCGCGCCGCCGCGGCGTACCTCGATCTGCACGGGCTCCCCGGCCCCGGCCTTCTGGATCTCCTCCGAGACCTGGCTGGCGTCGGTGATCTTCGTGCCGTTCACCGACACGATCCGGTCACGGACCTCCAGCTTGCCCTCGGCCGGCGACCCCTCGCTCACCGCGAGCACCTCCGTGGTCGGCTTCAACTCGTAGCCCAGCGCCCGCAGCGCCGTCGCGATCGCGGTGTCCTGGGAGCTGACCATCTGCACGCTGCTCTCGCGCCGCTCCTGCTCGACGGTGGTGTCCGGCGCGTAGATCACGTCGCGCGGGTAGAGCGCCCGCGTCGGGTCGAACCACGCGGCCAGCGCCTCGGCCAGGCTCAGCTCGTGCGACGGACCGGTCACCGAGACCGTCACCAGCCGCAGCTCGCCCTTGGTCGGGTAGCGCTCGTGCCCGTCCACCTGCACGATCGGCGCCCCGTCGCGGCGGCCGAGCACGTCGATCGTCGGCCCCGGGCTCATCGCGACATACGGCACCGGCAGGAACGCCGCCGCCACGAACAACGCCACCAGGACCACGCAGGCCACGACGCTGGCGGTGGTGCGGCGAGTCATGCCGTCACCCTCTCACCAGGCGGAAACGATGCGCCGCAGCGGGTCTCGGCGGGCGCGGACCGGGCAGCGCCAGCAGGCGGTGGTCACGCCGAGCGGCGAGTGCCGCCCTCGGAGGTACGCCGCGGCGCTGCGCCCGGCTGCCGCGAGGGGCGCACGGCGATGCCGGTGCTGCGGTCACGCACCACCGGCCGGCGCACCGCGACACGGCCCGGATGAGGCCGCTGCAGCGCCTGGGCCAGCCGCTCGCCGGCGGCCTCGGAACGGTCCGACTCCTCGCGACGCGGGCGACCCGCCCACGCGGCCCACCCCATCGCGAGCAGGGTGACCACCGCGGCGGGCACCAGCCAGGCGAGGATCTCCACCCCCGCAGGCTATCCGCCGACCCGGCGTGAATGTCCCGCAAAACGCCGCCGACCCGTCGCGAATGTCCCGCCACAGACCGCCGACCCGTCGCGAATGTCCCGGGCCGGCGCAGTCGATCAGGGCGTGCCGACCCAGCTGTCCGAGCCGTCGGCGTACACCTGGTGCTTCCAGATCGGCACCGTCGCCTTGAGCCGGTCGATCAGCGCGCGGGAGGCGTCGAACGCCTCGCCCCGATGCGC
>DASSVD010000184.1:0-12169 GCA_035706365.1 Nocardioidaceae bacterium
GGCAGACGGCGAGGACGGCGCGGTCGGCGATGGCGCTGCTGTCGTGGCCGGCGCGGCGGTCGTGGTCGGCGCCTCAGCGCCGCTGGTGGAGGACTGCGGAGGGGTGGCCGGGGTCGAAGCCGGGCCGGTGAGCGGCGCCGCGGGGGCAGCCGGGGCAACCGGACGCAGGCTGCGGCGTACCACCGCCGGGAGCGGCGTGGTCCCCGCGCCGGGTGTCGCCGGAGACGCGGAGGTGGAGGTGGCGGTGGCGGCGGAGGTGCTGGACGTGTCGTTGCCGCCGTCCGGCTGCGCCGAAGTGCCCGCACTGCTCTGCTGCTCGTCGGACGCGGCGGCGCTGCGCCGCAGCGCGCCTGGCCGGACCGGTGGGGTCGTCGGCCGCGTCGTCGGCCGCGTCGTCGACTGGGCCGTCGCCTGGGCCGTCTGCCGGCCTGCCTGGTCAGCAGTCCGCCGGGCAGGCGGTTCGACTCCCGGGTGACCCGCGCGCGGCAGCACGCCCGGCATCCCGCTGGGCAGCCGGCCGGGAACGCTCCGCGTATCGGTGGCGGGGGTCAGCTGGTCGGCGGCCGACAGCATCCGGCGCAGCGCCGAGGGCTCTTCCGACCCGCTGGCCGAGCGCAGGCCACCGCCCGCGCTCGCGAAGGTGAGTGGACCGGCGTGCGCAGCGGCGCCCTGCCAGGACCACCGACGCGCGCCCGCACGCGTCGCCTCCGCGCGCGCCGGCCGAGCGAACGACCGCCGCACCGTCAGCGCAGCCGGCGGCCGGTCGAGCAGCTGCTGCAGCCGGGTGGTGCGTGGCACCGGCGACCAGGCCGGGGCCCCGGCAGCGATCCCGCCAGCGGTCGCAGCGTCGACACGCACCGGAGGCCCGGCCGCATCGGAGACGGGCGCAGCAGGAGCGCCCGTCTCCGACGCACCGGGTGCAAGCCCCGCGGGTTCGGGGGCTCGCCGTACGACACCGCGATCAGGGACGGCATCGCCGGGTCGGGAGGCGGGTGAGGATGCCGCGCCGGCTCGGTCCGGGTCGTCGCCCGGCTCGAGCGGCGCGCGGCGCACGGTGCGACCACCGGCGGCGGACGCCGCGGCACCAGCACCGGCCGGTGTACTGCCCTGACGGCCTCCTTGGGAAGCACTCTGGGCTTGAACCTGCGCCTGACCGCGCGGGCTGCCCGGGCTGCTCGGGCTGCTCGGGCTGCTGGGAGGGTCGCTCGGGGGGCCGCCGGGTCCGCTGCTCGGGGCGCTCGCACGCCGTACCGGCGCCGGTGGCGGAGCGGTACGTGCTGGCGGGTCCGGCCACGGCGCGGCCGCGGCGGTCTTGCTCGCCGAGGCGTTGCGCCGGTTGGTGGCCAGGGTCCGCTCGACCATCGGGCCGGCGGCCACCACGTCGTCGAAGCGGCGCACCCGCGCCACCTGGGTGACCAGGCTGTTCACGATCCCACCGGGGGTCCAGGTGTCGGCGTCGGGAACCTTGCGCGCGGCACGCGGAAGCCCGCGCGCCGGCAGGTCGGTGCTGCGCCGCAGCGGGGTCGTGGTGGCGATCGGGGCCGGATCCGCCTCGGTCGCCCGGTTCATCCCGGTCGCGGTGACCATGCTCCACCACGGTGGCGGGGACACCGGGGCGGCACCGGTCGAGCGCACGCGCGCAGGCGACTGGCCGACCAGCGCCCGGCGTACCTGCACCGGACGGCCCACGCCGGCGGCGAAACGCGTCGCCGACGCGCCGAGCCGCCCGACGCTCGCGGCACGACGCAGCGGAGCCGGAGCGCCGGGAAGGCGCAACCGGTGCGTGACGTCACGCCCGAGCCGGGTCGGGTCCTGCGAGCTCACTGTCCTCCGCTCAGCGTCTTCGGCCGGAAGCCGTGGTGGGCGACCTCGAGCTCCTCCTCGAGCGGGGCGTTGTAGCCGGCCCGGAAGTCCGGGCCCTTCCAGCGCACCGGGTAGACGTCGATGAACTCCCATGCACGCAGCCGGGCGTTCTCCGAGTCCAGCGCGGTGACCGCGCCGGTGACCCGGGTGAGCTTGTTGCCGTTGCCGGCGAACCCCTCACCCGAGGACTTCGACAGCCACTCCATCAGCGGGTCGCTCTTGGTGATGCCGCGCCGGAACACCAGGTGCGGCCAGACCATCCGGCCCGGCACCTTGTGCACGAACCCGTTCTGGCCGCCCTCGCGGAACTCGAACGTCTCCACCGTGGCCTCCAGGCCGGTGACCTCGGAGAAGATCCCGATCTCGACGCCGTCGATCTCGAAGACGAACCGGTTGGCGACGCTCAGGTCGCCACCGAGGAAGGTGTCACTGCTCGGCATACTCACGCACCGTCTGCCATGCTCGTTCGTTCAGGGAGACCACCGTGCGCACCATCCGCACCCGGTCCATGTGCTCCAGGTCCAACAGGTCGTCCAGCCGCCAGTGCAGGTGGTAGGCCAGGTAGGCGATCTCCTGCCACAGCGCCTCGGACGGGTACCGCATCATCCCGGCTCACCTAGCCCGAGCGTCGCGAGATCTCTTCGACCGCCGCACGGGTACGCCGCTGCGGCTGCTCCTCGACCGGCCGGTCCCCGGACTCGTCCGAGGCGACACCGGCCGCACCGGCCGGGCTCTCCGAGGAGCCCGGCGACGGCGTGGACGACTGCGGCGTCGGGCGAGGCCCGCGGCCGATCAGCTGCGAGTCCTGCTGCGCCTGGATCAGCGCGTCGTACTCCTCCTGCGTGCCGAAGTTGATCACGCCGTAGAAGTCCTGCAGGAAGGCCAGGTCCACCGCGAACAGGTTCTCGATGTCGTGGGAGGTCACCAGCTCCAGGTCGCCGAGCCGGGTGACCACCCGGGTCAGCACCAGGATGGTGAGCCGGGGGTCGTCGGGACCCGACACCGTCGGGTCCCGCAACGGCTCCAGCTCGTCGCGCGCCGTCGCCAGGCGCATCGCGCCCGTCTTGTGCTCGCGTCCGTGGTGGTCGACGTACCCGCGGGGCAGCGTGAACTCGTAGACGGTGGTCAGGCTCATTTGACCCTGTCGAGACGCTCGATGACGATCGTGATGTTCTCCTTGACCGCGTCGTTGGACTCGCTGCTCATCTGGTCGGTGGAGATCTTGCTCGGCCAGCCGTTGAAGAAGTTGAACCGGCCGACCTCCTTGGCCGCCGTGTCGTAGAGCACGATCGAGCCGTTCTTGCGGTTGTCGGTGCGGTTCGCGCCGGCCATCCCCTTGTCGCGGACGTCCTTGAACCACTTCCAGACCGGGTCGGCCGACGCGTCGAGCGGGGCCATCCGGGTCAGGGTGATGTCGGGGGCCTTCAGGTTGCCGCCGATCGTCTTGACGGCCTGCATCTTGCCGTCCTTGCCGTTCTGGGTGATCGTGACCACGTCGAGCTCCATGTCGAGCCCCGAGACGCCGGACAGCACGATGTTCGTGCCGTCGATCTCGAGGAAGAAGTTCTGGGCGACGATCGGGTCGGTGGAGATCAAGTCGTTGGGCATGGTCTACCTCTCTGCGAAAACTCGGTGAACGCAGGCGTCGCCGGTCAGGCGGCGTTCTGCTTCTGCTGGCTGATCCGGAACACGACGAACTCGGCCGGCTTGACCGGCGCGATCCCGACCTCGACCACGAGCTTGCCCTCGTCGATGGACTCCGGCGGGTTGGTCTCCTCGTCGCACTTGACGTAGAACGCCTGCTCGGCGGTGGCGCCGAACAGCGCCCCGGCCGACCACAGACCGCGCAGGAAGCCGGTCAGGGTGCGGTTGACGCCCTCCCACAGGGTCATGTCGTTGGGCTCGAACACCGCCCACTGGGTGCCCTCGAGGATCGTGGACTCGACCATGTTGAACAGGCGGCGGACGTTGATGTAGCGCCAGTCGCTGTCCGAGGCGAGCGTGCGCGCGCCCCAGATCCGGATGCCACGGGTGCCGAACGGGCGGATGCAGTTGATCCCGATCGGGTTCAGCAGCGACTGCTCGTTCTGGCTGACCGAGCGCTCCAGGTCGAGGACGCCGCGGATGGTGTCGTTGGCCGGCGCCTTCCACACGCCGCGGCTCTCGTCGGTGCGCGCCCACACGCCGGCGATGTGGCCCGACGGCGGCACGAAGACCTCGCGGTCGCCGTTCACGCCGATCGGGTTGTCCACCTTGATCCAGGGGTAGTACAGCGCCGCGAACGCCGAGTCGTACATCGCGACCTCGCTGCGCCACTCCTTGATCTGCTGCGGGCTCATCCCGGGCGGCGCGTCGAGGACCGCCATCCGGTTGCCGTTCTGCTCGCAGTGCGAGATCAGCGCGGTCTGCACCGACTTCCACATGTCCAGGTCGACGCTGCCGTCCTCGAGGGTGGCGGCGGTGATCAGGTCGGGGACCATCACCATCGTCACGTCGTCGGCGACGGCCAGGCCGTTGATGCCGTTGCGGGCCGACTCGGAGCCGGCGAACTTGCGACCGCTGACCGCGACCGGGGTCGGGTCCTCCTTCTCCAGCGCGTAGCGGCCGGGCTTGAGCAGCTCGAGCTGCTTGCTCAGGTCGGTCTTGGCGGGGTCGATGAGCAGGTCGACCTTGATCTTGGTCGAGGTCTCGTTGACCACGGTCGCGACGTTGCGGTCACCGGAGCCGAAGCCGAGGCTGGGGAAGCTCTCGACCGGCTCGTCGTTCTCCAGCACGGTCAGCGTGAAGGACGAGGGGCCCTCCTCGTCGGCCGCGCCGTCCCCGGCGTCATCGGTGCTCACCACGACGGCGATGTCGGCGTCGGGCTCGACGCTCTCCACCTTCAGCGGCAGGCCGAGCGAGCGGTCGGCGGCGGGCAGCTCGAGGCGCGCCGGCGCACCGGACGGCTCGGAGTTCGGCACCCGGCAGATGTAGGCGATGCTCCCGCCGTTGGCGAAGTAGCCGTAGACCGAGAGCGGAAGCACGCAGCCGGGGGCGAACCCGCCGTACAGCTTCTCGAAGTCGGACCAGCTGGTGACCAGGCGCGGGGCGAGGCCCTGCGGGTCGTTCGGGTCGTCCTGCGGGGCCCGCTCGGTGAACCCGACGAAGGCTGCGACGGCAGTCGGAGCGGCCGAGAGCACTTTCTGGGACGAGGGGACCTCTTCGACGTAGACCCCAGGGGCGGTGTAAGTCGGCATTGCGGACCTGCTCCTATCTGCACACGCGCAACGCACCGCGCCGCGCCGGGATGGTGGTGACGATATCGGCGAGATGCCGGTATCGGACGGTTTTCGATGATTCGATCGGTTCGTCGCCGAGCGGGGGCGTCGGGAGGGTCATGGCGTCCCCCGTCACTGCGACATCGTGGTCATGGCACCGGGCATGACGAGGCTGATGACCCCGCCGTACGCGCAGTTCGTGGTCGACCCCGCGGTCAGCGCGGGCTTCCCACCGATCAGGGTCTTCGCCGCGCCCGGACGCCAGGGTGCGACCGTGGCGGGCATGCACGGCTGCGGAGTCAGCACACCGGCGGCGGCCGCCGTCGCCGCGGCCACGACCGGGTTCGCCGGGCAGCTGCACATGCCGAACGTCGGCAGGTTCACCGCCGGCGCGAAGTCCATGATCGTGGCCGCGGGCCGGCCCTCGATCAGCACGTTGGACATCGGCAGCACGTTGAGCGCGGTCGGCGCCGCCCCGAAGGAGCACATCACCTGCGCCCCCATCACCACGTTGTTGGGCATGCGGCCTCCTCACGCCTTCGCGTTCTTGGCGGACTGGGTCAGCGGCGCGCTCGGCGAGGTGACGAAGCACCACACCGACCGGTCCGAGGCCTGCTCCCAGCCGCGCGCGGAGGGAAGCAGGAAGGTGAAGAACAGGTCTGAGTCGCGGTAGTCGACGCCGACGTAGTCGGCGAACTCCTGCGCGCACGCGCCCTGCGCGAAGCTGCGCAGCAGCTGGTTGCCCGGGTAGGCGTCCCCGTCGCCCTGCCCCTGCGGCGGCTCGTAGGGCACCTTCGCGTAGGACTCCAGCGCGTGCGGCTCGGTGCAGCCGACCTGGTTCAGCGAGCTCAGCTCGGCCTCGACCTTCTCCATCGCGGTGAAGCACTGCTGCGGCTTGATGTCGAAGACCGAGACCTCCTCGCCACGGTCGTCGCCGCCGAACAGGCTGCAGCCCGAAACCGTGCTCGCGGCCAGCACCGCCGCGGCCACGCCCGCCGTACGTCGCATCGCCGACCTCATCCGGCCACCCCCTCGGGGACCGGCGCGGAGAGCACCGAGACCTCCTGGACCGCCGCGGCCGCCTCGGCCCAGTCGAAGGACTCCGCCGCCACGGTGGCCACCAGGATGAACGAGGCCTTGACCTGGCCACCGGCCGCGACCCAGATCTCGCGCGGCTTGTCGCGGTCGTTGCCGCCGACGGCGAGCTGCACCTGCGAGGCCAGCTCGTGCTCGAGGTGCTGCTCCGGCAGGACCGGGGTCACGGTCAGCCGGCTGAGCACCTCGCCGAGCAGCTGGTGCTCGTCACGCGGCGAGCCGGCCCAGGCGCTGACCAGGTAGCTCAGCGCGATCATCGGCTGGGGTGGCCGGCGCTCCAGGCGACCGGTCGGGTCGATGCGCTGGGTGGAGCTGCGCGCCGGGTGGTTGCTGCGGGACACGTCGTACAGGAAGAGGTTCACCGTCAGCCGGCTCAGCTGTGCCGACCACTTGCTGCTCGGGGCGTCGAAGGTGACGTCGCCCGCGTCGTCGGACAGCGGGAGCTCGGCCCGGATCAGCTTCTCCAGGGCGTCGTCGACCGCGCGGATGAACATGGTTCAGCGGGCCCCGTGCTCGTCGTCGTCGCCGGTGCCGTCGGTGGCGTCGTCGTCCTCGGGGTCCTGCTCGGCCTCGCGCACCGCGTCCGCGGGGCTCGCGGACCCCTCGATGACCTGCTCGATCGCGCCCAGGTAGGTCGCGAAGGCGACCACGTTGTCGCGCAGCACGGGCGTCATCAGCGCGTCGAGCTGCTGGTCCGAGAGTTGCGCACCGCCCACGTCGAGATTGGTCCGGAAGCGCAGGTCACCGTTGTCGAGGTCCAGCTCGAACGCCCCGGTGAGCAAACCGCGGTTGGCGCGCAGCACCACCTCGGCGACGTCGGCACGACGCTCGGCCGGCACCTCGTCGTCGAGGAAGGAGTACGCCGTGATCCGCTGCCCGTCGTCGTTGACGCGGACCGCCAGCGCCAGCTCCTCGTCGTCCAGGTCGGCCACCAGCGCGAGGGTGCCGCCCGGGCCGGCCTCGTCCGCCTCGGTGACCACGTCCCAGCCGGTGGCCTTGGCCCACGCCTGCAGGCGGGACAGCAGTGACTCGCTCATCCGCCGATCCCCGCCAGCTGGCCCTGGATGATGCCCTTGATCGCGCTCTTGCGGGCCTTGTACTTGGCCTTCAGGTCGTCGCTGGCGCTGCCGTCGTCGATCTTGAGCTTGGCCTTGTAGAGCTGCTCGAGGTCGCGGTCCTCGATCTTGGACAGCGCGCCGGCGAGGTTCGACTCGGCGATCACGTGCAGGATCTGCCAGGCCTGCTTGCGCACCTTCTCGTGCTTGGAGACCAGGCACTCCATGAAGTCCTGGATCCGACGCAGGCACTGGGTGGTGGTCTGGCGCAGCAACCGGATCTTGGTGTCGTCGTCGAGGTCCTGGCGCACGCCCTTATTGGGGTTCTTGCCCTTGAGCGCCTGGCGGGTGCGCTTCATCCGCTCGTCGATGTCGCTGCCGAAGAACTGCTTGACGCCCCACCAGGCGCCGCGCTGCTTCCCGCTGCCGTACTCCGCCTCGTTGCGCGCCATCCGCAGCTTGTGCACCCGACGGCCGCGCTTGACCAGGCCCTTGATGCCCTTGTAGGCGGTGACGCCGGCCTTGATGGCCTTGCCGCTCGCCTTGGTCGCGCCGAAGTCAGCGGCGGCGGTGAAGCCACCCGCGCCGTCGGCGGCGTTGCCGACGGCGTTGACCGCGTGAACGGTCGAGGTCTCGGCCTTGCGCCGGTGACCGAACTTGGCCATCTTCGCCAGGTCACGCGACTGCATGTAGGCGGTGTCCTCGTCGGTCAGCCCGTGGGCCGCGCCGCCGGCGCGCGCCAGCGCGCGTGCCTTGATCTTGGCGCGGTACTCGTCGGACTTGTCGTGCTCCTTGCGCAGCTCGGTGCCGTAGCCGAACTCCTTGATCCCCTTGGTCTTGAGGTAGTCCAGGAAGTCCTTGCGCTTCTTCTTGTTGTTCGGGTGGTGGTAGTGCAGGCCGGCCGGAGTCCAGTTCTTCCACGCGTCGCCGACGGTGCTGAGCTCGTCCCACTGCGCGATCACGCCACCGACGCCGTTCGTCGCCGCGCCGATGCCCGCGGTGCTGGTGAGCGGGGTGGCCGGGGCCAGGCTGCTCCGGTGGGCGCGGTACTCCGTGACCACCTGGGCGAAGCGGCTGCGGTCCTTGCGCTTGCTGTTGCGGCCCTTCTTGGTCGCCATGTCCTCGATGAAGGTGGCGAAGCGGCGCTCGCGGAACTCGTAGGGCAGGTTGTGGTCGTTCTCGTGCTTGATGGAGCGCCCGCTGCGACGCAGCCGCTCGGCGGCCACGCCGTCCTCGATCGCGGCCTTGCCCTCGACGGCGGCGGTGGCCAGGCTCATCACGTCGCCGATGATCGGCGCCGCGCTTCCGGCGGCCTCGACGCCGGCCGACCCGACGATGCCGACCACGCCGCCACCGACGCCGCCCGCTCCGAACAGCGTGCCGGTGACCGCCTGCTCCATGGCCACGGCGCCGGCGTTCTTGCCGATGCTGTCGGAGTGCGCGCCGTCACCGAGGCCCCAGTCCTGCTTCTTGTAGGCCTTGTGCAGCTGCTGTCCGGCGCCGATGCCGTCCTTGACGCCGAGCACGCCGCCCTTGAGCGCGGCCGCTCCGCCGATGCCGGCGAAGATCCCGGAGGGCACCGCGTCCCCGAAGACCGAGTTGGTGGACGGGTCGTTGTACTTGCTCGAGTCACCGCCGTGCACGGTGTTGCCGGTGTGGATCAGCGAGTCGGTCAGGTCGAGGAACGCGGCGGGGATGTCCTGGTCGTCGTCCTGGAAGTCGCCGGACTTGGCGCTGGCGACCGCCGTCGTACCGAACAGGCCGAACAGCCGGCGGAGCGGCGTGTGACCGAAGGTGCAGCGGCGGGCCTGCCCGGCATGGCCGGCGTGTCCGCCAGCGCCGGGCACCGACCGCCCGGCCAGCACGGCGTCGGCCATCCGGTCGGCCTCGGCCTCGGCCGGGTCGTTGGCGCGCCCGACCACTGGCCGGGAACCTCCGCCTCCGCCGGTGCCGCGGGCCTGCTGCGCGACGTGACTCAGCTCGTGGGCCAGCAGCCGCTTGCCGGCGTGCGAGTCCGGGGAGAAAGCGCCGGAGGAGAAGTACACGTCCTGACCGAGGGTGAAGGCCTTGGCCTGCAGCGACCGGGAGATCGTGTTGGCCTCGGAGTCGGTGTGCACGCGCACGCTGCTGAGATCGGTGCCGAGCCTGTCACCGAAGTCGGACGCCAGCGAGCGCGGGAGCCGGCTGCCCTGCCCCCGGCGCTGCGCGAGCCGGTCGGCGGTGCCTCGGTCCACGTCGGAGCCGCCGAGGACGTCCTGCCCTGCCTGGGCCGCCCGCTCCACGAGCGTGGGCACCAGGCGGTGCCCGGCCGCGCTCCCGCCGTCGCGTCCGGGTTCCGGGGCCGACAGCGACCTGCCGGGTGCGGCGGACTGGTGACCCGCGGCGACCTTGCGCTTGCGCTCCTGCTCTCCCACTTCACTCCCCGTGGAAGGGGCGCCCGTAGCGGACGTCCCGTTACTGCTGCCGCGCTGAGCCCCCGTGGCGGCCGTGCCGGGTGGCACTGCTCTCGCACGCTAGCGAGGTCGGGTCACGCCCGTAGCGAAACCAGCGAACTGGAGCAGATCCAGTTAAACCCGGGTGGCTGCGGAGTTTTCGGACATCGCGGCCTGGGCCGCCTGGATCGCCGGCGGGAGCCGGCGGCCGAGCTTCTCGCACTCGCGGGCCGCCGCCACCAGGAGGTGCCGCATCCCCAGTGTCTGGCGGGCTGTGGTCGACTCGAAGGCTGCGGTGAGCACGATGTTGCGGATGTCCCCGCCGGCGACCTGGAGGTGCTCGGCGAGCAGCGCGCAGTCCACGGGATCCTGCGGGTCGGTCCCCCCGACGCGGGACAGGTGCTTGGCCCAGAGGCGTTCCCGGGTGGCGGCGTCGGGGTCGGCGAAGTGCACGATGAACTGCAGCCGCCGGGAGAACGCCGGGTCGAGGTTGCCGCGCAGGTTGGTGGCCAGGATGACGAT
Organism: Nocardioidaceae bacterium; assembly: GCA_035706365.1. GTDB lineage: Bacteria > Actinomycetota > Actinomycetes > Propionibacteriales > Nocardioidaceae > Nocardioides_C. The sequence goes on from DASSVD010000184.1 coordinate 10,225, forward strand.
GCCGTTGAACTTCTCCATCCGCTGCAGCAGGTAGGACACCTCGAGGTTGGCGTAGCGGTCGCGACTGTCGTTGACCGCCGAGCGGTTGCCGAACAGCGAGTCGGCCTCGTCGAAGAACAGCACCACGTTGAGGTTCTCCGCGTCGTGGAAGATCCGCTCGAGGTTGCGCTCGGTCTCCCCGACGTACTTGTCGACCACCGAGGACAGGTCCACCGGCATCAGGTCCAGCCCCAGGGTGTCGGCGACCACGTGCGCGGCCAGCGTCTTGCCGGTACCCGGGCCGCCGGCGAACAGCGCGCTGATCCCGTTGCCCTTGCCGCCGACGCCGTGCACCGCCCCCATCGCGGCGACCTCGTCGCGGCTGCGCGCCCACGCGATGATCTGGTTGATCGGGCCCATCACCTTGGCCGGCAGCACCAGGTCGTCCAGCGTGGTGGGGGTCTGCGCCTCGACCACGGCCGCGGTGGACAGCTGCCGCACCGCGCTGCGCAGTGTGGCCGCGTCGACCGGGCGGCCGGCCACGTCGGCAGCGAGCCGACCGGCCCGCGTCGCGGCCACGACCTCCTCCGGGGTGAGCCGCAGGGAGAGCAGGTCCGGCCAGTCGGGGTCGTCCGGCAGCGCGGTGGCAGTGCTGTCGTCGACGAGCTCGGCGACGACGTCGCACCACACTTCGTGCCGCTGCGACGGGGTGAGCCGCGGGGCCTCGAGCCGCAGCGGCGTCAGCGTCGACCAGCGCGGGTCCCACGGTCGCCGGGACACCGCGATCACCGGCACGGCGGAGTCGTTGAGCAGCGCGACCGCGCGGGTGTCCGCACCGGGCTCGTCGGGGACCAGCGCCTCGGCCGAGACCAGCACCAGCCCGCGGCGTCGCAGGCCGGCCTCGAGCAGCACCTCCGGCAGCGCCTCGGACAGCGGGTCCGAGGCGAGGCGGCGTACGTCGACGGCGTCCCACGCCACCCCCGCCTGCTCGAACGCGCCCGCGGCGAGCGACGCCCCGGCCGCCCCCAACGGGCTGTGCACCCAGCACAACCGGGTGCCCAGCTGCAGCGCACGCAACAGGTCCTTGCCGGCGTCCAGGTCACGCGGCAGCACGGTCTCACTCGCGGCGCGCATCCGCGCAGACAGCCCCTCGAAGCCGAGCAGCCGCTCGACCAGCAGGTCGGGACAGCGCACCGGCCGGGTCAGCGCCGGACCGTCGCCGTCCACGTGGATCAGGCCCTGCCGCCGCAGTGCGCCGTGCGGGGCGAGGGTGGCCCGGTGCGCCGGGGCCATCGGGTCGGCTCCGGACAGCTCGAGCAGCAGCCCGACCGAGGGGCGGCGGACGCCCTCGCCGCCATCCAGCGTGGTCAGCGCGAGGGCGGCATTGGTGTCCAGGTCGGGCAGGGCGGCTGCGAGCAACAACCGCTCCTCCAGCGGCTCGAGGACGAACACCTCGGCGACACCGGCCAGCGCGCGGGAGACGACGGCGTCACGCTGCTCGGTGCAGCGCGCGGCGACCAGCTCGACCGCGGTGCTCAGGCGCCCGGTCTCGGCGTCGGTGAGCACGCCCGCCTGCGCACGCCGCTGCACCGCGGCGGCGAGCTGGTCGACCAGGTCCGTCAGCGCACCCACGGTCACGAGGCTAGTGCCCGACTCGCCGCATTTCCGCCGAATGCGCAGTCCGTGACGTGCGGGTGCTCAGCGCCTGGCCAGGCACACCAGCGCGGTCGCGAGCATCGCGATCCCGCCGAGCCCACCGGCCACCGCGTTCGGCGCCACGACGTCGGCGACGCCGAGCACCGCGGCGGCGACCGCGAGCACCGCGCACACGACCCCGCACGGCGTGAGCTCGGGGACGCGGAACGCCCGGCCCAGCGGGACGAAGTGCACACCGACCACGAGCAACGTCCAGGACGGGATCTGCTCCGGCAGGCCCAGCACGATCAGCAGCACCACCCCGACGCCG
>DASSVD010000185.1:0-14090 GCA_035706365.1 Nocardioidaceae bacterium
CCTCGCCGACCGGGGGCTGATGGCGCCGGACTGGGCCGAGGCGCTCGACGCGGACCTGGTCGACGTCAGCTGCAGCGGGGCCCGGACCTCCGACCTGACCGCGCCCCAGCACACGTTCGGCAGCACACGCGTGCCGCCGCAGGTCGACGCGCTCAGCACGGACACCGACCTGGTCACCGTGGGCATCGGCGGCAACGACCTCGACCTGTTCGGCACGCTGCTGGAGACCTGCACCGCGGTCCGCGACCGCGCCCCGGCCGGCGCTCCGTGCCGGGAACGGCTGGACCGGCGCGGGATCGAGGTCGCGCAGCAGGTGCGGACCATCGGCCGGCACGTCGAGGAGGCGCTGGAGACGGTCACCGACGCTGCGCCCCAGGCGCGGGTGCTGCTGGTCGGCTACCCGCGGCTGGCGCCCGGGCGCGGCACCTGCCCGGCGCTGCTGCCGCTGGCCCGCGGCGACTACGGCCTCGCGCGCGAGGTGCAGCGCGGGCTGGACCGCGTGATGCGGGAGGCGGCCCGGCGCGCCGGCGTGGAGTTCGTGTCGATGTACGCCGCCTCGGCCGGCCACGACATCTGCTCGACCGACCCGTGGGTCAACGGCCAGCTCACCGACCAGGAAGCGGCCCTGGCCTTCCACCCGTTCGCCGAGGAGATGCAGGCGGTGGCCGACCGGGTGGTGGCCCGCCTGGAGGGCTGAGCCGCCCGGCTCCCGGCTAGTGTGTGCCGCGATGAGCACGCTGCGCGACCTCGCCGACCGGGGGCTGATGGCGCCGGACTGGGCCGAGGCGCTCGCGCCGGTGGAGCCGGACATCGTCGCGATGGGCCGGTTCCTGCGTGAGGAGCTGGGCGCTGGGCGCCAGTACCTGCCCGCGGGCGAGCACGTGCTGCGGGCCTTCGCTCACCCGCTGGCCCAGGTCCGGGTGCTGATCGTGGGTCAGGACCCCTACCCGACCCCGGGGCACGCGGTGGGCCTGTCGTTCTCCGTCGCCGCCGACGTGCGGCCGGTGCCGCGCAGCCTGGCCAACATCTTCACCGAGCTGCAGGCCGACGTCGGCTGCCCGCCGCCCGTGTGCGGCGACCTCACGCCGTGGGCGGATCGGGGGGTGCTGCTGCTGAACCGCGTGCTCACGGTGGGGCCGGGGAGCCCGGGGTCGCATCGCGGCCGCGGTTGGGAGCGGGTCACCGAGCAGGCGATCACCGCGCTCGCCGCCCGGGGCGGCCCGCTGGCGGCGATCCTGTGGGGGCGCGACGCCCAGAACCTCAAGCCGCTGCTCGGCGAGGTGCCGTGGGTGCAGTCACCGCACCCGAGCCCGCTCTCGGCGTCGCGCGGGTTCTTCGGCTCGCGTCCGTTCAGCCGGGCGAACCAGCTGCTGGTCGCCCAAGGCGGCGAGCCGGTGGACTGGCGGCTCCCCTAGCGTCCCTCGGCGGGCAGCCCGGAGCGGTCGATGTTGGCCCCGATGGTGTCCATGATCTCGCGCAGGGCGGTCACCTGCTCGGCCGAGAGGCCGGCGAAGACCAGCGACCGCACCGCCTCCACGTGCCCCGGCGCCGCCCGCTCGAGCACCGCCCAGCCCAGGTCGGTCAGCGTCACCAGGGTGACCCGCCGGCTGTCGGGACAGGGGGTACGCCGCACCCAGCCGCGGTCCTCGAGCTTCTTGACCACGTGGGACAGCCGCGACAGGGACGCGTTGACCGTGCCGGCGAGCTGGCTCATCCGCAGGGTGCGCTCCGGGGCCTCGGAGAGCATCGCCAGGCACTGGTAGTCGAAGTGGGTGAGGTCGGAGTCGCGCTGCAGCTGGGAGTCCAGCGCCGGTGAGAGCCGCAGCATCACCGGGACGAACGCCAGCCAGGCGTCGAGCTCGGAGCGGGTCAGCCAGCGGGTCATGGCACCAGTCTAGGCAACAACACTTGATGCTTCAATCTTGCCGGTGTACCGTGATGGTTGTAAGTTCAACTACTGGAGACGCCATGACCGAGACGACCACGCCCCGAACCACCGGACGGATGCCCGCGCTCTACATCGGGCACGGCGCTCCCCCGCTGCTCGACGACCCGCTGTGGAGCTCCCAGCTGGCCGCCTGGGCGCGCGACCTCCCCCGCCCCACCGCGATCCTGATCGTCTCCGCGCACTGGGAGTCGGCTCCGGTCAGCCTCAGCGCAACCGCCCCAGGGACCCCACTGGTCTACGACTTCGGCGGCTTCGCGCAGAAGTACTTCGAGATGACCTACGAGACCCCGGACTCCTCCGCACTGGCCGCTCGGGTCGCGGCGATGCTGCCGACCGAGGCCGGCTTCGGCCGGGTGCACCAGCACACCAGCCGCGGCCTGGACCACGGCGCCTGGGTGCCGCTGAAGATCATGTACCCCGCCGGCGACATCCCGGTGCTGCAGATGTCGCTACCCACCGAGGATCCCGAGCGGCTGCTCGAGCTGGGCCGCCGGCTGCGCCCGCTGCGCGACGAGGGCGTGCTGATCGTCGGGTCCGGCTTCTTGACCCACGGCCTGCCGTTCCTGCGCGAGTGGCGCATCGAGGCGGCCGCCCCCGGCTGGTCCCGCGAGTTCGACGCCTGGGCCCAGGAGGCCCTCGCCCGCGGCGACGTGGAGCAGCTGGCGGCGTACCGCTCCAAGGCGCCGGGCATGCCCTACGCCCACCCCACCGTGGAGCACTTCTCACCGCTGTTCGTCACGCTGGGCGCGGCCAGCGACCCCGAGGAGCCGGGCGCCCAGCGCATCGACGGCTACTGGATGGGGCTGTCCAAGCGCTCGCTGCAGGTGGCCTGACTCAGGCCACCTGGTTGAACGGGTCGTGCTCGGCGAGGATCCGCTCGACCCGGGCCTGGTCCAGGCGCGAGGTGAGCAGGGTGGTCTCCTGGGCGTCGCGGACCACCTTGGCCAACGTGAAGGTCGAGGTGACCAGGAACAGCGTGGACACCACGAGGAAGGCGCGGATCCACCCGTCCACGGGCAGGTACCAGATGCCCACCACGAGGGCGAGCAGCGCGGCGCCGAAGGCGATCCCGGCCTGGGCATAGAAGGCCGACGTGGTCTTGGAGGAAGGTGTGTTCGTCATGGACTCATCGTGGCGAGCGACCGGAGCCGCGGCATCCGGACGGGTACCCGACCGGGGTAGGTAGCGCTACTCAGCCCCGGGCGGCCCCGGGTGGACAATGTGCGCATGTGGCACGCCCTGGTCAGCGCCGTCCTCAGCGTCCTGGTCGCGCTCGGACCGGCCGCGGCGTCCCCGTCGCCGGACGGGTCGGGGCCGCAGGCGGCGGACCGGTTCTGGGTCAAGGACCGGCACCGCTACACCTCCCCGTGGTACGCCGGGGCGCACCGGAAGATGATCGGCTACGGGTGCACCCGGGCGCCGTACTACGACGCCGACCCCGCCTGCGCGAAGCAGCGCGGCTTCCACCACGGCCTGGACATCGCCATGCCCTGCGGCACGCGGCTGTTCGCCGGGATGCGCGGATGGGTGGTCCGGCCCGGTGCCCCCGGCGCGCCGGGAGCGGCGTACGGCCCGCACGCCTTCCGGATCCGCAACCACCGCGAGGGCGTGGACATCCTGATCGGGCACGCCCGCAGGGTGTACGTCGAGGCCGGGGACCGGATCCGCCGCGGGATGCTGATCGCCCGCGCCTCCGACGCCGGCGCGCCCGACGGTTGCCACCTGCACTTCGAGGTGCGCCCGATCGGTGGCGGCTACACCGACGCGGTCCGGCCGCACGACTACCTGAGGCTCGCGCGGGCACGGGTGCGAAGATGACCCCCGACGAGGCAGCCCAGGAGGAGACCGTGCAGACGCCGCAGAACATCTTGTCCATCCAGTCCCTGGTCGCCTACGGGCACGCCGGCAACAGCGCCGCGCTCTTCCCGTTGCAGCGCCTGGGCATGCAGGTGTGGCCGGTGATCACCGTGCACTTCTCCAACCACACCGGCTACGGGGACTGGGGCGGCCCGCTGCTGGCACCGGACGACATCGCCGACGTGATCCGCGGCGTGGAGGCACGGGGGGCCCTGGAGCGCTGCGACGCCGTACTCTCCGGCTACCAGGGTGCCGAGGACGTCGGCGCCGTGGTCCTCGACGCAGTGCGCACGGTCAAGTCCCACAACGCCGAGGCGATCTACTGCTGCGACCCGGTGATGGGTGACGTCGGCCGCGGCTTCTTCGTCCGCCCCGGGATCCCGGAGTTCATGCGCGACCAGGTCGTGCCGGCCGCCGACGTGATCACCCCGAACCACTTCGACCTCGACTTCCTGGCCGACACGCAGACCCGCACCCGCGACGAGCTGCTCGCGGCCGTCGACAAGGTCCGCGAGACCGGGCCGCGCACGGTGCTGGTGACCAGCGTGATCTGCGAGGACACCCCCGACGACACGCTCGAGATGGTGGCGGTCAGCGGCGAGGGCGCCTGGTCGGTGCGGTTCCCGCGGCTGTCGGTGAACCCTCCCGGCGCCGGCGACCTGACCGCTGCGGTGTTCCTGGCCAACCTGCTCGGCGGTCACGCCACCCCGCGGGCGCTGGAGCGGACCACCGCCTCGGTGTTCGCCGTGGTGGAGGCGACCGTCGCGTCCGGCCAGCAGGAGATGCAGATCGTGGCCACCCAGGACGCCCTGGCCGACCCCGACCTGCGCTTCGAGGCCGCCCCGGTCTGACCCGGCCGGCTGTGAAGCCGGCAGCCGAGCCGCTCCGGGGCGCTGCTCAGGTGCAGCGGCTGGCCCGGCGGAAGGTGATCCGGTCACCCTTGAGCGTGAACGCGCGCACCGAGGTGTTGTCCTCGTCGTTGCTCTCGATGAGCTGGTTCTTCGGGTCCACGGTGATCCGCAGGCAGTAGAGGCCGTCGCGGGCACGGGCCGGCAACCGCAGCGCCTGCCCGGCCAGGAACGACTGGTAGACGTCGACCCAGCCCACGGAGATCCCCTGCGGGGAGTACTTCGAGCAGGCGCCGTAGAACTGCGGCTGGTGGAAGCGGCCGTACGCCGTCGGGATGCGGCGGCTGTCGCGCAGGCAGAAGCTCATCTTCTTGCGCGCCACCCGGACCAGGTGCCGCTTCTGCTTGCGGGTCTCGGGCTGGAACAGCACGTAGCGCGATGCGGCCTGGAAGTGCCAGTGGTTGTGGGCGGGGTGGAAGACCATGCAGCCGGCCGAGCGTCGGGCGATGTGCGTGTCGACGTTGCGGCGGAACCACGTCGAGCCGTCGACGTCGCGGTAGATGATCTGGGTGGAGTGGTGGTGGCCGCTCGGACAGGGGCGGTTGGTGTTCGGTCGCACCTCGATCGGGCCGCGGCCGATGTTGCCCAGGCCGGACTCGAAGCGCAGGTAGCGGCGGCCGCCGGCGTACTGGACGTAGAGGTCGGCGGCCTTGAGCACGACCAGGTTCGGCTTCAGCAGCGGCGCCTTGCCGCGGCCCTGCGCGGCCGGCGCGGTGGCACTGCCTGCCGCCGTGGCGGACGGACTGCCCAGCGGGAGTCCGAGGACGACGGCCAGCAGCGTGCTCAGCAGCACCCCGAGGGCCAGGACGATCGGACTGCGTCGCGGATGCTGCACAAGGCCCCCTGCCGTGGTGCTGTTATCTGGGTCACATCAGTCACATGGTGCCCAGCAGACTACGCAGGGTTCGACACGGACGGAAGGGGCAACCCGCGCAAGCGGGGCACGGGGGGCCCTGGGGGCACCGGAGGCACTGGGGACGCTGGGGCGTCATCCCGGCCGGCTGGCCCGGGCGGGCCCCACGGTACGGCGGAGGCGGCCGCGATCAGGCGGAGTCAGCCCAGGCCGCGGAACAGCGCGATGCTCAGCACGATCACGCCGAGAATCACGGCGAGCAGGATGAGCGTGGTGAGGGCTGCCGGAATGCTGCGCTTCTCGTCCATGCCGGGTCGATACCCGCCGGTGCGGCGACGCACACCCGGACGGGCCTGAGCGGATCAGGGGGCCTGACGGGCGGCGAACGTGCCTGGGGACGGGGCACGGTGGAGCCGCGTGTCGGAGTCGAACCGACGACCGCTCGCTTACAAGGCGAGTGCTCTACCAGCTGAGCTAACGCGGCAGCGCAGCACATCGTAGAGGACCCGCGCCCCGCCGCCGCGGCCACCGGCCACCAGCCCAGCAGACACCGGGAGGCACCGGCATGCCCCGGGAGGCGCCGGCGCGCATACCGCACGCCTCCCGGGGTAGTACCCCTGGCATGAGTACCGACGACAAGGCCAAGAACAACCTCGAGAACGCGGTCGGCAAGGGCAAGGAGAAGCTCGGCGACGCGACCAACGACGACAGCATGCGCAACGAAGGCAAGGCCGAGCAGAGCAAGGCCGACCTCAAGCAGGCTGGCGAGAAGGCCAAGGACGCCTTCAAGTAAGCCTCAGGCAGCGCCCTCGCTGGAGGACTCCTCGCCAGCCTGCACGCCGTCGCCGAGTCCGGACGTCTCGAGGAAGCGGCTGATCGCACGGCGCAGGCCGGCGGGATCCAGTCCGTGGGCGGCGGCGTGCTGCTGCGGCGTCCCGTAGCGTCGGAGCTCCCGCTCGCGGGAGACCCCGAGCCCGAGCACGCGATGGGGCACGTCCACCAAGGCCTCGGCCACCAGCCGGGTCGACGTACCGGCCAGGTAGGGCTCCACGAGCACCACATCGGGCATCACGTCGGGACGTGCCACCGCGGCGCGCAGCCCGGCGGCGTCGAAGGGCCGCACGGTCGGGGCGTAGAGCACCCCGACGTCCAGCCCGGCGACTGCCTCCAGGAGCGGGTCGAGCATCGGGCCGACCGCCACCACGGTGGCCGCTCCCCCCTCACGCACGCGGACCAGTCGCCCGGTGGTCGGGTACGCCGCGGCGTTGCACTGCTCGCTGAGCCGCAGGTATACGCGCCCCTCTCCTGCGACGGCCCGGCGCAGCAGCGATTGCGCCTCGTCCGGGTGGCCGGGCACGTGCACCGTCCAGCCGGGCAGGGTGTCGATCAGCGCCACGTCTCCCGGCGCCTGGTGCGTGCGGCCACCCGCGCTCACGTCGTAGGAGCCGCCGATCCCGACCAGCACGCCGCCGACGTCCTGGTGCCCGAAGCCCAGCTTGACCTGCTCGAAGCCGCGCTCCACCAGGAACGACCCGATGGTGTGCACGACCGGCCGCAGCCCGGTCAGCGCCATCCCGGCCCCCACGTTGACCAGCAGCTGCTCGCGGATCCCCACGTTGACCACCCGGTCGGGGTGGGCCCGCTCCGCCCGCCCCAGGTACTGCCCGCTGATCTCGGCGTAGACCAGGGCCACGGACAGGTCCTCGTCCAGCAGGTCGGTGGCCGTGGCGGCGAACGTCTCGCGCATGCCCGCTTCCTGCACGCCGTGCTCTCTGCTCACTTCTTCTCCACCTCCGCCACGACCACGGTCGGGCGTCCCGGCACGCGCAACCTCAGCGCATGCTCCAGATCTGCATGACTGCGGCCGTCTGCTGCCAGTGCCGCCCACCCCTCGGTGGCGAATCGCTGCGCGATCCGCCCGGGGACGCCGTGCGTGGCCGACCGGTTGTCGACGACGACGACGGTGAGCGCCTCCAGCCCCAGCGCGCCGGCCAGCTCGATCGCCTCATGGTTGCTCCCCTCGTCCAGCTCCGCGTCGCCGACCAGCACGACGACGCGCGATGACAGTCCCTGCGCCCGCAGCCCGAGCGCCGTGCCCACGGCCAGCGGCAGCCCGTGCCCCAATGACCCGCTGGAGATCTCGACCCCGGGCACGAGGACCCGGTCCGGGTGGTGCCCCAGCGGCGAGTCCCACGTCGCCCAGTCGGCCAGCAGCGACTCGGGGATGAACCCCTTGGCCACGAGCGTCGCGTAGTAGGCCATCGGACCGTGCCCCTTGGAGAGGTAGAACCGGTCGCGCTCGGGGTCGTGCACGGTCGCCGGGCTCACCTGCAGCACCCGGTCGTAAAGCACCCAGATCACGTCCAGGGTCGAGGTCGCAGCGGTCGAGTGCTTCTCGTCGCCGGTCATCAGCTCCATCAGGCGCGGGAGGTCGGCGTACGCCGTCCCGCCTCGGTCGGTTGTCTGTGTCAACGTCATGCAGCCCAGAGTGCAAGTTCAAGTGAACTTCAGGTCAACTGCGCTAGGCTCATCGGCATGTCGCTGCCGTCGTCGCTCACCGTGGGCCAGCTCGCCGAGCGCTCCGGCGTGGCACCCTCGGCCCTGCGCTTCTACGAGTCCCAGGGACTGATCCACGCCGAGCGCACCGCAGGCAACCAGCGCCGCTACCCGCGCCCCACCCTGCGCCGCGTGGCCTTCATCCGCTCGGCCCAGCGCGTGGGCCTGAGCCTCGAGGAGATCGCGGAGGCCCTGGCCACCCTGCCGGAGAACCGCACTCCGACCAAGGCCGACTGGGCCCGACTGTCGCGTGGCTGGCGCCCACGGATCGACGCGCAGATCGAGCGGCTGGAGCGGCTGCGCGACAAGCTCGACGGCTGCATCGGCTGCGGCTGCCTGAGCTTGCGCCGGTGCGCGTTGAGCAACCCCGACGACGCGGAGGCCACCCGAGGGCCCGGGGCGGTCTTCCTGGACCCCGGTCGCTAAACATCACAATTCGGGCACGTTCCGGCAACGAAACGTCACCATTCCTTCCCAGCCGCGCCCTCGGTTTGGCATGGCCCCCGGACGCCGTGGTTGGTTGAAAGACCAAGCGACGTGACGCCGCGGCGGGCTGGGGGCTCGGGAGCTCGGCCGCAGGGGGATCAGGCACCTGCACGCGACCCGCAGGGTATGCGCGTCGATACCTGCCGGTCCTGCCCGGCGCGTCACTGCGATCTGTCCGAGACGAAGCAAGAGAGGCCTGTCGTGCCCGCGATCAAGGTGGACAAGCTCTACAAGGTGTTCGGCCGCCACGCCAAGGACGCCGTCACCCGGCTCGAAGGCGGAGCCACCCGTGAGGAGCTGCAGAAGAGTGGCACCACGCCGGCCGTGATCGACGCGTCGTTCAGCGTCGAGCAGGGCGAGATCTTCGTGGTGATGGGGCTGTCCGGCTCCGGCAAGTCCACGCTGATCCGGATGGTCAACGGGCTGCTCGAGCCCACCTCCGGCTCGGTGGAGATCTTCGAGCAGAACATCACGGCCATGTCGGCCAAGCAGCTGCGCGCGGTGCGCCGGCAGCGGGTCAGCATGGTCTTCCAGCACTTCGCGCTCTTCCCGCACCGCACCGTGGCGGAGAACGCCGCCTACGGCCTGGAGACCCAGGGCGTGGACAAGGAGGAGCGACGCAAGCGCGCGATCGAGGCGCTCGAGCTGTCCGGCCTGACCGGCTGGGAGGACCACTTCCCCGGCCAGCTCTCCGGCGGCATGCGCCAGCGCGTCGGCCTTGCTCGAGCGCTGGCCGCCGACACCGACGTCTTGTTGATGGACGAGGCGTTCAGCGCCCTGGACCCGCTGATCCGCCGCGAGATGCAGGACCAGCTCATCGAGCTGCAGAGCCGGCTGAACAAGACGATCCTGTTCATCACCCACGACCTGAACGAAGCGATGCGCCTCGGCGACCGGATCGCGATGATGCGCGACGGACGGATCGTGCAGGTCGGCACGGCCGAGGAGATCCTCACCGACCCCGCCAACGACTACGTCGCGCAGTTCGTCGCCGACGTGGACCGCACCCGCGTGCTCACCGCCGGCTCGGTGATGGAGAAGCCGGTGGCGGTGCTCGGCACCGAGCAGGGCCCTCGCGCGGCCCACCGACTGATCCGGGAGAACCAGCTGTCCGCGCTGTTCGTGGTGGACCGGCAGAACAACCTGCGCGGCGTCGTCTACGAGGACGACGTCTCCCGGGCGGTTCAGGAAGGCCGCGACGACATCAACGCCCTCATCGATCCCAGCCCGATGTCGGTCTCCGCCGACACCGTGGTCGCCGACCTCTTCTCCGAGGCCGCCGAGAGCCGGGCACCCCTGCCCGTGGTCGGCGAGTCCGGCCGACTGCTCGGCGTGATCCCCCGGGTCACCCTGCTCAACGCGCTCGCCCCCACGACCGAGACGGAGGTCTCCCGATGACGCTGCTCGACTCCTCCTTCTTGCCGACCGTGCCGCTGGGCGACTGGTTCGCGTCCGTCGTGGACTGGATCAACGACAACCTCGGCCCGGTCCTCGACTTCATCCAGTGGCTGCTGGAGCCGGTGCTCTACGACAACATCTACGGCGCGCTGCACTGGGTGCCGCCGCTGGTGATGGCGGTGCTGCTCGGGTTGCTGGGGCTGCTCGCCCGCGGCTGGAAGTTCGGCCTCGCCACGCTGGTCGGCATGCTGCTGATCCAGACCTTCGCGACGGCGCCGATGTGGACCCGGGCGATGGAGACCCTGTCGCTGGTGATCGTGGCCAGCGTCTTCGCGATGATCCTGGCAGTGCCGCTGGGCATCCTCGCCGCCCGCAACTCGCTCGCCTCCAGCGTCATCCGGCCCGCGATGGACTTCATGCAGACCATGCCGGCCTTCGTCTACCTGATCCCCACGCTGTTCTTCTTCAGCATCGGCGTGGTCCCCGGCATCGTGTCCACGATCGTGTTCGCGATGCCGCCCGGCGTGCGCCTCACCGAGCTCGGCATCCGCCAGGTCGACAAGGAGATGGTGGAGGCCGGGCACGCCTTCGGCGCCCCGCCGCGCCAGATCCTCACCCGGATCCAGATCCCGCTGGCGATGCCCACGATCATGGCCGGCGTCAACCAGGTGATCATGCTCAGCCTGTCGATGGTGGTCATCGCCGGCATCGTCGGCGCCGGCGGACTCGGCGGCGAGGTGCTCTCGGGCATCACCCGCCTGGACCTCGGCAAGGGCTTCGAGGCCGGCGTCTCCGTGGTGATCCTGGCGATCTACCTCGACCGGCTCACCGCCGCGCTGGGCGCGCGGTCTGCCCACACGCCGAAGAAGAAGGCCCGACTGATGGGACGCGGGGGCCGCCGCTCGTCGTCGCTCCCCGCCTGACCCTGTCCGGATCCATCGGATCCAGGACGAGATTTTCCGTAGAGAGACGAAGGAGAAGCACCATGAGAGCACGCAAGACCTTCCGCGCCGCGGCGCTGGCCACCGCCGGCCTCGTCGCCGCGACCAGCCTCGCCGCCTGCGGTGGACGCGACAGCGACACCGCCGCCGCCGCGGACGACACCGCCAGCTCGGGCTCGGGCGGCTCGGGCGACAAGTCGCTCACCATCGGCATGGCCGCCGGCTGGGCCGAGGACATCGCCGTCAGCCACCTGTGGAAGCACGTGCTCGAGGAGGAGGGCTACGACGTCACCCTCAAGGAGCTCGACGTGGCTCCGGTGTTCGTCGGCGTCGCCAAGGGCGACCTGGACCTCTTCTTCGACACCTGGCTGCCGGTCACCCACGAGGACTACTGGAACCAGTACGGCGACCAGGTCGAGGACCTCGGCATCTGGTACGACCAGGCCACGCTGAACATCGCCGTCCCGGAGTACGTCGACGCCGAGACCATCGGCGACCTGAAGGGGATGGCCGAGAAGTTCGACGGCACGATCACCGGTATCGACCCGGGCGCCGGCCTGACCCGCGTCACCAAGGACGAGGCGATGCCGACCTACGGCCTCGACGACTACGAGCTGAAGACCTCCTCGACGCCGGCGATGCTGGCGGCGCTGAAGAAGGCCACCGACGAGAAGAAGCCGATCGTGGTCACCCTGTGGCACCCGCACTGGGCCTACAGCGCCTTCCCGATCAAGGACCTCGAGGACCCCGAGGGTGCGATGGGTGAGGCGGAGGAGATCCACACCATCGCCAGCACCGAGTTCGTCGAGAACAACGCCGACCTGGTCGAGAAGATCAAGAGCTTCGAGATGGACGACGCCACCCTCGCCGACCTGGAGAAGGTCGTGCTCCAGGAGCACGAGGACGACCTCGAGGCCGGGGTCGACGCCTGGGTCGAGGAGAACCAGGACTACGTGGACTCGATGCTCTGAGCCCACGGCTGAGCACCCGTGCAGGGCGCTCCCGGATCCGTCCCACCGCGGGCGGCCGGGGGCGCCCTGCGCCGTTTCCGGTCGGTTCCCCGCGGACTAGGCTGGCCGGCATGCCGCTGCGCATCGTCGCCACCAAGCCCAACCCCGCGCTGGTGACGCTCCCGTGGAGCACGCCGCTCGAGGAGTGGGGCGAGGACGTCGTGGTCCCGCTGCCCCGCGGCCTGTCCCGGCACGTGGTGCGGATCGTCCGGCTCGGGCAGGACGTCTACGCGGTCAAGGAGACTCGCGAGGCGATGGCGTTCCGGGAGTACCGCATGCTGCGCGACCTGCAGCGGTTGGGGCTGCCCACGGTCGACCCGGTCGGGGTGGTGCACGGCCGCACCGACAGCGCCGGGGAGGAGATCGAGCCGGCCCTGGTCACCCGGCACCTGCAGTACTCCCTGCCCTACCGCTCGCTGTTCTCCCACGGCATGCGCGCCGACAGCCTCCCGCGGCTGATCGACGCCCTGGCCGTGCTGCTCGTGCGGCTGCACCTGGCCGGCTTCTTCTGGGGCGACGTGTCGCTGTCGAACGTGCTGTTCCGGCGCAGCGCGGGTGAGTTCGCGGCGTACCTCGTCGACGCCGAGACCGGCGAGCTGCACCCGGAGCTGACCGAGGGCCAGCGCACCTACGACCTCACCGTCGCCTACGAGAACCTGTACGGCGAGCTGCTGGATCTCCAGGCCGGGGAGCTGCTCGACCCGCACACCGATCCCGACGCGGTGGTCGACCGGATCCGCGAGCGCTACGAGACGCTGTGGCAGGAGCTGACCGGCAGCGAGGAGTTCGGGACCGGCGAGCTGTGGCGCATCGAGCGACGCATCGACCGGCTCAACGACCTCGGCTTCGACGTCGACGAGCTCGACATCGTCACCGACTGGGACGGCGCCACGGTCCGGCTCCAGCCCAAGGTGATCGAGGCCGGCCACCACGCCCGCGAGCTGCAGAGCCTCACCGGGCTCGACGTCGAGGACAACCAGGCGCGCCGGCTGCTGAACGACATCGCCAGCTACGCCGCGCACCTGGGCAGGTCCGACGAGGACCGCTCGATCGTCGCCCACCGGTGGCTGAACCGGATCTACGAGCCGGTCACCAAGCTGGTGCCGCCGGAGCTGCGCGGCCGGCTGGAGCCCGCCGAGATCTTCCACGAGATCCTCGAGCACCGGTGGTTCCTGTCCGAGCGGGCCGGGCGCGAGGTGGACATCTTCGACAGCGCCCGGTCCTACATCGACCAGGTGCTGGCCAAGCGGCCCGAGGAGCTGATCACGCCCGCGGACGACCCCGACCTGCTGATGCCGCGGCGCGACTGACCCGGCGTCCGCCGGGCGGCTCCCCCGCTCAGGACGTGCGGCGACGCTCGGCCACGGCGTACAGCGCGACCGAGGCGGCCACACCGGCGTTCAGCGACTCCAGGCTGCTGGCCATCGGGATCGACACCAGCTGGTCGCAGGTCTGCGCGACCAGCCGGGACAGCCCCTTGCCCTCCGAGCCGACGACGACGACCAGCGGGCCGTCGGCCAGCTCGAGGTCGGGCAGGGACACTTCGCCGTCGGCGGCCAGGCCGACCACCATGCAGCCGGCGTCCTGGAAGGCCTTGAGCTGGCGGGTCAGGTTGGTCGCCTGCGCCACCGGCATCCGGGCGGCCGCACCGGCCGAGGTCTTCCACGCCGCCGCGGTCATCCCGGCAGCGCGGCGTTCTGGGATCACCACGCCGTGCGCGCCGAACCCGGCCGCCGAACGCACCACCGCGCCCAGGTTGCGCGGGTCGGTGACGGAGTCCAGGGCCACGATCAGAGGCGGCTCGCCGCTGCGCGTGGCGTGCTCGAGCAGGTCGTCGGGGTGGGCGTACTCGTACGCCGGAACTCGAGCGGCCAGGCCCTGGTGCACGGCGCCGCCGGTGAGCCGGTCCAGCTCGTGGCGGCCGACCTCGAGCAACGCGATGCCGCGGTCGGCGGCGGCCCCGAACGCCTCACGCATCCGCCCGTCGCGCTCGGCGCCCTCGGCGACGTAGACGGTGGTCACCGGCATCTGTGCGCGCAGTGCCTCGACGACGGCGTTGCGCCCGGCGATCCACTCGTCGTCGCCCCCCTTGGCGGGTCGCTTGGGTCGCGCGGCGCGCTGGCGCTCGACCTT
>DASSVD010000186.1:0-8955 GCA_035706365.1 Nocardioidaceae bacterium
CGCAGCGCCGGCGGGCGGGTCAGACCGGCCGGCCCGGACCGCGGCCCCGCGCCGTCCGGGCTCTCGCGGTCGTCGAGGGTCAGGCTCACCGGCGGGCTCCTTCGGAGATGGTGCTCGGCTCGCCGGCGGCGCCGGCCTCGCTGACGTTCTCGGGGATGCTGCTCGCCTCTGCGGCGGTGGGGCTGTCGGCGGCAGACGGGTTGTCCTCGGCGAAGTGGCAGGCCACCAGGCGGCGCTGCGCGTCCGCGCTCAGCAGCGGCGGGTCGGTCAGGCACAGGTCCGCGCGGGCGTCGCCGGCCGGCATCGCCGCGCGCACCGGGCAACGTGGGTGGAACCGGCAGCCCTGCGGCACGCTGGTCGGGTCCGGTGGCTCGCCCGGCAGCGCCGCGGGCGGCTCGACCCGGCGCGCGTCGGGCAGCGCGTCGATCAGTGCCTTGGTGTAGGGGTGCTGCGGCTCGAGGAGCACCTGAGAGACCGGGCCGACCTCGACGATCCGGCCGAGGTACATCACCGCGACCCGGTCGGCGATGTTCCACGCCAGCCCCAGGTCGTGGCTGACCACCAGCGCGGACAGGGAGTACTGCTCGCGCAGGTCCAGGATCAGCCGGAGGATCTCCCCGCGCACCGACGCGTCCAGCGAGGAGACCGGCTCGTCGGCCACGATCACCGACGGCTCCAGGGCCAGCGCTCCGGCGATCACTACCCGCTGCTGCTGCCCGCCGGAGAGCTCGTGGGGGAACCGCTCGAAGAAGTTCTCCGGCGGCCGGATGCCGGCGCGGGTCAGCGAGGAGGCGACCCGCTCGGTCAGCCCGGCGCGCAGGCCGTGCAGCCGGGGGCCCTCCGCGACCGCGTCGTACACGTTCTGTCGCGGGTTCAGCGCCGCACCGGGGTCCTGCAGGACGAGCTGCACGTCACGCCGGTGCTCGCGCAGCGCGCTCATCGAGTAGCCCAGCGGCTCACCGCGGTGGCGTACCTCGCCGCCGGTGGGGCGGGCCAGCCCGACCAGCGCGCGGGCCAGGGTGCTCTTGCCGCACCCGGACTCCCCGATCAGCGCGACGATCTCGCCGTGCCCGACGGTGAGGTTCACCCCGTCGACGGCACGCGCCGGGCCGCGCCGGCCCCGCGAGCGGAACACGACCTGCAGGTCGCGCGCCTCCAGCACGGGTCCCTGCTCTGCTGCCGGGGATGTCATGAGCCGCTCCTCGCGCCGACGCGGGCAGCCAGGTGCTGCTCCTGATGCTGGTCCGGGTAGTCGGGCAGCACCCGAAGGCAGGCCGAGAGCCGCTCGTCGCCGGCCGGCCACAGCGCCACCTCGCGCTCCGTGCAGGCCTCCATCACCTGCGGGCACCGCGGTGCGAACGAACAGCCGGGGCGCAGCGTGCTCAGATCCGGCGGGTCGCCGGGCAGCCCGGCCGGAGCCATCCGCGAGGCGGGGTCACCCAGCACCGGGAAGGCGCTGGACAGCGCGTTCGTGTAGGGGTGACGCGGGTCCTGGATCAGCTGCCGCGCCGGGCCGCTCTCCACCATCCGGCCGGCGTACATCACCGCGAGCCGCTCGCAGGTCTCGCCCAGCACCGCGAGGTCGTGGCTGATCATCACCAGCGAGATGTCGTGGTCGCGCACCAGGTCCGCCAGCAGCCGCAGGATCTGCGCCTGCACGATGACGTCGAGCGCGGTGGTCGGCTCGTCGGCGATGATCAGCTGCGGGCGACAGGCCAGCGCCATCGCGATCATCACCCGCTGCCGCTGCCCGCCGGACAGCTCGTGCGGGTAGTTGCCGGCGCGACTGGCGGGGACGCCGACGGAGTCCAGCAGCTCGGCCGTACGCCGCCTCGCGGCCTCTTCGCCGACCGACTCGTGCAGCAGGATCGCCTCGCGGATCTGCTCACCGATCGAGCGCACCGGGTTCAGCGCGCTCATCGCGCCCTGGAACACCACGGACGCCTCGGCCCAGCGCACCGCCCGCATCCGCCGCCAGTCGGCGGTGAGCAGGTCCTCGCCGCGGAAGCGGACCTCCCCCGCGACGCGGGCGTTCTTGCTCAGCAGCCGCAGCAGGCTGAGCGCGACCGTGGTCTTGCCCGAGCCGGACTCCCCGGCCAGGCCGAGCATCTCCCCCGGCTCGAGGGAGAAGCTCACACCGCGCACGGCGTGCACCTCCCGGTCGCCGGCGCGGTAGGTGACGGAGAGGTCCTCGACCTCCAGCAGCGGCGCGTCGGGATGAGGGGCCGGTTCGGTCATCGGCGGTTCTCCATCTTCGGGTTGAGGATCTGCTCGACCGCGCGGCCCACCATGGTGAACCCGAGCACGACCACCAGGATCGCCAGGCCGGGAGGCAGGAGGTACCACCAGGCGCCGCCGGTGACCGCGCCCTGGCCGAACGCCTGATTCAGCATCGTCCCCCAGGACACGTCGGTCGGGTCGCCCAGACCGAGGAAGGTCAGCGTGGTCGCGGACAGGATCGCGCTGGCGATGGTCAGCGTGCTGGAGACCAGGATCAGCGGGGCGACGTTGGGCAGCACGTGGCGCAGCATGATCTGCCGGTCGCTGGCACCCAGGGCCTTGGCGCGCTCGATGAACGGGCGGGCCTCCACGGCCAGGGCCTGGGCGCGCACCAGCCGCGCCGTACCGGTCCAGGAGGTGATCGCGATCGCGATCGTGATCGACACGGCGCCCTGACCGAGCACCGCGGCGAGGCAGATCGCCAGCGGCAGGCTGGGCAGCGCGATGAACCAGTCGGTCACGTGCATCAGCGAGCGGCTGACGAACCCCTCGTAGTGCCCGGCCATCAGCCCGATCGAGCTGCCCACCAGGACGGTCAGCGCGGTGGCGATCAGCCCGATGGTGAGCGACGGGCGGGCCCCCCAGATCACCAGATCCAGCACGGACCGGCCCGGCTGGTCGGTGCCCAGCGGGTAGCCGTCCAGCGGCGGATGCAGCAGCGGTCCGCTCGCCTTGGAGACGCTCAGGTCGCTGGGGTGGATGAACAGGGGCGCGGACAGGGCCAGGGCCGCCACCCCGACCAGGATCAGCGCACCGACCACTCCCGTCGGCAGCTGCACGTAGGCGCGGGCGAACCGGACCATCGGCGTCCACCGGGACGGCGACCGGGGGGCGACGGCGGCGGCCCCCGCGGGCGTGGTCGGCGTACTCGGCGTGGTCGTCACTGCTGCCTCACTCGCGGGTCGAGGAACCGGTACAGGATGTCGGCGAGCAGGTTGAACACGATCACCGTGCTGCTGAACACGATGAAGGTCCCCTCCAGCAGCGGGAGGTCCGGGATCTTCAGCGCGGTGAACGTGAGGTAGCCGAGCCCCGGCCAGGAGAACACCGTCTCCACCGTGATCGCGCCGCCGACCATCGTGCCCAGCTGCAGGAAGATGACCGTCACCGACGGCAGCAGCGCGTTCGGGACCGCGTGCTTGCGGCGTACGTCGTCGTCGCGCAGCCCCTTCGCCCGGGCGGTCAGCAGGTAGGGGCTGCCCAGCTCGTCGATGATCGAGGAGCGCATGATCGTGACGTACTGGCCGAAGATCACCGCCACCATGGTCAGGCACGGCAGGAACAGGTGCCAGGCGACGTCGAGGATGTGCGCAGGAGTGAACCCGCTGCCCGACCCCGGCGTCGACATGTTGCCGGCCGGGAAGATCGACGGGATCGGCCCCACGCCGCCGCTGGCGAACAGCACCAGCAGGATCAGCCCGAGCCAGAACGTGGGGACCGACCACAACGTCAGCGCCGTACCCGAGGCCAGCCGGTCCAGCAGGCTGCCGTGCCGCCAGCCGCTGCGGATGCCCAGCCACAGGCCGAGCACCACCGAGATCAGCGTGGCCGCGCCCATCAGCAGCAGGGTCGGACCGAGCCGGCTGAGCACCAGCGAGGAGACCGAGTCCTGGTAGCCCCACGAGTAGCCCAGGTCGCCGTGCAGGGTGCGCCAGACGAAGTCGCCGAACTGCTCCCACCAGGGCTTGTCGAGCCCGAACTGCTCGTGCAGGAACTGCTGCTGCTCGGTGCTGGTGCGCCGGCCGCGGGTGATCGCCGCGACCGGGTTCGACGGCATCAGGCTGAAGATCACGAACCCGATGACCAGCACCATGAAGAAGCTGACCACGGCAGCGGCGACCTTCTTGGCCAGGTAGCTGGGCAGGTCGGACCGGGCGGCGGGGCCACGCTCCGGTGGCCCCGCCGGGTCAGGTCCGGCCTGCCCGATCACCTCGACTGAGGACATCGCTCACTCACGCAGACCGGCGGTCGCGCGACGGCGCAGCACCACGGTCCCGACCAGCGCGACGACGACCACGGCGGCGATGCCCAGGCCGATCCACAGGCCGGTCTGCGACGAGGCCGGCGCGGCGTCCTCGCCGGTGGCCGGGGCGGCCGTGCGCCAGTTGGTGAACTGGTTCTGCAGCGGGTAGAAGCCCTCGGAGTCCGGCTCGCCGTACAGGTAGCCGCCGACCTGGTCGGTGCGCAGCGCGCTCAGGCCGTTCTTGTAGTAGAGGATGATGTCGGCGTTGGCCTGGTAGAGGATCTCCTGCATCGACTTGATCGTCTCGGCGCGCTCGCCCTGGTCGAACTGGGTGATCTGCTTGTTGAACAGCGCGTCGTACTCGGGGTTGCAGTAGAACGAGTCGGTGTTGCCCGCGCTGCCGTCGTCCAGCGGCAGGGTCGCGCAGGTCTGGATGCTGAGCAGGTAGGTCGGATCCGGTCCGGTGCTCCACCCGTCCATCAGCATGTCCCAGTCGCCCTTGGACAGGTTCACGTTGAGCTGGTCGAAGCTCATCGCCTCGACCTTGGTGCCGATGCCGACCGCCTTGAGCCACTCCTGCACGTAGGGCGCGATCTGGGCGTCACCGGTGTCGTCGGAGTGGATGCCGAAGCGGAACATCAGCGGCTTGCCGGTCTTCGGGTCGACGCGGATGCCGTTGTCGCCCATCGTGTAGCCGGCCTCGTCGAGCAGGGCGTTGGCCTTGTCCGGGTTGTAGGACAGCGACTCCTCCTCCGAGGGGGTCCAGAAGAACTGCGGGTAGCCCGGCGGCAGGTAGCCGGCACCGACGATGCCGCGGCCGTTGATCACCTTGTCCACGAGCTTCTGCCGGTTCAGCGCCAGGGCGATCGCCTTGCGGACGGTGTCGTCCTTGAGGATCGGGTTGCCGGTGCCGATCGGCTTGCCGGAGCGGGTCTTCGCGCCGGAGTTGATCTCGATCGCGGTCCAGCCGTCGGAGGCCTGCTGGTAGGTCTTGATGTTGGGCGCGTTCTGCAGCGTGTCGAACTGGGTGGCGGTGACCCCGCCGAGCTGGTCGAGCTGGCCGCCCTGCAGGGCGGCGACGGCGGCGTCGCTGTTGGAGAAGTACTGCGTGATCAGCCGGTCGTACTTCGGCGCCCCCATGAAGAAGTCCTTGTTGGCCTTCAGGGTGGTGTACTGGTTGGTCACGTTGCCGGCCAGGATCCACGGGCCGTAGCCGACGACCGGGAACTCCATGTTCTTGTAGCCCTTGAGGCTGTCGACCTTGCCCTCCCACACGTGCTGGGGCACGATCGCGATCCCGGAGATCGGGATGCTCACGTAGAGCATGTTCGCCTGCGGCTCCTTGGTGGTGATCACCAGCGTGGTGTCGTCGGGAGCCTCGACGGTCTTGAAGTTCGACACCAGCGAGCCGTTGGCCGTGGCCGCGACCGGGTCGCTCATAATCAGGTTGAACGTCCACGCCGCGTCCTTGGCGGTGATCGGCTCCCCGTCGCTCCACTTCAGTCCGTCGCGGATCTTGAAGGTCCAGGTCAGGTTGTCCTCGGACGTCTCGTAGGACTCGGCCAGGTAGGGGACCGGCTTGCCGTCCTGGTCGAGCGACATCAGGCTGGGGTAGATGTTGCCGATGACGTTCAGCTCGCCGTCGTAGTAGGACAGGAACGGGTTGAACGTGGTCACCGCGGTCGCCGTAGCGACCCGCAGCGTCGACTGCTCGTCGTCCTTGGCGGTGGCGGTTCCCGCCGTGCTGCCGAGCAGGGCGGAGGCCAGCACGACGGCGAGGCCGAGCACGCCGGCGACGCCGCGGCGCAGCCGGGGGGCGGCTCCTCGATCGGACTTCAACATGGGTGGGGCTCCTTCTTCCGGTGCTGCGCAGGGCGGGTAGGGCTGGTACGGGTGACCGGGACGCGCTCGCCCGGCTCGAGGGTGCCGCCGGGCCACAGCTCCACCTCGGCCGGGTGCGGCCGGCCGTTGTAGCGCGAGGTGAACGATGCGGCGTACGCCCCGGCGTCGGCGACCGCCACCAGGTCGCCGCGGCGCAGCATCGGCAGCTCGTGCACGCCCCAGGAGTCGGTCGACTCGCACACCGGTCCCTCGACGGCGGTCTGCATGCCGGGGCCGTGGGCGGTCAGCGCGTGCATCGCGTGCCGGCTGCCGTAGAGGGCGGGGCGCAGCAGCTCGGTCATTCCGATGTCGAGGATCAGCTGGTGGCCGTGGGTGGAGCGGCGGCGGCGGTGCAGCACGCTGCCCACGAGCCAGCCGGCCGCGCCGACCAGGTAGCGGCCCGGCTCGATCGCCATCCGGGCGGGCATCTGCAGGTCAGCCGCGGACAGCGCGTCGGCCAGCGCCGTGCGGAAGTCGTCGGGCGCGGGGCCGGCGGCGGGCAGCGGGAAGCCGCCGCCGAAGTCGACGGTGTCGGCGTCCGGGGCGTGCCGGGCGACCTGGTCGAGCAGGCGTACGGCGTGCACCGCCGCCTCGGTCCACGCGGCGACGTCGGCCAGGTTGGAGCCGATGTGCACGTGCACGCCGCGCACCCGAAGGCCGGTGGTGTCGAGACCGCTGCGCACGAGGGTGAGGACCTCCGGCTCGGTCATCCCGAACTTGCTGGCCGGCGCGCCGACGGCCAGGCCGGGCAGCGTCTCCGGCTCGACCTGCGGGTTGACCCGCAGCAGCACGTCGAGGCGGGGGGCGTCCCCGCGGCCGAGGCCGGCCGCGTCGGCCAGTGCGGCGAGCTGGTGCGCCTCGTCGGGCGACTCGACCGCGACCCAGCGCAGGGGGTCCCCGTCGGCGACGGAGGCGACCGCGGCGGCCAGCTCGGCGTCGGTCTTGCCGATCCCCTCGAAGCTGATCCGGTGGTTCGGCACCCCGGCGGCGCGGGCCTGGGCCCACTCGCCGGCCGAGACCACGTTCGCTCCCCAGCCCCGGTCGGCCAGCAGCCGGACCAGGGCGGGCAGGTCGTTGGCCTTCAGCGAGTACTGCCGGATCCAGTCGCTCGGGAAGGCGGCGGTCATCGCGGTGCTGGCGGCGTCGATCGCGGCCACGTCGAGCACGTAGAGCGGCGTACCGAACTCCTCGGCCGCGCGGACCAGCTGCGCCTCGAGATCGCCGCGGGCGTGCGTCCGGTTCGTCCGGATCGACTGGTCCAACACCATTGCCGGAGAATGACATGGTTCACAAATAGGGGTCAAGCACTATTTGTGAACGATTTCATACTTTGCCGACGGCGCTCGGGCGGCGGCCTAGAGTGTCGGGATGGACCACATGAAGGTCTCGGGAGCGGGAGAGGACGACGCCCTCTCCCCCGGGGTTTCGGAGCAGATCCGCCAGCGGTTGAGCGAGATGCCGCCCTCGGAGCGCCGGATCGCCCGGGCCCTGTTGTCCGGCCCGGCCACGATCGGCCTGGAGTCGTCGGCCCGGCTCGCGGAGCGGGTGGGCGTGAGCGGCCCGACGGTGAGTCGCTTCGCCCAGCGCCTCGGGTTCGAGAGCTACGCGGCCTTCCAGCACGCGCTGCGCGAAGACATCGCTGCACGGATGATGTCACCGGTCGAGGTCTACCGCCAGCATCGCGACCGCGCGTCGGACGACCGGCTGTCGGGAGCGGGCGTCGCGATCGGCAACGCGGTCGCCGAGAGCCTGTCGGGCATCGTGCCCGAGGACTTCGACCGGGCGGTCGCCTGCCTGAGCGAGACCCGCCGGCAGGTGATGGTCGTCGGCGGCTGGTTCAGCCACCTGCTCGCCGGCTACCTCGCCTCGATGCTGCGCGAGTTCCGGCCGCGGGTGCGTCAGGTGCCCCCGATCGCCAGCGAGCGCGCGGCGGCCATCGCCGACCTGGAGAAGCGCGACGTGGTGGTCGCCTTCGACTTCCGCCGCTACGAGAGCGACACCTTCGAGTTCACCCAGGCCACGCACCGCGCAGGTGCCCGCGTCGTGCTGTTCACCGACCCGTGGCTCTCACCCATCGCCGACATCGCCGAGGCCGTGCTGCCGGCGCAGGTCGTCGGACCGGCGCCGTTCGAGAGCCTCACCCCGACGCTCGCCGTGGTCGAGATGTTGCTCACCGAGGTGGCCAAGCAGCTCGGGGACACCGCCAGCGCCCGCTTCGAGCACTTCGGCGGGATCGCCGACCGGTGGGTGAGGCCGTGGCCGCCGGGCGACGAGTGAGCATTCACGACGGGTCGGCGGCCTGCGGCGGGGCATTCACGACGGGTCGGCGGGGTGCGGCGGGGCATTCACGCCGGGTCGGCGGGGTGGGGCGGGGCATTCACGACGGGTCGGGGTTAGCCGCCGATGACGATGCGGCGCACGCCTTCTGACGCGGCGGCGTTCCAGGCGGCGGGGTCGGTGATCCGCCGGCCGTCGACGAGCACCCGCACGCCCGGCAGGTCGGCGGGGGTGAGCGCGGCGTACTCCGCGTGGTCGGCCTGCAGCACCGCGGCGGTGACGTCCTCGCCGCGGTGGGCGGGCAGGTCGAGCGCCTCGAGCTCGTCGGCGGTGTACATCGGGTCGCTGACGTAGGGCGTCGCCCCGCGGCGGCGCAGCTCGGCGACGGTGGGGAACACCCCGGAGAATGCGGTCTCCTTCACCCCGCCGCGGTAGGCCGCGCCCAGCACGAGCACGTGCGCACCGGCGAGGTCGCCATAGGCCGCGGCGAGCAGGTCCACGGCGTAGGCCGGCATCGCCGCGTTGGCCTCCCGAGCCGAGCTGACCACGGTGGC
>DASSVD010000187.1:0-5741 GCA_035706365.1 Nocardioidaceae bacterium
CGACTCGCCGGCAGCATCCGCGGGCAGCATCAGGCCGGGCTCCAGGGTGCGGGAGACTGCGGTCACCGGCAGCCACGGTCGGCGGTCCTCCGGGGTGGCGAGCAGGGCGGCCTCGTTGACGATCCCGCTCGGCCGGCCGTCAGGCCCCAGCACCACGATGCTGCCGGCCTGCTCGTCGCGAGTGCGGCGGACGGCCTCGGCGAGCGGCAGGTCGTGCGGCACCGCGAGGGTACGCCGGGCCAGCGCGCGGGCCTGGAGCGCCGGGAGACGCTGGCGGACCCGCGCCGAGGCGATCGCGCCGCTCGCGCCCTGCCACAGGAAGCTGGCGATCACGAACGCCAGCAGGTAGTCGACCAAAGTGGGCGGCGTGCTCAGCACCAGCTCCTGCACCAGCGGAAACGCCAGCGCGAGCACGGCCACACCCCTGCCGGCCCAGCCGGCGACGGTGGTGCCGCGGTGGGGGCTCCCGGTCACGGCCCACACGATCGCTCGCAGCACCCGCCCGCCGTCCAGCGGCAGCCCGGGAACCAGATTGAGCACCCCGACGATCAGGTTGGCGCCGGCGAGCGCGTCCACGGCCAGGCCGACCAGGCCGTCCGGAACGGCGCCCCGCAGCAGGAAGAAGGCGACGCCGACCGCCAGGGAGGTCAGCGGCCCCACCACCGAGACGCCGAACTCGCGGCGGGGGGTGTCCGGTTCGCCGTCGATCTCGGTGACCCCGCCGAGGAAGTGCAGGGTGATGGAGGTGACGGGCAGGCCGTAGCGTTTGGCCATCAGCGCGTGCGACGCCTCGTGGAGCAGCACGGAGAGGTACAGCAGCACCGCGAACGCGAGACCGGCGACGTACTTGAAGCCGCCGAGGCCCGGGGCGACGGACTCGACCTTCGGAGCCAGCAGCACCGCGATCAGCGCGGCGAC
The DNA here is from genome assembly GCA_035706365.1 of Nocardioidaceae bacterium. Classification (GTDB taxonomy): domain Bacteria; phylum Actinomycetota; class Actinomycetes; order Propionibacteriales; family Nocardioidaceae; genus Nocardioides_C. The sequence goes on from DASSVD010000187.1 coordinate 919, forward strand.
CAGCAGCCAGGAGGAGCGCACGAGCACGTCGACGCCACCGATCTGGCCGATGCGCACGGTGCCGGGCGGACTCCCGGAACGGGCTCCGGGCCCGGGTCTTGGCTCCACGCCTCCACGCTAGCCGATGCGGGGCGCCGGACCGATTCTGTCCGTGGCCTCACCTAGGGTGTCGCCCATGAGCACGCAGACTGTGGAGCCCCGTGGAGCGGGCGAGGCGGAGCGCACGGCCGTGGACGGCGTGGAGGTGCTCGGCTCGCTCTCCCCCAGCCGGGCCGGGGACTTCATGACCTGCCCGCTGCTCTACCGGTTCCGCACCGTCGACCGGCTGCCGGAGCCGTACTCCCCCGACGCCGTGCGCGGCACGGTGGTGCACAAGGTGCTCGAGAACCTCTTCGACCTCCCCGCCCCGGAGCGCACCCCGACGCGGGCGGCGACGATGCTGGAGCCGACCTGGCAGGCGCTGGTCGCCGGGGAGCCGGAGCTGGCCGACCTGTTCCCGACCGCGCCGGACGGGGACGCCGAGTTCCACACCTGGCTGGCCTCCTGTCGCGCGGTGCTGGAGCGGTACTTCACGCTGGAGGACCCGACCCGATTGGAGCCGGCGGAGCGGGAGCTGTACGTCGAGACCGTCCTGGACTCCAAGCTGCTGCTGCGCGGCTTCATCGACCGCGTCGACGTGGCGCCGACCGGGGAGATCCGGATCGTCGACTACAAGACCGGGCGCGCGCCGGGGCCGATGTTCGAGGCCAAGGCGCTGTTCCAGATGAAGTTCTACGCGCTCGTGCTGTGGCGCACCCGCGGCGTGGTCCCGGCGATGCTGCAGCTGGTCTACCTCGGCAGCGGCGAGGTGCTGCGCTACGTGCCGGACGAGCAGGACCTGCTGGCCACCGAGCGCAAGGTCGAGGCGCTGTGGCGGGCGATCTCGCGCTCGCAGGAGGCGGGTGACTGGCGGCCGCGGCGCAGCGCACTGTGCTCCTGGTGCGCCCACCAGGAGCTGTGCCCGGAGTTCGGCGGCACCCCGCCCGACCTCCCCTGACCCCTCGACGACGTGGGCAGCACGGCGTTCCGGTCGACGCTCACACCTGGTTGCGCTCGGCCCAGAGCGCGGCCTGCGTGCGGTCGGTGACGCCGATCCGCTGGAACGCCGAGGTCAGGTGCGCCTTGACCGTCCGCTCGCTGATCCCCAGCCTTCGACCGATCTGCTTGTTGGCCAGGCCGAGTCGCACCAGCTTGAGCACTTCGGCCTCGCGTGGCGTCAGGTCGACGGTCACCCGGTTGCCGGCCTCCGTGCGCGCCGTGAGCAGCTGACGCGCCGCCTTCGGATGGATCGGGGACTCCCCCCGCGCCACCGCGCGGACGCCCTCGAGCAGGTCCTCGGGCTCGGCATCCTTGAGCAGGTAGCCGACCGCCCCAGCGTCCAGCGCACCGACGATCCGGTCGCTGTCGGAGTACGACGTGAGCACCACGACCTGCGCCGAGCTGCCCGAGGACACGATCGTCTTGGTCGCGGTCACCCCGTCCACCACCGGCATCTGCAGGTCCATCAGCACCACGTCCGGCTCCAGCCGAGTGACCACCTCCAGCGCCTCGGAGCCGTCCGCGGCCATGCCGACGATCTCGATGTCCTCGGCTGCACCCAGCAGCTGCGCCAGCCCGTTGCGCACCACGGCATGGTCGTCGACCAGCACCACCGTGATCGTCATGCCACGTCCACCTCCAGACGTACTGTCGTTCCGGCTCCCGGGCTGGACCGCACGTCCAGCCGGGCGCCCGCCTCCGCGATCAGGTCCCGCAACCCGCGCAGTCCGAAGTGCTCGGTCGCGTCGACCGCCCCGGGCTCGAAGCCCCGACCGTTGTCGCTCACCTCCAGCAGCACCGCACCACCCCGGCCGTCGACCGTGACGTCGATCCGGTCGGCCGCCCCGTGCCGCAGGGAGTTGCGAACCGCCTCCTGGGCGACCCGCCAGACCAGCGCCACCACGTCCTCGTCGACCGCGTCCACGTCACGCACCGAGACCACTGCCTCGACCCCGGCGCCGTTGGCCTGGGCGACCAGATCCTCGAGGGCCGCAGCCAGCCCCTCGGTGTGCAGCTCGGGCGGGTAGATCTCCACCAGCAGTGAGCGCAGCGACCGCAGGCTGGTGCGCAGCGAGTCGCCGGCCTCGGAGAGCCGGCTCGACGCCTCCGGGCGGTCGGCGCGCAACGTGTCGGCCACCGCGGTGACGGCGTACGACGTCCCGGCGAGGTCCTGGACCACGCCGTCGTGCAGGTCGCGCGCGATCCTCCGGCGCTCGGAGTCCGAGGCGTCGACCGCCGCGCGCAGCAGCCGTTCCCGCGCCCGCGCGCCCGCCTGCACCCGACGCATCAGCACCCAGAGCACGGGCGTGGTGAGCACCACCAGCAGCGCCAGCCCGCCCAGCGTGATCGGTCGGAACGCGCTGAATACCGCCTCCTTGCGGTCGGCGACCTGCGCTGCGGAGAAGTACACCTCGAACAGCAGCGGCTCGCCCTCCGGCGACAGGATCCGGGTGTAGACCTCCAGCAGCCCGCCCGAGCCGGCCTCGAACCGGTTCTCCGGTCGGGACAGGTCCGACATCTCCGCCTCGGTGCTGCCGTGCTGCAGCACGTCGCGCTCGTCGTCGCCGAGCGTGAACTGCTCGCCGATCAGCGCGGTCTCGTCGGAGTAGACGATCCGCCCCGACGCGTCCCAGATCTTGATCCGTTGCACGTCATCGACCAGCAGCCGGTCCAGGACGGCCCGGTCGAACCGGTCGAGCGCCCCCGGCCGGCCGGTGATCAACCCCCGGGGAAGGGCAGGCTCGGCCACCGACGCGGCGAGCACCCGGGTGATCGCGCGCGAGTCGGCGATGGCCTCCTCGTTCGCGGCCTGGGCACTGAGCCTGCCGGTGCCGAACGCGATCACGACGAGGACGAGGAGGGCCGCGGCGAGGAACTGCAGCACAGGGTTGCTGATCACTCGCACGCGGGCCCTCCTCGGTCGGCGACCTCAGTATGGCGGCGAGCCCGTCAGAATTTGACGGATCCGCGACATACCTCGCCGGACTTCGGGTGGCGGGCGACGAAGGTCAGCTTGTCGGTCCCCTTAAGGTCGACCACCACCCGACGAACTTCGAAGGAGCCGCTGGGCGGCTTGGTGGTCGCCTTGCCCCGGGCCGAGCGGGAGCCGTTGTGCATCAGCCGCCAGCGCCACTTCTGACCGTTCTTGTTGCTGTCCACCTCGCCTTCGACCTCGATCCGGCCGTCCTCCGGGCTCGCCTTGAGCTTCCAGGACGTGCCGCCCGAGCAGGATCCGGAGCGCTCGACGTCGCCGTCCTTGGCCAGGGCCGGACCGCCGGTCAACGTGAGAGCGCCGGCGGCGAGGACCAGCGCGGTCCCGGCTCCGGCGAGCCGGGTGGTGAGTCCTCGGTTCTGAGCTGTGGTGTGGTTCATCGTGGTCTCCTTCGGTAGTTCCGAGGAGACCAGACTCCGGCCGTGCGGGGGCGAGCGGCAATTGTCCGCTGGTACTAGCACCGCCGGCGGCGGCTTCAGCTCTCGGCAGGCCGGTGGTGGTCCTCCGGGAGGGCGGGCTCGGGGGTGACCGGGGTGGGATGCAGCACGCAGGCGACGTCGACCCCTCCGGAGCGCCGCAGCAACGGGTCGTAGCCGGTGTGGAAGCGCACCTCGACCCCCTCCCCCGTCTCCTGCACCGACTCCACGCCCTTCCAGAGCGGCTCGTCGGGGTTCTCCGCCTTGATCCGGTCCAGCAGGTCGCGGACCTTCGACGCGTCCGCGGCCGAGCTGATCCGCACCTGCTTGCTCGGCGTGTCGAGCACGTCGAGGTCCCCGACCAGTTCCTTCTCCTGCTCGTAGACGTCGGGGTCCTGGCGGGTCCAGTGCTCCTCGAGCAGGTTGCGCAGATCGCGCGACTCCCAGCCGCACTCGGCGACCGCCTGAGGACACCGGGGGTGGAACGAGCAGCCCAGCGGCGGGCTGGCCGCGTCCGGGATCTCGCCGCGCGGCAGCTCGCGGGCGACCATCCGCCGCGGGTCGGGCTCGGGGATCGCGGTCAGCAGTGCCTTGGTGTAGGGGTGCTTGGGGTCTGCGAAGATCTCCTCGGTCGGCCCGATCTCCACGATCCGGCCCAAGTACATGATCGCCACCCGGTCGCAGAAGAACTTCGCCGTGGCCAGGTCGTGGGTGATGTAGACGTAGGTCAGCCCGAGGTCGCGCTTCAGGTCGAGCATCAGCTCGAGGATCTTCGCCCGCACGCTGGCATCCAGCATCGAGACCGGCTCGTCGGCGACCAGGACCTCGGGGTCGAGGATGATCGCCCGGGCGATCACCGCCCGCTGCTTCTGCCCCCCGGACAGATCGGAGGGGTACTTGCTCATGAACTGCTCGGCCGGGCTCAGGCCCACACGTTCCAGAGCGGCCGCCACCCTTGTGCGCAGCTCGGCGCCGGAGGCGATGCCGTGGATCTTCAGCGGGTGGCCTACCGCGGTCTCGATCGTCATCGAGGGGTTCAGCGCGGCATGCGGATCCTGGAAGACCATCTGCAGGTCGGTGCGCAGCTCGCGCAGCTCCTTGCCCGACATCCGCGAGACCACCTGCTCGGCGGTGTGTCCGTCCTCACGCGGCTTGCGGTAGGTGATCGACCCCGACGTGGCCGGCACCAGCCCGAGCAACGCGCGACCCAGCGTGGTCTTGCCGCTGCCGGACTCCCCCACCACGCCGAGGACCTCGCCGCGGCGCAGCGACACGTTCACGCCGTCGACCGCCCGCACGGTGCCGGTGTCGCGGCCGAACAGCCGCGCGAGCGTCCC
>DASSVD010000188.1:0-4154 GCA_035706365.1 Nocardioidaceae bacterium
GGCGTTGGTGGCGAACCGCGGATCGTCGGCCGCGTCGGGGATGCCCAGCGCCACGGCGAGCGCGCGAAACTGCCGGTCGTTGCCGCAGCACACCGCGAGCTGGCCGTCCTTGGCCGCGAGCGTCTCGTAGGGCGCGATCGAGGGGTGCTGGTTGCCCATCCGTCCCGGCGGGGTGCCGGTGGCCAGGTACGCCGAGGCCTGGTTGGCCAGCGACCCGAGCAGGCTGGAGAGCAGGTTCACCTCCACCCGCTGGCCGTGGCCGGTCGCGTCCCGATGGCGCAGCGCGGCGAGCGTGCCGATCACGGCGTCCTTGGCGGTGAGTACGTCGACCAGCGCGACCCCGACCTTGGTCGGCTCCTCGGGCGTGCCGGTGATGCTCATCAACCCACCGACGGCCTGCACCAGGAAGTCGTAGCCGGGGAGGGCCGCACCCCCCGCGCTGCCGAAGCCGGTGACCGAGACGTAGACGACGCCCGGGTTGGCGGCGCTGACCTGCTCGTAGCCGAGCCCCTTGCGGGCCAGCGTCCCCTCGCGGAAGTTCTCCACGACCACGTCCGCGCGGCCGGCCAGCTCGACGGCCAGGGCGCGGTCGTCCTCGTCGGCCAGGTCGAGCTCGACGGAGCGCTTGCTGCGGTTGGCCGCCTCGAAGTAGGAGCTGGAGTTCTGCGTCCACGGCGGGCCCCAGTGCCGGGTGTCGTCACCGGCGGCCGGCCGCTCCACCTTGATCACCGTCGCGCCGAGGTCGGCCAGGGTGGCGGTGGCCAGCGGTCCGGCGAGCACCCGGCTGAAGTCGGCGACGAGGATCCCCTGCAGCGGTCCGGTGCGGTCCTCGATCACCCGGCGACCCTAACCGCGCGGCTCAGCCGTCGTCGCGGCCGGGTCGCAGGCCGACGAAGCTGATCAGCCCGCCGAGCACCAGCAGACCGGCGCACCACAGCATCGCGCTCGCGTAGGCCCGGCTGAACGCCGCCGGGTCGCGGTAGGCGTCGCCGCTGAGCCCCACCAGCGCGGGCAGCGCGGCCACCGCGAGCAGGGAGCCGGTCCGGGCCACCGCGTTGTTGATCCCGCTGGCAGTGCCCGCCAGCCGGTCCGGGGCCGCGGCCAGCACCGCGGCGGTCAGCGGGGAGACCAGGCTGACCAGGCCGGCGGCGAACAGCACGACCCCGGGCAGCACCCCGGTGAGGTACGTCGAGTCCGCGTCCACCCCGCTGAGCAGCAGCACCCCGGCCGCGCACAGCACCGGCCCGACCGACATCTGCGCGCGCGGGCCGATCCGGTCCGCCAGCGTCGCGGAGCGGGAGGAGAAGGCGAGCATCATCAACGTGATCGGGACGGTGGCCAGCCCCGCCGCGAGCGGGGTGTAGCCGGTGCTGACCTGCAGCTGCAGCACCAGGAAGAACAGCATCGCGCCGAGCGCGCCGTAGACCAGCAGGGTCATCCCGTTGGCCACCGAGAACACCCGGGACCCGAACAGCGACAGCGGGACCAGCGGCGCGCGTGACGTGCGCTCGTGCAGCACGAAGCCGGCCAGCGCGGCCACCCCGACGGCCGCGGCGACCGCGACATAGGCCGGCGCGACCACCCGGGCCTCGATCAGCGCGAAGGTGAGCGCGCCCAGCCCCAGGGCGGTGAGCAGCGAGCCCGGCACGTCGAAGCCGCGGTGCGCCTCCGCGTCCCGGCTCTCCGGCACGTGGCGCAGCGAGATCACCAGCACCCCGGCGGCGAGCGGGACGTTGATCCAGAAGATCCAGCGCCAGCTGGCCACGTCCACGATCCAGCCGCCCAGCAGCGGGCCGACCGCGGCCGCGATGCCGCCCAGGCCCGCCCACCGGCCGATCATCGTCGCCCGATCGGTGCGCCGGAAGGACCCCTGGATGAGCGCCAGGCTGCCGGGGGTGAGCAGGGCCGCGCCGATGCCCTGCACCAGGCGGGCGAGGATCAGCTGCACCGGGGTCTGGGCCAGGCCGCACAGCGCGGAGGCCAGCGCGAACCAGGCCACCCCGACCAGGAACACCCGCCGCCGGCCGAAGCGGTCGCCGAGGGAGCCGCCGACCAGGATCAGCGAGGCCAGCGAGAGCAGGTAGGCGTTGACCACCCACTGCAGCGCGGCCACCGGCGCGTCCAGCTCCGCGCCGATGCTGCGCAGCGCGATGTTGACGACGGTGCCGTCCAGCAGCGCCATGCCCGAGGCCAGGGTGGCCGCGGCCAGCACCCAGCGCCCGCGCGCCGTCCCGGCCCGAAGCAGCTCCACCACCCGACCAGGGTCCCACGCCACGAAGAAACAGTCAGGCTTGACTGTTTGTTCGTCTGCGGCGAGGATGCGGGGATGCCGACCGCCCGCGTGCCGCAGGAGGAGCGCACCCGCGCCATGCGGCTGCGGCTGCTCGAGGCGACGGTGGAGTGCCTGGCCGAGCTGGGCTGGAGCGGCACCTCGACCACCGAGGTGTCCCGGCGGGCCGGCGTCTCGCGCGGGGCGCAGCTGCACCACTTCCCCACCAAGGACGACCTGGTCCTCGCCGCGGTCGAGCACCTGACCGCCGTGCGGGCCGAGGAGCTCGCCGCCGACGCGGCCGGGCTGCCCGCAGGGCCGCGGCGTACCCGTGCGGTGCTGGAGATGCTGGCCGGCCAGGTGACCGGACCGGTCTTCCGCGCCGCGCTGGAGCTGTGGGTCGCCGCGCGCACCGATCCCGCGCTGCGCACGGCGGTGGCTCCGCTGGAGCAGCGGGTCGGCCGGGACCTGCACCGCCGCACCGTCGAGCTGCTCGACGTCGACGAGACGGTCCCCGGCCACCGGGAGCTGGTGCAGGCCACCTTGGACCTGGTCCGGGGCCTCGGCCTGGCCGCCACGCTCACCGACGACACCGCGCGCCGGGCGCGGGTGCTCGACGCCTGGGCCGAGGTGCTGGACGGGCGGTTGGGCCGACGTGATGGACTCGTGCCCGCGGGACCACCCGGGTCGCCGCTGACCGGCATGGAAGAAGGACACCGATGACCGACCGGCTCTCCGAGGTACTCCGCGACCTCGCCGCCGAGGGCGACGCCCTCGACGCCCTCGTGGCGCCGCTGACCGCCGAACAGTGGGGTACGCCGACGCCCGCCGAGGGCTGGACCATCGCCCACCAGATCGCCCACCTGGCCTGGACCGACGAGGTCGCGGTGCTCGCCGCGACCGACAAGCACGCCTGGGACGCCGTGGTGGCGACTGCGCTGATGGACCCCGACACCTACGTCGACGAGGCCGCCGCCGACGGCGCAGCCCTGCCTCCCGACGAGCTGCTGATCCGGTGGCGCGCGGCCAGCACCCGGGTGGCCACCATGCTGGCCGAGCGGGACCCCGAGGAGCGCATCGACTGGTTCGGCCCGCCGATGACCCCGACCTCGATGGCCACCGCCCGACTGATGGAGACCTGGGCGCACGGGCACGACGTCGCCGACGCGCTCGGCGTCGAGATGCCGCTCACCGACCGGCTGCGGCACGTGGTCCACCTGGGGGTGCGCACCCGCAACTTCGCCTTCGGCGTGCGCGATCTGGACGCCCCCCGCGAGGAGTTCCGGGTCGAGCTGCGCGGCCCGGACGACCAGGTGTGGACGTTCGGCCCCGAGGACGCCGAGCAGCAGGTGCGCGGGTCGGCGTACGACTTCTGCCTGCTGGTCACCCAGCGCCGCCATCGCGCCGACCTCGACCTCGAGGCCGTGGGCCCGGACGCCGACCGCTGGCTCGACATCGCCCAGGCCTTCGCCGGCCCGCCCGGCCCCGGGCGGGAGCCGCAGCGCGCGGAGGGCTGATGCACGACGGGGTGCTGCGCGTGGCCAACTGCAGCGGGTTCTACGGGGACCGGCTCGCGGCCATGCGGGAGATGCTCGAGGGGGGCCCGGTCGACGTGCTGACCGGCGACTACCTCGCCGAGCTCACCCTGCTGATCCTGGGCCGGGACCGGATGAAGGACCCGACCGCGGGCTACGCGCGCACCTTCGTCCGCCAGGTCGAGGACTGCCTCGGGCAGGCCCTCGAGCGTGGAGTGCGGATCGTCAGCAACGCCGGCGGCCTGAACCCCGCCGGGCTGGCCGCCCGGCTGCGCGAGGTCGCCGCCGGGCTCGGGCTGAGCCCGACCGTCGCGCACGTGCACGGCGACGACCTGCTGCCGCGCGCCGCC
>DASSVD010000189.1:0-7922 GCA_035706365.1 Nocardioidaceae bacterium
CTACGTCATCAACATCGTCTCGCCCGAGGACGAGGACCGTGAGCTCCTCGGCGGCTTCGACATCGACCTCGACGCCGAGCTGGCCGGGGAGACCGACGAGGACCTCATGCCCCGTCCGCCGGTCGTCACCGTCATGGGTCACGTCGACCACGGAAAGACCAAGCTCCTCGACGCGCTGCGCAGCGCGAACGTGGTGGCCAAGGAGGCCGGGGGCATCACCCAGCACATCGGTGCCTACCAGGTCGCGACCGAGGTCGACGACACCGAGCGCCGGATCACCTTCATCGACACCCCGGGTCACGAGGCGTTCACCGCCATGCGTGCCCGTGGTGCGCAGGCGACCGACATCGCGGTGCTGGTGGTGGCCGCCGACGACGGCGTGATGCCGCAGACCGTCGAGGCGCTCAACCACGCCAAGGCCGCCGAGGTGCCGATCGTGGTCGCGGTGAACAAGATCGACGTGCCGGCGGCGGACCCGCAGAAGGTGCGCGGTCAGCTCAGCGAGTACGGCCTGGTCCCCGAGGAGTACGGCGGCGACACCATGTTCGTCGACGTCTCCGCGAAGAACCAGCTCAACCTGGACTCGCTGCTCGAGGCGATCGTGCTCACCGCCGACGCGTCGCTGGACCTGCGGGCCAACCCCGACCAGGACGCCCAGGGCCTCGTGGTCGAGGCGCACCTCGACCGTGGGCGTGGCCCGGTGGCGACGGTGCTGGTCCAGCGCGGCACGCTGCGCGTGGGCGACTCCATCGTGGCCGGACCGGCGTACGGCCGGGTGCGCGCCATGCTCGACGAGTTCGGCGCGAACATCGAGGAGGCGGACCCGTCCCGCCCGGCGATGGTGCTCGGTCTGACCGCCGTGCCCGGTGCGGGGCAGAACTTCATCGTGGTCGAGGACGACCGGGTCGCCCGCCAGATCGCGGAGAAGCGGGAGTCCCGCGAGCGCGCAGCACTCCAGGCCAAGCGCCGGGTGCGCCGTACGCTCGAGGACTTCATGGCCTCGATGGAGAAGGGCGAGAGCCAGGAGCTCAACCTCATCCTCAAGGGCGACGTGTCCGGTTCGGTGGAGGCCCTCGAGGACTCGCTGGCCAAGATCGACGTCGGCGAGGAGGTCGGCATCCGGGTCATCGACCGCGGTGTCGGTGCGATCACCGAGACCAACGTGGACCTGGCCGCCGCGTCCGACGCCATCATCATCGGCTTCAACGTCCGTGCCCAGGGCAAGGCCACCGAGATGGCCGAGCGCGAGGGCGTCGAGATCCGCTACTACTCGGTCATCTACCAGGCGATCGAGGAGATCGAGGCGGCCCTGAAGGGCATGCTCAAGCCGGAGTTCGAGGAGGCGACCCTGGGGCAGGCGGAGATCCGCGAGATCTTCCGGTCCTCCAAGATCGGCAACATCGCCGGCTGCATGGTCACCAGCGGGACGATCCGCCGCAACGCCAAGGCGCGACTGCTGCGCGACGGTGCGGTGGTCTCCGACAACCTCGACCTGGCGTCGTTGCGCCGCGAGAAGGACGACGTCACCGAGGTCCGCGAGGGCTTCGAGTGCGGTCTGGTCCTGCGTGGCTACAACGACATCAAGCAGGGCGACGTGGTCGAGTGCTTCGAGATGCGGGAGATCCCGCGGGCCTGAGGCCCGACCGGAGGAGGGCCGCGGCGCACGCCGCGGCCCTTCCCGGTTCCCCGACCGGCTGAGGGAGAGTAGGACGATGAGCAGCCCCCGCGTGCGCAAGGTCGCCGACCGGATCCAGGTGATCGTGGCGCAGATGCTGGAGCGTCGGGTCAAGGACCCGCGCCTCGGCTTCGTGACGATCACCGACGTGCGGGTCAGCGGCGACACCCAGAACGCCACGATCTTCTACACCGTGCTCGGCGAGGAGGACGACCTCCCCAGCACCGCCGCCGCGCTGGAGTCGGCCAAGGGGCTGATCCGCTCCGAGGTGGGCAAGCAGCTGGGGATGCGGCACGTGCCGACCCTGGAGTTCGTGCACGACGCGCTTCCGGAGAACGCCCGCCACCTCGACGAGCTGCTCGCCCAGGTGCGCGAGTCCGACGCCCGGGTCGCCGAGGCCGCGGAGGGGGCGCGGTACGCCGGGGAGCCCGACCCGTACCGCAAGCCGCGTGAGCCGGAGGAGTGACGGCCCTGCCGGGCTGCTGGTCGTCGACAAGCCCGGCGGGATCACCTCGCACGACGTCGTGGCCCGGGTACGCCGCTTCGCGCGCACGCGGCGGGTCGGGCACGCCGGCACGCTGGATCCGATGGCCACCGGGGTCCTGGTGCTCGGGGTGAACCGGGCGACCCGGCTGCTCGGCCACCTCACCCTGACCGAGAAGGCCTACGACGCCACCATCCGGCTCGGGGTCACCACCACCACCGACGACGCGGAGGGGGAGCCGCTCGACACGGCAGACGCGAGCCGGCTCGACGAGCAGCGGGTGCGTTCCGCGCTGGGGGACCTGGTCGGCGACATCGCGCAGGTTCCCTCCTCGGTCTCCGCGGTCAAGGTGGACGGGCGGCGTGCCTACCAGCGCGTGCGGGCCGGCGAGGAATTCGCCCTGCCGGCGCGTCCGGTGACCGTCCACGCGATCGACGTGCACGCGCTGCACCGCCACGAACGCACCCTCGACGTCGAGGTGTCGGTGCGCTGCTCGAGCGGCACCTATGTGCGTGCGCTGGCGCGTGACACCGGCGCGGCACTCGGGGTGGGCGGGCACCTGACCGCGCTGCGGCGTACCGCCGTCGGCCCCTTCGACCTGGGCGACGCCCGCCCGCTCGAGTCGCTCGAGCAGGAGCTGGGACTGCTGGGTCTGGACGCGGTGGCTGCGCGCTGCTTCCCGACCTGCCGGGTCGACGCGGACCAGGCGCGTGCCGTGGCCGTCGGCCGGACGCTCGACCTCGACGTGACCCGGGACCGGGACCCGGCCACGGACCGGAGCCCCACGGGCGGGCGACCGGTCGCCCTGCTGGACCCGGCCGGCCACTTCCTGGCGCTCTACGAGCAGCGCGGCGCGCAGGCCTTCCCGGTGGCGGTGTTTGCCGGCTGAGCGGGTGTGGCAGTCTTTTTCCACACCGGCATGCCCGTTGCCGGCGCACGACTCTCGCAGGACAGGAGCCCCCGGCAGTGCGGATCTGGCGTTCGCTCGACGAGGTCCCCGAGGACCTCGGCCGGCCCGTCGTCACCATCGGCAACTTCGACGGCGTCCACCTCGGCCACCAGCACGTCATCGCGCGCGCCCGCGAGGTCGCCGCCGAGCACGGTGCCGACGGCGTCGTGGCGGTCACCTTCGACCCGCACCCGATCGCGGTGCTGCGAGCCGAGCACGCCCCGCCGACGCTGACCCCGCTGGACACGCGCGCCGAGCTGCTCGCCGAGGCCGGCGTCGACGACCTGCTGGTGATCGCGTTCAGCCGCGAGATCGCGGGCTGGTCGCCCGAGCACTTCATCGACGAGATCCTGGTGCACACCCTGCACGCCCGGGCGGTCGTGGTGGGCGCGAACTTCCGGTTCGGCAGCAAGGCGGCCGGCGATGTGGACACCCTGCGCGCGGCGGGGGAGCGGGCCGGGTTCGTCACCGTGGGGATCCCCCTGGACGGCGGGCCCCAGGTGTGGTCCTCGACGTACGTGCGCAACTGCCTGGCCGCCGGTGACGTCGAAGGCGCCACCGAGGCGCTCGGTCACCCGTTCGCGGTACGCGGCGAGGTGGTCAAGGGCGACCAGCGGGGCCGCGAGCTCGGTTACCCCACCGCCAACGTGCCGTCCTCCGGTGTGCAGGCCGCGCCGGCGGACGGGGTGTACGCCGGCTGGCTGCGGCGCCTCGACGACGGGTCCGACCCGCTGCCCGCGGCGATCAGCGTGGGCACGAACCCGACCTTCGCCGGTACGCGCGAGCGTCGGGTCGAGTCCTACGTGCTCGACCGCGACGACCTGGAGCTCTACGGCGTGCGGGTGCAGGTCTCCTTCGTCGCCCGGATCCGGGGCATGGTGCGGTTCGACTCGGTCGAGGACCTGGTCGCGACCATGGCCGAGGACGTCGAGCGGACCCGGCTCGTGCTGGCGGACAGTCCGCCGACGTGAACCGCGACGCGGCCGTCCGCGAGGCCGAGCACTGGTTCCTCGCCCACGGGCTGCCCTACTTCGTGGAGTCCGAGCGCCATGCCGCCCAGCAGGGCCTGCGTCGCGGCCGCGTGCTGTCAGTGCTCGGGGCGGCGGTGCTGACCGGCGTGGGAGCGGCCCTCGCCGCGGGGTTGCTGCTCTCCGACGCCAGCCTCGGGGTGGCCGTGGGACTGGTCGCCGCCGGGCTGGTCGGGCTCGGTTACGCGCTGGTCGCGCTGCGGCTGCGGGTGATCGCGGTCTGGGCCGTGGTGCGCACTCTCCGCTCCCTGGGCCTGCTGTTCCCCTTGGTCACCCGCGCGCTGCCGCTGCTACTGCTCTTCGTCACCTTCCTGTTCATCAACACCGAGGTGTGGCAGGTCGCGACCTCCCTGGACGGCGGGGTGCTGTGGGTCAGCGTGCTGCTGTTCAGCGGCCTGGCCGTCGCGTTCTTGCTGGTGCGGCTGCCCGAGGAGCTGGACCGGGTCGACGACGAGCTGGATGCCGACCGGCTGGTCGCCGCGCTGCGCGGCACGCCGCTGGCCGACGTGGGGGCCGAGCTGCTCGCGGAGCGTCCCCCCGCGTCCGACCACGCGTCCGACCCCGGGTCGGAGCCCGGGGCCGGGTCGGGGCCGGCTGCTCCGCGCGTCGAGGACGAGCGGCACGTGGCCGGGTTCCAGCGGGCGAACCTGATCCTGGTGCTGCTGGTCTCGCAGATGGTGCAGGTGCTGCTGCTGGCGCTCGCGGTCCTGGTCTTCTTCCTGGTCTTCGGAGTGGTGGCGATGCGCCCGGACGTGATCGAGTCCTGGATCGGCCAGCCGCCGCAGTCCTTCGAGGTGTGGCCGACACTGAGCCTGGAGCTGGCCCAGGTCTCGGTCTTCCTGGCCGCCTTCTCCGGGCTGTACTTCACCGTCTACGCGGTCACCGACGAGACCTACCGCGAGCAGTTCTTCACCAGCGTGACCGCCGAGCTCGAGCGGGCGGTGGGCGTACGGGCGGTCTACCGCTCGCTCACCCGGCGCTGAGAGCGGCCGGCTCGATTGGGAGTTCCCGGCGCCGCTGGGCTAGGCTTGGCGGGTCGCCCGTCCATGGGGCGACTGCGCCGTCAGACGGCCGCGGATCGAGAGTGCCCGGGTGAACAGGCCCCGGCGCGCCGCGCAACGAACACCTTGGAAGGAGCCCGTGTGTCGAACAGTACCGACGCCGAGACCAAGAAGAAGATCATCGCCGAGTACGCCACCTCCGAAGGCGACACCGGCTCGCCCGAGGTGCAGGTTGCGCTGCTGACGCACCGGATCTCGCACCTGACCGAGCACCTCAAGGAGCACAAGCACGACCACCACACGCGTCGTGGCCTGCTCCTTCTGGTCGGCCAGCGCCGGCGCCTGCTCAACTACATGCAGAAGCAGGACATCAACCGGTACCGCTCCATCGTGGAGCGGCTCGGCCTGCGCCGGTGAGCAACGCCGGGTGAGACGGGGCGGCGGTCCTCTTCGCGGAGGACGGCCGCCCCTGCTTGCGTGCGGTGATGCACGGACAACTGAACAAGGAATCCACCATCAGGAGCGGCCCCCGGGACGCCGGCCCGGTCCTCGGTAGTGGCTCTCGGAGCCCCGCGACGTGTCCTCGTGACAGGTCGCCGCGAGCCTCCGGGCGCCTCGATCGAAGACCGGCCCCACCCACGGCGCCTTGCGCGTGTCCGCTCCGTGACACCAGAAGGGGGTACCCCGTGGAGGGACCCATCGTTTCGGCGGTCGAGACCGTCATCGACAACGGCAAGTTCGGCCAGCGCACGGTCAAGTTCGAGACCGGCCTGCTGGCTCGCCAGGCGGCCGGCTCCGTGACCGCGTACCTGGACGACGAGACCATGCTGCTCTCGGCCACCACGGCCGGAAAGCAGCCCAAGGAGCACCTCGACTTCTTTCCGCTCACCATCGACGTGGAGGAGCGGATGTACGCCGCGGGCCGGATCCCCGGCTCGTTCTTCCGGCGTGAGGGGCGTCCGTCCGAGGACGCCATCCTCACCTGCCGGCTCATCGACCGGCCGCTGCGCCCGACGTTCAAGAAGGGCCTGCGCAACGAGGTCCAGGTCGTCATCACGGTGATGGCGCTCGAGCCGGACACGCCGTACGACGTGCTGGCGATCAACGCGGCCTCGATCTCCACCCAGCTGTCCGGCCTGCCGTTCTCCGGCCCGGTCGGCGGGACCCGCGTCGCCCTGATCGAGGGCCAGTGGGTCGCCTTCCCCACGCACTCCCAGCTCGAGGACGCGGTCTTCGACATGGTGGTGGCCGGTCGCGTGACCGAGACCGGCGACGTGGCGATCATGATGGTCGAGGCCGAGTCCACCGAGTCCACCTGGGACCTGGTCCGCTCGGGCACCCAGGCGCCGACCGAGGAGGTCGTCGCCGGTGGCCTGGAGGCGGCCAAGCCGTTCATCAAGCAGCTGGTCGAGGCACAGCAGGAGCTGGCCAAGCAGGCGGCCAAGCCGGTGACGGAGTTCCCGATCTTCCTGGACTACCAGGACGACGTGTACGCCGCCGTCGAGAGCGCGGTCAAGGACGACCTGGCGCAGGCGCTGACCATCGCCGGCAAGCAGGAGCGCGAAGCCCGCACCGACGAGATCAAGGCCAACCTGCTCGACCGGATCGGTGAGCAGTTCGAGGGCCGCGAGAAGGAGATCGGCGCCGCGTACCGCTCGCTGACCAAGACCCTGGTCCGCGAGCGCGTGCTGCGTGACCGGGTCCGGATCGACGGCCGCGGGCTCTCCGACATCCGCACCCTCTCGGCCGAGGTCGGCGTGGTTCCGCGGGTGCACGGCTCGGCGCTGTTCGAGCGCGGCGAGACCCAGATCCTGGGCATCACCACGCTGAACATGCTCACCATGGAGCAGAAGCTGGACACCCTCTCCCCGGAGACCAGCCGTCGCTACCTGCACAACTACAACTTCCCGCCCTACTCCACCGGTGAGACCGGTCGGGTCGGGTCGCCCAAGCGCCGCGAGATCGGGCACGGCGCCCTGGCCGGGCGCGCGCTGGTGCCGGTGCTGCCGACGCGCGAGGAGTTCCCCTACGCGATCCGTCAGGTCTCCGAGGCTCTCGGGTCCAACGGCTCGACCTCGATGGGCTCGGTCTGCGCCTCCACCCTGGCGATGCTGCAGGCCGGTGTGCCGCTGCGGGCCCCGGTGGCCGGCATCGCGATGGGGCTGATCTCCGGCGAGGTCGACGGCAGCACGCAGTACGTCGCGCTGACCGACATCCTCGGTGCCGAGGACGCCTTCGGCGACATGGACTTCAAGGTCGCCGGCACCCGTGACTTCGTCACCGCGCTGCAGCTGGACACCAAGCTCGACGGCATCCCGGCCGAGGTTCTCGCCGCGGCGCTGACCCAGGCCCGGGACGCCCGGATGACCATCCTGGACGTGATGGCCGAGGCCATCGACGAGCCCGCCGAGATGTCGCTGAACGCCCCGCGGATCCTGACCATGAAGGTTCCCGTGGACAAGATCGGCGAGGTCATCGGCCCCAAGGGCAAGGTGATCAACCAGATCCAGGACGACACCGGCGCGCAGATCACCATCGAGGACGACGGCACGATCTACGTCGGCGCGACCAACGGCGAGGCCGCGGAGGCGGCACGCACGATCATCAACGGCATCGCGAACCCGACGATGCCCGAGGTCGGCGAGCGCTACCTCGGCACGGTGGTGAAGACCACCAACTTCGGTGCGTTCGTGTCGCTGCTGCCCGGCAAGGACGGCCTGCTGCACATCAGCAAGCTGCGCGCCCTGGCCGGCGGCAAGCGGGTCGAGGCGGTCGAGGACGTGGT
>DASSVD010000190.1:0-19597 GCA_035706365.1 Nocardioidaceae bacterium
CGGGTCGCTTGGGCCGCGCGACGCGCTGGCGCTCGACCTTCTTGCGGGCCTTGTAGGCGACGTGCCCCTCGCGGTCCTTGGCCTTCGGCGTCGGTCCCTTGCCCTCGAGGCCGCGGCGCCGGCGACCGCCGGAGCCGGCGGTGCGGGACTTGTCGGACTTCCGGATCGCGCCGCGGCGTTCGGAGTTGCCAGCCATCAGATTCCTTCTCGGGTTGCCGGGATCGTCACAGGCGTCGTCACAGGCGGCCTCACAGGGACCACGTCGGGCCCTGCGGGGTGTCCTCGATCTCGATCCCGGCCGCCTTGAGCCGGTCGCGGATCGCGTCGGCGGCAGCGAAGTCGCGGGCGGCGCGGGCGGCGGCCCGCTCCTCCAGCAGGGCGCCCACCAGCGAGTCGACGGCCGCGGACAGTTTGGTGTCGTCGGCGGTACCGCCGCCCCAGTGCGGGTCGTAGGGGTCCAGGCCGAGCACGCCGAGCATGCCGCGGACCGATGCGGCGCTGCCGCGCAGGGCGTCGGAGACGCCGGCAGCCAGCAGCCGGTTGCCCTCGTGCACCACGTCGTAGATCGCGGCGACGGCGGCCGGGGTGCCCAGGTCGTCGTCCATCGCGGCGACGAAGTTCGCGCAGGGCGTCCCGGCCTGGGGCACCTCGCCGAGCACGGTCGCCGCCCGGGTCAGGAACCCCACGATGCGCCGGAACCCGGCGGCGGCCTCCTCGAGCGCCTCGAAGGAGAACTCGACGTGCGAGCGGTAGTGCGCGGCGACCATGTAGAAGCGCAGCTCGATGGCGCGCACCCGTTGCAGCACGGCGGGCACGACCAGGGAGTTGCCCAGCGACTTGCTCATCTTCTCGCCGGCGGTGGTGATCCAGGCGTTGTGCAGCCAGTACGACGCGAAGCCGAACCCGGCCGCGCGCGACTGCGCCTGCTCGTTCTCGTGGTGCGGAAAGCGCAGGTCGACGCCGCCGCCGTGGATGTCGAAGGCGCCGCCGAGGTACTTCAGCGCCATCGCGGAGCACTCGATGTGCCAGCCCGGCCGGCCCGGACCCCACGGGGAGGGCCAGGCGGCGGTCTCGGGCTCCGACTCCTTCTTGTAGCCCTTCCACAGCGCGAAGTCGCGGGGGTCCTTCTTGCGGGCGCGGACCTGCGGATCGGCGCCCTCCTCCGGCTCCATCTCGTCCATCCGCTGGCCGGACAGCCGGCCGTACGCCGGCCACGACCCCACGTCGAAGTAGACGTCGCCCGACCCGTCCTCGGCCGGGTAGGCGTGGCCGCGCGCGACCAGCCGGGAGATCAGCTCGATCATCTCCGGGATGTGGCCGGTGGCCGCCGGCTCGTAGGTCGGCGGGAGCACGTTGAGCGCGTCGTAGGCGCGGTCGAGCTCGCGCCGCATCGCGTAGGCCAGGTTGTACCAGGGGCGGCCCTGCTCGGCGGCCTTGAGCAGGATCTTGTCGTCGATGTCGGTGATGTTGCGGATCAGTGTCACGTCGTACCCCGAGGCCGTCATCCACCGCCGCAGCACGTCGAAGTTCACCGCGGAGCGGACGTGGCCCACGTGCGGCTCGGACTGCACGGTCAGCCCGCAGAGGTACATCCCGACCTTGCCCGGCTCGAGCGGGACGAAGTCGCGGACCTCGCGGGTGGCGGAGTCGTGCAGCCGTAGAGTCACGGCGCAATCGTAACGAGGGTTCGGCGGCCCGCCGACCACGCCGCCTGACCGCGGCACAGAGACAGTTGTGACAACTGGTGACTCAAGTGACGTGACGCGGTTAAAGTTTCCCGGTGCGCTCTCTCCTCTCCGCCCGCCCGTCCTCCCGCTGGTCCTCCTACTGGGCCGCCGGGCTCGCCGGCGCTCTCGCGCTGAGCCTGGCCGGCCCGCTGGCCGCGCCGGCGTCCGCGAAGCCGGCCCGCCAGATCGGCTACCACCAGTGGGACAGCCCCAAGCGGCTCAACCACGGCCGGCTGGCCGGACTGCAGGTCCGTCGCGGGCGGCTGCAGATCGGCGACCCGGTGGGCACCCGCCGCTACGCCGACCCGCACGCGACCGGTGGCCGGGTGCGCTACGAGATCGGCCGGTGGACCTCGCCGTGGCGCGACGCCGGCTTCGGCTTCACCGAGCTGATCCCGTCGTGGAAGGCCACGGTCGACGGCAAGGGCTTCGTGCGCGTGCAGGTGCGCGGCCGCAGCGAGCACGGCCAGCGCAGCAGTTGGGACACGATCGCGAACTGGGCGCCCGACGACTCGACCATCCACCGCACCAGCCTGCCCGAGCAGGCCGACGACCTGGCCCGGGTCGCCGTGGACACCTGGAAGAGCAACTACTCGCTGGAGTTCACCTCCTACCAGCTGCGGCTGGTGCTGTTCCGCCGCCCGGGCAGCGCGGGGCCGCGGGTGGACACCGTGGGCGCGATGGTCTCCCGGCTGCCGCAGGTCGAGTCGGTACGCCGCTCCCGGCCGGGCCCGGCGCGCGGCGTCGTGCTGGACGTGCCGCGCTACTCCCAGATGATCCACACCGGCGACTACCCGGAGTTCGGCAACGGCGGCGAGGCCTGGTGCTCGCCGACGTCGACCTCGATGGTGCTCGGCTACTACGACCGGCTTCCGGCCCGGCGCGACTACCGCTGGGTCATGCGGCACCACCCCAACCGCTTCGTCGACCACGCGGCGCGGATGACCTACGACTACAGCTACGACGGTGCGGGCAACTGGCCGTTCAACACCGCCTACGCGGCGCCGCTGGCCGGCCACGCCTTCGTCACCCGGCTGCGCAACCTGCGCCAGGCCGAGCGGTTCATCAAGGCCGGCGTCCCCGTGGTCGCCTCGATCGCGTTCGGCCGCGGCGAGCTCGACGGTGCGCCGATCAGCGCGACCAACGGGCACCTGGTGGTGATCGTCGGCTTCACCGAGAGCGGCGACGTGGTGGTCAACGACCCGGCGGCGCGGCGCAACCGCGGCGTGCGGCGCACCTACGACCGCGGACAGTTCGAGAACGCCTGGCTGCCCGCCTCCGGCGGCCTGGCCTACATCATCCGCACCGACCACACCCGGCTCCCCGCTCGCCACGGCGCGCGCAACTGGTGAACCGGCACGTCCGCTACCGGGGCTGGAGCGCCGGTAGCGACACCCCCTGCGCCGACGGCTTCCCGTCGTTCCCGCCCTCAGCCTCCGACGCGACGCACGACGGTACGGCGTGGCCGGCCGCGGAGCCCACCGAGGCCGCTCTCGACGCGGTCCCCGCCGAGGCCGGGCTGACCATGCCGGCGTCGGTTCACGGCGCGGGCGATGTCGAGGCGGCCTGCTGGACGTCCCCGGAGGTGGCGACCGGCTTCGCGGCGACCGAGCTGATCGCCTCGTGGAACGCGACCACCCCGCCGGGCTCGTGGATCGAGGTGGAGGTGTCCGCGACGCTGGCCGACGGCAGCCGCACCGGCTGGTTCGTGCTGGGCCGGTGGGCCGAGACCGATGCCGACATCGAGCCGGCGTCGGTGTCCGGGCAGGACGACGGCCGGGTGCTGGCCGACTTCGACGTGCTGCGGGCGCACCCCGGGCAGGCGCTGGTCGGCTACCGGCTGCGGGTGCGGCTGCTGCGGCGCCCCGGCACGCCCGGGCCGACCGTGGCGCACCTGGGCGCGATGGCCTCCGCGGTGCCGACCCGCACGGAGCCGGACGCCGGCGTACCGTCTCCTCCCGATCCCGCCACGGCGCGCGACGGCAGGCCGGCGGCGTGGGGGCGGGTGCTGGACGCGCCGCGGCTCTCCCAGCAGGTGCACCGCGGGGAGTACCCGCAGTGGGACAGCGGCGGCGAGTCGTGGTGCTCCCCCACCTCGACGACGATGGTGCTCGGCCACTGGGACCGGTGGCCCGACCCGGCGGAGTACTCCTGGGTGGACGAGTCGCTGGCCGACCGGGTGGTCGACCACGCGGCCCGGCGTACCTTCGACCACAACTACCGCGGCGCCGGCAACTGGTCGTTCAACACCGCCTACGCCGCGCGCTACGGGGTGCGCGCCTACGTGACCCGGCTGCGCGGGCTGCACGAGGCCGAGGCGTTCGTCGCCGCCGGGGTGCCGCTGGTCGCGTCGGTGTCCTTCACGCGCGCGGAGCTCGACGGCGCCGGCTACGAGACCGAGGGCCACCTGCTGACCATCGTCGGCTTCACGGAGGACGGCGACGTGGTCTCCCACGACCCGGCCTCGCACGGCGAGCCGAGCAACGACGCGGTGCGCGCGGTCTACGACCGGACGCAGTTCGAGCGGGTGTGGCTGGGGCCCTCGGGCGGGCTGGTCTACGTGATCCATCCGCTGGACGTCGCGCTGCCGGACCGGGGCGCCGAGCCGAACTGGTGAGCGCGCGGCCCGGGCACTCGACCTGGTCTCAGCGGTTGCGGCGCCAGATGGAGGCGTTCAGGGCGGTGGCGAAGCCGGTCCAGGCGACGTAGGGCACCAGCGCGGTCGCGGCGGCCCGGTCCCGTCGCGCGGCGGCGCGCAGCAGGGCGAGGTTGAGGCCGTTCAGCACGCCGATCGCGGCCAGTCCCCCGGCCGGCGAGCGGCCCTTGAAGAACGCCCAGCACCAGCCGGCGTTGGCGGTCAGGTCGGCGCCGGTGAGCAGCAGCAGCCGGCGGCGCGCGGCGGGGTCGCTGTTCACCATCCGGCCGGTGCCCCAGGCGATCGCGGCGTACAACGGGGTCCACACCGCGCCGAACGCCGGGCCGGGCGGCTGCCACGAAGGCTTGTCCAGGGAGGTGTACCAGTCGCTGGTGGGGTCGGTGCCCAGGCCGCCGGCCGCGGCGGCCGCGGCGGTCATCAGCGAGGTGATGGTGGTGGCGCGCATCGGAGGCTCCTCGGGTTCGGGCCGGGCTGGCGGCGGGTGGGGGCTCAGCCGGCGGTGACGGTGATGCTGTGCCAGCCGGTGGCGCCGTCGGGCACCACGTCGCGGCGGACGCTGGTCTGGGTGTACCCGGACTGGTCGGTGGCACGCACGGTCAGCGTGTGCTCGCCCGGGGCCAGGTCCACCTCACCCGCCCACTGCACCCAGGTGTCGACGTCGGGCACCCGGCCGAGGGTGGCGCGCTGCCACGGCTGGCCGTCGACGCGGTACTCCACCTGGGCGATGCCGGTGTGCTGCGCCCAGGCGGTGCCCCCGATCCGTCGGGGTCCGGGGGCGAGGTCGGCGCCGGAGCGGGGTACGTCGATGCGGGACTGGGTCTTGATCGGGCCGCGCGGCGACCACCCGCGCTGGGTCCAGTAGGCGCTGATGTCGGCGAAGCGGGTCACCTCGAGGTCGACCAGCCACTTGGTCGCCGACACGTAGCCGTAGAGGCCGGGCACGACCATCCGGACCGGGAAGCCGTGCTCGACCGGCAGCGGCTCGCCGTTCATCGCGACCGCGAGCATCGCGTTGCGGTCGTCGGTGAGCGCGGCCAGCGGCGTACCGCAGGTCCAGTCGTCGGTGGAGGTCTGCAGCACCGCGTCCGCACCGGCCTGCACCCCGGCCTCGGCCAGCAGGTCGGCCACCCGCACGCCGCTCCAGAAGGCATTGCCGATCAGCTCGCCGCCCACCGGGTTGGACACGCAGCACAGGGTCACCCAGTCCTCGGTGAGCTGGCGCTCGACGAGGTCGCGGTAGGTGAGGTGCAGCTCGCGGTCGACCATGCCGTGGATCCGCAGCCGCCACTCGGTGGGGTCGACGCTGGGCACCACGAGGGCGGTGTCGATCCGGTAGAAGGCGTCGTTGGGGGTGCGCCACGGCGCGAGGCCGGGCAGGTCCGGCGAGGCGCCGGCGGGCACCCGGCCGCGGCTGACCGGCAGCCGCAGCAGCCGGCGGGCGCTCTCCACGCCGCTGCGGGCCTGCCCGGCGAGCTGGCCTCCGGCGGCGATCACGAGCGAGGCGCCGGCCAGCACCCCGGCCCGGAGCAGGAACCCGCGGCGCGACTCCTGGGCGGTGAGGTCGGTGACCGCACCCTGGCGGGCGGTCGGCTGCGCCGGGTCGGCGTGCTGAGTGGAGTCGGCGTGCTGAGTGGAGCCGGCGTGCTGGGCGCGCTCGGTGCGAGCCGCCTGGTCGGCCAGGTAGCCCAGCACGATCAGCCAGGCGCCGGTGCCGACGAGCAGCGGGATCAGGTCGTAGGAGGAGAAGCTCGGCCGCGTCCGCATGCCGAGGTAGCCGATCACGCCCATCGCGACCAGGACCAGCTGCGCGGCGAGCCGGTTGCGGCGGGCGAGCAGCCCGGCCAGCGCGGACACCCCGAGGATGCCCAGGGTCACGCCGGCCACCAGCAGCGGCTTGTCCCACTGCCCGACCAGCCCGATCAGGCTCTCGGCGACGTCGCCGGGCGTGTGCTCGATGATCGCCTCGGCCACGCCCTGGATCGGCGTCGCGCGCAGGGAGAGCAGCATGGTCAGGGCATAGGCCGCCGCGATGCCGGACAGACCGGCGACGAGCCCGGCCAGGGCGTAGCGGCGCGTCACACCCCTATGTTCGCGCATCACGGCAACGTGGACGGGTCTGTTCACCTCGTGCGGCATGATCGGGCCCATGACGCAGGCACCCCGCATCGGCATCGGCAGCGACGTACACAAGCTCGTCGAGGGCCGCCCGCTGTGGCTGGCCGGGCTGGAGTTCCCCGACGAGCCGTTCGGGCTGGACGGGCACTCCGACGCCGACGTGGCGGCACACGCCGCCTGCGACGCGCTGCTGTCCGCGGCCGGGCTGGGCGACCTGGGCAGCAACTTCGGCACCGCCGAGCCGCAGTGGTCCGGCGCCAGCGGCAGCCGGCTGCTCGCCGAGACCGCGCGCCGGGTGCGCGACGCCGGCTACACCGTCGGCAACATCGCGGTGCAGGTGATCGGCAACCGTCCCAAGATCGGCCCCCGCCGCGCCGAGGCCGAGGACGCGCTCTCTCGCGCCGCGGGCGCGCCGGTCTCGGTGTCGGCGACCACCACCGACGGGCTCGGGCTCACCGGCCGCGGCGAGGGCGTCGCCGCGCTGGCCACCGCCCTCCTGCTCCCCCACGAGCCCACCCGCGAGCTGTAGCCGCGGCTCTCCGGGCGCTCGGGGCGGCCTCGGGGGGCTTCCCGAGCGCTCTGGGTCGGCTTGTCGAGCCGCTCTGGGTCGGCTTCCCGAGCGCTCTGGGTCGGCTTCCCCAAGGTCTGTTGCTCGGCCGGCACTTCCCTCGATGAACTCCGCGTGGGAAGTGCCGGTTCGCCTGCATACCTTGATGAAGCCGGGGCCCACGAGACAGCGCGCCACCGACCGGACGCCCGCTACCAGGCCACATTCGCCCCACCTCTCCCGCCCAGCACATCCGCCGCTGGTTGTCCACAGCACGCAAAACAGGGGGTGGCGAACCGGTCGAATCTGGACAAGACTGCGAAAACGCAACGATCACAGCGACCGGGACGGGGGACCATGAGCCTGACGCGCACCGACTCGCACGCTGAGCTGGTCGAGGCCCTCGACGCCCAGCTGCGTGCGGCGGTGCGCGCGGACGCGATTGACCCCCAGCAGGAGTCCGCCGTGGTACGCCGCCTCGCCGAGCGGGTGGTGAGCGAGCACGACCAGCGCAGTCTCACCGGCGCGGTGCTTCCCGTCGGCGACGCCGAGGCGATGGTCGAGGAGCTGGTCGCCCGCGTCTCCGGATTCGGCCCGCTCCAGCGCTACCTCGACGACCCCGAGGTCGAGGAGATCTGGATCAACGACCCGAGCCGGGTGTTCGTCGCACGGGGCGGCCGCCACGAGCTGACCTCGACGATCCTCGACGCGGTCCAGGTCCAGGAGCTCGTCGAGCGGATGCTCAAGAGCAGCGGCCGCCGGGTCGACCTCTCGCAGCCGTTCGTGGACGCGATGCTCCCCGAGGGGCACCGGCTCCACGTCGTACTCGACGGCATTTCCCGTGGATTCAGCGCGGTCAACATCAGGAAATTCGTCGTCCGCGCCGCGCAGCTGTCCGATCTGGTGGTGCTCGGCTCCCTCACCGAGCAGGCGGCCGGCTTTCTCGACGCGTCCGTGCGTGCCGGGTTGAACGTCATCGTCGCCGGCGGGACCCAGGCCGGGAAGACGACGATGCTCAACTGCCTGGCCGCGAGCATCCCCGGCGGCGACCGGGTCATCTCCGCCGAGGAGGTCTTCGAGCTCCGCTTCAACCATCCCGACTGGGTGGCCATGCAGACCCGCCAGCAAGGGCTCGAGGGCACCGGCGAGATCAAGCTGCGCCATCTGGTCAAAGAGAGCCTGCGCATGCGCCCGTCTCGCGTGATCGTGGGCGAGGTGCGCGCCGAGGAGTGCCTGGACCTGCTTCTGGCACTCAACTCCGGACTTCCCGGGATGGCGAGCTTGCATGCGAACAGTGCCCGCGAGGCGTTGGTGAAGATGTGCACGCTCCCGCTGCTGGCCGGGGAGAACATCTCCGCCCGGTTCGTGGTGCCGACGGTCGCAGCGTCGGTGGACCTGGTGGTGCACCTGGGCATCGACGACGCCGGAGTACGCCGCGTCAACGAGGTGGTCGCCGTCCCGGGTCGGGTCGAGCAGGACACGATCGAGACCGAGACCATCTTCGTCCGCGACGACGACCGGCTGGTCCGGGCCAACGGCATGCCGCCGCGCCCCGAGCGGTTCGCCCGAGCCGGCGTCGACGTGCACGCGCTGCTCGCCGGAGGCGGGTGATGGGCATGGTCGTGGGGCTCGGTGTCGGAGTGGGGCTACTGCTGGTCTATCTCGCGGTGGTCTCCCCACGTACGCCGCGTCCGCCCGCGGAGCGGCCCGACCGATTGACGCGGCTGCTGAACCGCGCAGGGCTGGCCGGCACGTCACCGCGAGGGGTCGTGGCGCTGTGCCTGGGCACCGCCCTGGTGGCCGGCCTCGCCCTGCAGCTGATCTCGCGCACCGCACCGGTTGCTGTCGCCTTCGCCGCCATGGCCGGCTACCTGCCGATCGCGATCCTGCGTGGTCGTGCCAGACGCCGGCAGCGGGAGCTGGCGGAGGTGTGGCCGGAGGCCGTGGACAACCTGGCCTCCGCGGTGCGGGCCGGCATGTCCTTGCCCGAGGCGCTGGCCCAACTCAGCGCGCGCGGCCCCGAGCCGCTGCGCGCGCCCTTCGCCGCCTTCGCTGTGGACTACCAGGTCACCGGCCGCTTCGGCGACAGCCTCGACCGGCTCAAGGAGCGACTCTCCGACCCGGTCGGCGACCGGGTGGTGGAGGGGCTGCGGATCGCCCGCGAGGTCGGGGGCGGCGAGCTGGGCAGGCTGCTGCGCAACCTGTCGGGCTACCTACGCGAGGACGCCCGCACCCGCTCCGAGCTGGAGTCGCGGCAGGCGTGGACCGTCAACGGTGCGCGACTCGCCGTGGCCGCGCCCTGGCTCGTGCTGTTCATGCTCAGCTTCCAGCGTGACGTGATCGCGCGCTACGCCTCAGCGGCCGGGGTGGTCGTGCTCGCGATCGGCGGCATCGCCTGTGCCGCGGCGTACCGCGCGATGGTGCGGATCGGCCGGCTGCCGCAGGAGCGGCGGGTGCTGTCGTGACTCTGGCCGTGTGGGGTGCGTTGCTGTCCGGTCTGGCGGCGTGCGGGGTGCTTCTGGTCGGTGGCCGCCTGCTCACGTTGCGTCGTCCCCGGCTGGCCGACCGTGTCGTTCCCTACATCCGCGACCTACCCCAGGCGGCACGCCAGCCCGTCGCCGCCGGCGAGGTGCCGACCAACGCGGCACGCGCGGTCTTCGGCCCGGTCATCCAGTCGGCGGCGGACTGGCTGGAGCGCATCCTCGGCGGGTCCGCGTCGGTACGCCGCCGCCTCGAGCGGGCCAACCTCCCGCTCACGGTGCACGACTTCCGCATCGAGCAGGTGATCTGGGGCCTGATCGGTTTCGCCGCGGCGGCCGCAGGGTCGTTGCTGGTCGCGTTGCGGTCGCCGGACCGCGCGCTGCCGCTGCTGGTGTTGTGCCTGGTCGCGTTCTCGTGCGGCGTCCTGCTCAGGGAGAACAGGCTCACCGCCCAGGTGACCGACCGCGAGCGCCGGATCCTCGCCGAGTTCCCGACCATCGCCGAGATGCTGGCACTCGCTGTGGCCGCAGGCGAAGGGGCCGTGCCGGCCCTCGACCGGGTCGTGGAGAGGTCGACCGGGGAGCTGTCGGTGGACCTCTCGCGGGTCCTGGCCGATGTGCGCACCGGGACGCCGGTGGCACGGGCGCTGGACCAGATGGCTGCGCGCACCGGCCTGCCGGTGGTGGCCCGCTTCGCCGAGGGGATGGCGGTCGCCATAGAGCGCGGCACGCCGCTCGCCGAGGTGCTGCACGCGCAGGCTGCCGATGTCCGGGAGGCGGGGCGCCGGCAGCTGATCGAGACGGGCGCGCGCAAGGAAGTGCTGATGATGGTCCCGGTTGTGTTCCTGGTGCTCCCGGTGACCGTGCTGTTCGCGTTCTGGCCCGGCGTCGTCGGCCTCCACCTGGTGACGCCATGACGAATCCGAGACCTCGACCTCACAGGGGGAAACCGTGAGCGACCTTCACCGACGCGCCTTGGCCTGCCTGGTCGGGCTGCACGTGCACGCCCTCACCCGACATCACCGACGTGAGCGGCGCCTCGAGCGCGGAGATGTCCCGGGTTGGGTGCTGATCACCGTGATGACGGCCGGGCTGGTGGCAGCCCTGTGGGCCATCGCCGGCGACGCGCTGTCGAGCATGCTGCGCGACGCGCTGGCATCGGTGAAGGGCTGACCGGTTGCACCCGGCCACACTGCGGGCACGACCGCGTGGTCAGCGCGGCGACAACGGGTCAGCCGTCGTCGACTTCGTGCTCGTCCTCGTAGTGCTGGTGCCGCTGTTCCTGGGCATCCTCCAGGTGGCGCTGGTGCTGCACGTGCGCAACACGCTGATCTCCGCAGCGTCGGAGGGAGCCCGCTACGCCGCGACCGTGGACCGTCCGCTGGCGGCCGGAGTCGGCCGCACCCGGCAGCAGATCGCCGGCGCGCTGGCGGACCGGTTCGCCTCCGACATCACCGCTCGGCAGGTGCCGGTGGCCGGCGCCCCGGGCGTCGAGGTGGTCGTGCACGCCGAGGTCCCGCCGCTGGGCTTGTGGGGCCCGGCGGTCCCGCTCACCGTCTCGGGGCACGCGGTCGAGGAGGTCGTGCCATGACAGGCTTCGTTCGGCGACGCACCGCCCTGAGGTGCGCCGATCATCGGGGGACCGCGCTGATCGAGGTCACGTGGTTGGCCCTGCTGCTGATGGTGCCGCTGCTCTACATCGTCCTCGCGGTGTTCGAGGTGCAGCGGGCGGCGTTCGCGGTCTCCGCCGCCACCCGCTCGGCCGGCCGTGCCTACGTCCTCGCACCCGATGTGGCCACCGCTGAGGCGCGCGCCCGCGCCGCTGTGTCGGTGGCCCTGGCCGACCAAGACCTCGAGCTCGACGCGGCCGCCCTGCGGATCAGCTGCCAGCCCGATCCTGCCCACTGTCTGTCCCCCGGCTCCGTCGTGGACGTTGCGTTGCGCTACCCCGTGTCGCTCCCGCTGGTGCCCGACGCGCTCGGGGGAAACACCCCCAGCATCCGGGTCGAGGCCGAGCACCGCGTGCCGTACGGCACCTTCCGCGAGGCGCGCGGATGAAGCACCAGGAGTACGCCGGCCGCTGCCGTCCCGGCCCCCTGCGACGCCCGCGGCGCGGCGTCGACCGCGGCGGACGACCTGAGCGCGCCCGACCCGAGCACGGCCAGACCAGCCTGATGATCATCGGCTTGAGCATCGTGCTGCTGATGATGGTCGCCGTGGTGGTGGACGCCTCCGCGGCGTACCTGCGCCGCCAAGGCCTGGACGCGCTGGCCGACGGGGCGGCACTGGCGGCCGCCGACGGGGTTCAGGGCCGTCAGGTCTACGAACGTGGTCTCGGCGAGCATGCGGCGATCGATCCGGTGGCGGCCCGCCGCTACGTGGCCGACTATCTCGTCGCGACCGGCGCCGCGGCCCGGTACCCCGGGCTCACCTACCGGGTCGATGCGACGACCGCCTCCGTCGTGGTCCGCGTGTCCGCACCCCTCGACCTGCCCATCACCCCGCCCGGCTGGGCACAGGACCCGACGGTCACCGGCACCGCGGCCTCCTACGTGATCGTGGGGCCGGGCTGACCGCTAGCCTCCCTGCGTGCCCGCATCGCCCCGTGTCGCCGTCGTGGTCCTCGCCGCCGGTGAGGGCCGCCGGGTGGGTGCGGCCGGCAACAAGGTGTTGCTGCCGCTGGCCGGCAGGCCGGTGCTCGCCTGGTCGCTGCGCACCGCGGCCGCGCTGCCGAGGCTGCTGCGGCTGGTGGTGGTCACCCGCACACCGGACCGGGCCGAGGTCGACCGACTCGTCGCCCGGGCCGGGGTCCCCGTCACCGTGGTGCTCGGTGGCGACACCCGCCACGCGTCGGAGTGGCAGGCCCTGCAGGCACTCGCGCCCGAGATCGACGCCGGGGCGCTCGACGTGGTCGCCATCCACGACGCGGCCCGTCCCCTCGCAGACGCGGCCCTGTTCGAGCGGACGATCAGCGCCGCGGCCCGACACGGCGGCGCCATCCCGGTACGCCGGCATCGCGCCCTCATCGCGCGCGAAACGGGCAACATGTCGCCGAACGGGCAGGCCGGGACGTCGACTGCCCCGCACGTCGACCTGGCCGCGACGCGCAACACCGGCCACGCGCTCGTCGGCGTACAGACTCCCCAGGCCTTCCGCGCAGAACCACTGCTCC
Source organism: Nocardioidaceae bacterium (assembly GCA_035706365.1). GTDB lineage: Bacteria > Actinomycetota > Actinomycetes > Propionibacteriales > Nocardioidaceae > Nocardioides_C. The sequence goes on from DASSVD010000190.1 coordinate 12,698, forward strand.
ACGCCTACCGCCAGGCGGCACGCGACGGCTTCACCGGCACGGACACCGCGGTGTGCGTGCAGCGCTACGCCGACGTCGCGATCCAGCCGGTGCCCGCGCCGGCGACCAACCTCAAGATCACCTTCCCCGAGGACGTGCGGCTCGCCGAGCGACTGCTCGAGGGCCGGCCGGTCGACCCGGCGAGCGCCGGCCCTTAGGCCGGACCCCGGGTTCGTCTCCTACGACTCCTGCGCGTCCTCGGCCATCGCGGCCAGCACCGCCAGGTCCGACTCGTCCTCGACCCGGCGTCCCAGCGGCGGCGCGGTCACCGGCTCCAGGTCGAACTGCTCGCGCAGCCGCTCCACCAGCGCCGCGAAGTCACCACCGTCCGGCCAGGCGTCCAGCGCGGCGACCACCTGCGCCCCGAGTACGACCGGAGAGGTCACGGTCCACAGCGCGTCCCGGTCCACGGTCTCCCCGACCTGCTCCTGGCTCGCCGTCTTGATGGTGTCGGTGACCGGGCGGACGCCGACCCGGACCGTGGAGCCCGCGATGCCGTCGGCGATCTCGGCGAGGAACGCCGGCGGGGTCAGCGGGCACAGCGTGTCGTGCAGGACCACGACGCAGCCTCGCTCCTGCAGGTCGGTCCAGGGGGTGGTGAAGTCGATCAGCTCGATCTCCGCCGCACCCAGCGCCTCCGATGCGGTGGCCACCAGCGAGTCGCCGTGCAGCAGCGCGTAGGGCAGGCTGCCTCGACCGTCGTCGCAGGCTGTCCCGACCACGGGTGGGACCTCGGGCTGCTCGTCGATGGACTCCACGCCCCCATCACACCAGACACGGGAAGCGGCGGCCATGCCCGGAGGTGGCGGTCGCCTGCCGCCGCGCCTCGTCCGGCGCACCCTGAGCACAACCCGATGCCCCCGAGGTCCCGCCGTTTGGCGTGAGCGGCACCTCACTCAGGCCGCGGAAGGTGCCGATCACGCCGAACGACGACGCCCGCCCCCGGACACGAGGACGCCCCCCGGACCACACGGTCCAGGGGGCGTCGAGATCAACCACCGCGGGGGCGGCCACAGAAGTGGTCGTCGGGAGCTGCCTAGGAGGCGAGCACCTCGTCGAGCAGCGCCTCGGCCTTGTCCTCGTTGGTGTGCTCGGCCAGCGCCAGCTCGGAGACCAGGATCTGCCGGGCCTTGGCCAGCATCCGCTTCTCGCCCGCGGACAGGCCGCGGTCGCGCTCGCGGCGCCACAGGTCGCGCACGACCTCGGCCACCTTCATCACGTCACCGGAGTGCAGCTTCTCCAGGTTCGCCTTGTAGCGCCGAGACCAGTTGGTCGGCTCCTCGGCGTGCGCCGCGCGGAGGACGTCGAAGACCCGGTCCAGGCCCTCCTTGTCCACCACGTCGCGAACTCCGACGAGATCGAGGTTGCACGCCGGCACCCGGACCACGAGGTCCTGCTGGGCGACGATGCGCAGAACGAGGTACTGCTTGTCCTCGCCCTTGATCTGGCGGGTTTCGATGTCCTCGATGACTGCTGCCCCGTGATTCGGGTAAACGACCGTTTCACCGACGGTAAATGTCATGTGCCAAGTACCCCTTCCTAGGTGACTAGTCTAACACGTCCGCGGGAGTGCCCCTTTTGCGTTTGTGCAGGTCAGAGGCCACATCCGGGGTTGACAACGGTCGCCGCTTGTGGTCCGCGGGCGCACGCGCACCAGCAGTCGCTGGTGTCCCACGCCGCGGTCGGCAGGGGTCCCACCGCAAGCAGGACGGGTGGTCGATACTGCGAGTCATGAAGCTCAGGAAGCAGCCGGGAACCGCCCTCGCCCTGCTGCTGAGCTGCCATCTCGGCCCGACCCTCGCGATGACCGTCGGGCTCACCGCGGCGGCGGCGCTCACCGGCCGCAGCACGCTCGAGTGCGCCCTCGTCGCGGCCACCGTGGCCTCGGGCCAGGTCACCGTCGGGTGGCTCAACGACGTCCTCGACCGGCACCGCGACGCCCGGGTCGGCCGGCAGGACAAGCCGGTCGCGCTGGGGTGGATCGACCCGGGCACGGTCACCTTCGCGATCGCCTGCGGCGTACTCCTGTGCATCCCCCTGTCCATCGCCAACGGCACCGCCGCGGGCATCGCGCACCTGCTGGCGGTGGCCTCGGCCTGGCTGTACGACCTCTACTTCAAGCGGACCTGGCTGTCGTGGCTGCCCTACGCCGTCTCGTTCGGCCTGCTGCCCGCCTTCTTGTCGTACGGCGGGCTGGGCGGTGGCATGCACGGGGCGCCGCCGACCGTCGCGATGACGGTGCTGGCCGCGCTGCTGGGCATCGGCGTGCACGTGCTGAACACGCTGCCCGACCTGGTGGAGGACCGGGAGAACGGGTTGCGCCACCTGCCGCTGCGGATCGCGCTGCGCACCGGCGCCGCGAAGCTGCTGTGGATCGCGGTCGCCTACACGGTGCTGGTGGCGGTCGCGATCGTCGTGGCGGGCTTCACCGTCGGCGTCTCCCAGCAGTGACCCGCGGGGCCGTCGCCGCCGCGCCGTCGCTAGGCTGTGCCCCGGAACCGGGCAGCAGCGAGAGGATTCGAAAGCAGTGAAGGTGACCCTTCGACGCGGCGTGGCCGCAGCCGCGGTGGCGCTGGCGCTGCCCGCGCTGGTCTCGTGCGGCTCGAACTTCAACGCCCCCACCGATCAGGTGTACACGCCGGCCCAGGGCGTGAACGACCGGAGCAGTGATGTGGACGTGCTCAACGCCCTGATCGTCTCCGGCGAGGACGGCAGCGGCACGCTGATCGCGGGCCTGGCCAACAACCGCGAGGAGCGCGCCGACACGCTGACCCAGGTCGGCGGCGCCGGCCCCGACGCGGGCATCACCGTCAACGGCCCGAGCGGCGGCACGGAGATCCCCGCCGGCGGCTACGTCCAGCTCGCCGACGAGGGCGCCTACAGCGTCGAGGCCTCGCAGGTGCAGCCCGGCCGGTTCATCACCGTCGCGTTCAGCTTCGAGAACTCCGCCCAGGTCACCATGCAGATCCCGGTCGTGTCCGCGGACGAGGCCGACTTCACCGACGTACCGCTGCCCAGCGAGTCCGCGAGCCTGCTGCCGACCGACTCGACCAGCGAGCCGGCCGGCGGGACCAGCGAGTCCGCCAGCGCCACCCCGACCCCCTAGGAGCCCCGCCGCATGACCGCAGCCGCGCCCTACACCCTGGTTCTGCTCCGCCACGGCGAGAGCGACTGGAACGCGAAGAACCTGTTCACCGGCTGGGTCGACGTCCCGCTCACGGAGAAGGGGCAGGCCGAGGCCGAGCGCGGCGGCCGGCTGATCGAGGAGGCCGGGGTGCTGCCCGACGTGCTGCACACCTCGGTGCTTCGTCGCGCGATCACCACCGCCCAGCTCGCGCTCGACGCCTGCGAGCGGCACTGGATCCCGGTGCGCCGGTCGTGGCGGCTCAACGAGCGGCACTACGGCGCACTGCAGGGCAAGAACAAGAAGGAGACGCTGGAGGAGTTCGGCGAGGAGCAGTTCATGCGCTGGCGCCGCTCCTACGACACCCCGCCGCCGCGGCTCGACGACGACTCGCAGTGGAGCCAGGTCGCCGACCCGCGCTACGCCGACCTGCCCGACGAGCTCCGCCCGCGGACCGAGTGCCTCGCCGACGTGGTGCACCGGATGCTGCCCTACTGGTACGACGCGATCGTCCCCGACCTGCGCACCGGCCGCACCGTCTGCGTCGCCGCACACGGCAACTCGCTGCGTGCCCTGGTCAAGCACCTCGACGACATGTCCGAGGACGCCGTCGTCGGGCTGAACATCCCCACCGGCATCCCGCTGGTCTACCGCCTCGACGAGCAGATGCGCCCGCTGCAGCGCGGCGGAGAGTACCTCGACCCCGACGCCGCCGCGGACGCGATCGCCGCGGTCGCCAACCAGGGGCGCTGACCGGCCCAGGCGTGATCCACGCGCAGGCCCGTGGGACGGCACGCCGGCACGGGTCCGGGGATCCCAGCGACACCTGACACCGATGAACGCCACATGAACAGCTGCGGAACGTTGCGGGTCCCGACGCCGGGAGGCGGTTCCTGTCGGCGCCGCTGCGTACCATTCCGGTGTGGACGCGACGACGCAGGGGCTGCTGTACGCCCTGCTCGGCGCGGTGCTGGGCGCCGGGGTGGTGCTGGCCTGGCGGGTCAGCGAGCGGCTGCAGCGCGAGCCGGCGGCGCGCGAGGAGCCGCTGCTGCCCGACGGCGTCGCCACCGTGCTGTCCGTGCTGCGCAGCAGCGCGCTGGTCGTCGACGAGGACGACCGGGTGCTCAAGGCATCGGCGCCGGCGTACTCCTTCGGCCTGGTCCGCGGCCGCGACCTGTGCGTGGCCGAGCTCGCCGAGCTGGTGCGACTGGTCCGGCGTGACGGGCAGATCCGCGAGACCGAGTTGGTCGTGGAGCAGTCCGGCGCGCCCCCGCTGCACGTCACCGCCCGCGTCGCGCCGCTGGGCAGCCGGCTGGTGCTCGCACTGTGCGAGGACCGCACCCGCGAGCGGCGCGTGGAGGCGATCCGCCGCGACTTCGTCGCCAACGTATCCCACGAGCTGAAGACCCCCGCCGGCGCGATCAGCCTGCTCGCCGAGGCGGTCGAGCAGGCCGCCGACGACCCCGAGGCGGTACGCCGCTTCGCCGGCCGGATGGGCACCGAGGCCGAGCGGCTCTCCCGCCTGGTGCAGCAGATCATCGAGCTGTCCCGGCTGCAGGGCGACGACCCGCTCGACCAGCCGCTGCCGGTCTCGGTCGACGAGGTCGTCGGCCGCGCCCTGGACCAGACCCTGATCGACGCCGAGGCCAAGCAGATCGCCGTGCGCCACGAGGGCGAGCGCGGGCTGGAGGTGCTCGGGCAGGGCGACCAGGTGGCACTCGCGATCGGCAACCTGGTTGCGAACGCCGTGGCCTACTCCCCCGAGGGCTCTACCGTGACCGTCGCGGCGCGACCCGCTGCTGCCACGGCCGGCGGCAGGGCAGCAACCGGCGCCACCGGCAGCGGCGCCCCTGTCGCTGACAGGTTTCTGGTCGACATCGTCGTGACCGACCAGGGCATCGGCATCCCCGCCGGGGAGATCGACCGGATCTTCGAGCGGTTCTACCGGGTCGACCCGGCACGTCACCGCTCCACCGGAGGCACCGGTCTCGGCCTGTCCATCGTCAAGCACGTCGCCGCCTCGCACGGTGGTGAGGTGTCGGTGTGGTCCGAGCCCGGGCAGGGATCCAGCTTCACACTGCGCCTGCCCGGTCGGCCCCGCAGCGCCAGCGGCGTACCCCCGGTGTCGGCGGAGGCCGACCCGTCCCCGTCCCAGCAGGAGGCACCCCGGTGACCCGCGTACTCGTCGTGGAGGACGAAGAGAGCTACAGCGACCCGCTCACCTACATGCTGACCAAGGAGGGGTTCGGCGTGACCGTGGCGGCCACCGGGCCAGAGGCGGTCGAGGTGTTCGAGCGCGACGGCGCCGACATCGTGCTCCTCGACCTGATGCTGCCCGGCATGTCCGGGACCGAGGTGTGTCGCCGGATCCGACAGTCGTCCAACGTCCCGGTGATCATGGTGACCGCCAAGGACACCGAGGTGGACAAGGTCGTCGGCCTCGAGATCGGTGCGGACGACTACGTGACCAAGCCGTACTCCCCCCGCGAGCTGGTCGCCCGGATCCGGGCGGTGCTGCGTCGCGGCAACGACGAGCCCGCGCCGTCGTCCCCGGTGCTCGCCGCCGGCCCGGTGCGGATGGACGTCGAGCGTCACGTGGTCAGCGTCGACGGGCAGGAGACCCGGCTGCCGCTGAAGGAGTTCGAGCTCCTCGAGCTCTTCTTGCGCAACGCCGGCCGCGTGCTGACCCGCGCGCAGCTGATCGACCGGGTCTGGGGGTCGGACTACGTCGGCGACACCAAGACCCTCGACGTGCACGTGAAGCGGCTGCGGGGCAAGATCGAGCCGGACCCGGCCGCGCCGACGTACCTGGTCACCGTGCGCGGGCTTGGCTACAAGTATGACGGCTGACCCGGTGTCGGCGGGGCACGTCGGCCGGTTGGCGGGGCTGTACCGCTACCCGGTGAAGTCGCTGCTCGGCGAGACCCTGGACCAGGTCGCGATCGACGAGCGCGGGCTGGCGCGCGACCGACTGTGGTCGGTGCGCGGCGGCGACGGCAAGCTCGGCAGCGGCAAGTCGACGCGAAGGTTCCGCAAGATGGACGGGCTGCTCATGCTGGCCGCCTCCTACCCCGCCGACGGTGACGGGCCGCCCGTCGTCGAGCTCCCGGACGGGCAGCGTGCCCGCGCCGACGAGCCCGCGGCTTCGGCCACCGTCTCCGCCCACGTCGGCCGCCCGGTGACGCTGGGGCGCGAGAGCGATGTCTCGCATTTCGACGAGGGCCCTGTGCACCTGGTCACCACGGCGAGCATCGGTCGCCTCGAGCAGGAGGTCGGGTCGACCGTCGACGTACGGCGCCTGCGCTGCAACCTGCTCGTCGACACCGGCGAGGCGACCGGCTTCGTGGAGGACGACTGGGTCGGCCGCCGGCTGCAGGTCGGCGACGCGGTGGTGCTGGAGGTCGTCTCGCCGATGCCGCGCTGCGTGATGCTGGACCTGCCCCAGCGCGACCTGCCCGCCGGCGGGGGCCTCTTGCGCGCGCTGACCCGGGTCAACGACGGCGACCTCGGCGTGCTCGCCACGGTGGTGCGCTCGGGAACGGTGCGGCGCGACGACCCGGTGCGCCTGACAAGCTGAGACCCCGACGACCGCCGGGCCCGGGCCGAGGGCCGCGGATCTGCATGTCCGATTCCCGCGACTCCCGGGGCCGCGGCGGCCGATCCCCGCACTTAGAGTTGAGCCATGCCCAGCACCTCCCCTTCCCGCCTGCTGCCGTTGCTGGCGGTGGTCACCACCC
>DASSVD010000191.1:0-3649 GCA_035706365.1 Nocardioidaceae bacterium
GGCGACCTTCGCACTGCCGGGGACGCCCGGCGTACCGGCCTCCTCGACCGAGCTCACCCTCGTGCTGCCCTACAACGACCGGGCCGCAGTCGAGGCGGCGTTCGCCGAGCACGGCGACCGGATCGCCTGCCTGATCACCGAGGCGTCGCCGGGCAACATGGGCGTGGTCCCGCCGGACTCCGATGGGCCGGGCGGAGGCTTCAACCAGTTCCTCGCCGAGACCTGCCGGACGCACGGGGCGCTGTTCGTCAGCGACGAGGTGATGACCGGCTTCCGGGTCACCCGCTCTGGGCAGTGGGGTCTCGACGGTGCCGTGGAGGGCTGGCGCCCCGACCTGCTCACCTTCGGCAAGGTGATGGGCGGCGGCTTCCCGGCCGCGGCGTTCGGCGGCCGCGCGGACGTGATGGCCCGGCTGTCCCCGGACGGCCCCGTCTACCAGGCCGGGACACTGTCGGGGAACCCGGTCGCCACCACCGCCGGCCTGACCACGCTGCGGCTGGCCACCGACGAGGTCTACGCCCGCATCGACAAGGCCTCCCAGCAGCTGCAGGAGGAGGTCGGCTCGGCGCTGCGGCACGCCGGCGTGCCCCACGTGATCGGCAGCACCGGCACCATGTTCAGCGTCTTCTTCGTCGAGGAGGGCGTCGAGCAGGTCCGCGACTTCGCCCAGGCCAGCGCGCAGCGGGTCGACCGGTTCCGGGCGTTCTTCCACGCCATGCTCGACCAGGGCGTGCACCTGCCGCCCAGCGCCTACGAGTGCTGGTTCCTCTCCGCCGCCCATGACGACCGCGCACTGGACCGGATCGTCTCGGCCCTGCCCGCCGCCGCGGCCGCAGCCGCCGGCGTACGAGGAGACGCATGAGCGGCGACCGCACCGTGGTGCACCTGCTGCGCCACGGCGAGGTCTACAACCCCGAGGGCGTGCTGTACGGCCGCCGCGACGGCTACCACCTCTCCGACCTCGGCCTGAAGATGGCGCAGCGGGTCGCCGACACCGTCGGCGACCGCGACATCGTCTCGGTGACCGCCTCGCCCCTGGAGCGCGCGCAGGAGACAGCGGCGCCGCTGGCTGCCGCGCGTGGCCTGACCGTGGGCACCGACGCCCGGGTGATCGAGTCGACGAACGTCTTCGAGGGCAAGCGGTTCGGCGTCGGCGACGGCGTGCTGCGGCGGCCGTCCGCCTGGCGTCACCTGTGGAACCCGTTCCGCCCGTCGTGGGGGGAGCCCTACAAGGAGCTGGTGGCCCGGATGATGGCCGCAGTGCTCGACGCGCGCGAGGCCGCCGCGGGCCACGAGGCGGTGCTCGTCTCGCACCAGCTGCCGATCTGGATCACCCGGCTGCACGTGGAGGGACGCTCGTTCCTGCACGACCCGCGCCGGCGGCAGTGCACCCTGTGCAGCCTGACCTCGTTCGTCTTCGACGGCGAGCAGATCACCACGGTGCGCTACTCCGAGCCGGCCGCGGACATGCTCCCGGTCAAGGACCGGGCCGCGCCGTTCTCCGCAGGCGGCGCCGCCCCCGACGACAAGCCACCCGCCGCCGAGGCCTGAGGCGTGCGCTCCCGGATCGTGCTCCTGCTCCTCACCGCGCTGCTCGGCGCGGTGACTGCCGGGTGCACGGACACGCCGAGCGAGTCTGGGGACGCGGGCTTCGTGTCCGGCAAGGGCGTGATCACCGCCCTGCCGCCCGGCGAACGGGAGGAGCCCGGGCCGGTGCAGGGCACCACGATCGACGACAATCCGATCTCCCTGGACGACTACGCCGGGCAGGTCGTGGTGGTCAACGTCTGGGGCTCCTGGTGCGCCCCGTGCCGCTCCGAGGCAGACGACCTGGTCGCCGCCCACGACCGGCTCGCCGACCGTGACGTCGCGTTCCTGGGGATCAACTCCCGCGACCTGGACCAGGCCGCGGCGCGCGCGTTCGTACGCCGCTTCGACGTCCCGTACCCGAGCATCTACGACCAGGGCGGGCGCACGCTGCTGGCGTTCAAGGGCACGCTGCCGGCGAACGCCATCCCGAGCACGGTGATCATCGACCGGAAGGGGCGGGTGGCGGCCCGGGTGCTCGGCGAGGTCACCGAGAGCACGCTGGTCGGCCTGGTGGAGGACGTGCTGGAGTCCGGGACGGGGTCGGCATGAGCGGCCTGACCGACTGGTTCAGCTCAACCGCGATGTCAGGGTCGCTGCTGCTCGCGGTGCCCGTGGCGCTCGTGGCCGGGCTGGTGTCGTTCTTCTCGCCCTGCGTCGTGCCGCTGCTGCCCGGCTACCTGTCCTACGCCACCGGTCTGTCCGGGGCGGACCTGGAGTCGGCCGGACGCGGCCGGATGGTGCTGGGCAGCTCGCTGTTCGTGGTCGGCTTCTCCGCGGTCTTCGTGCTGCTGGGCACCGCCTCGGGCGCGCTCGGCGACTGGCTGATCGTCTACTCCCGCCAGATCAGCCTGGTGCTCGGGCTGGTCACCATCGTGGTGGGGCTGGCCTTCGTGGGGGTGGTGCCGTTCCTGCAACGCGACGTCCGCGTGCACCAGGTGCCCTTCGTCGGCCTCGGGGCCGCTCCGATGCTGGGCGTGCTCTTCGCGCTGGGCTGGACGCCGTGCATCGGCCCGACGCTGTCCGCGGTGCAGGTGCTCGCCTTCCAGGAGGGCACCGCCGGCCGGGGAGCGCTGCTCAGCGTCGCCTACTGCCTGGGCCTGGGGCTGCCGTTCATCCTCGTCGCGCTGGCCTTCCGCCGGATGCTCGGCGCGGTGCGCTGGGTCCGCCGACACCAGGTCTGGGTGACCAGGATCGGCGGCGTACTCCTGATCGGGGTCGGGCTGCTGCTGGTGACCGGACTCTGGGACCTGTGGGTCGCCGATCTGCGGGGCTGGGTCGGCTCGTTCACGCCGGCGGTGTAGCGATGAGCGACCAGACCCGCACCGTGACCTCCCGCGACGACTCCGTCGCGACGACCCCCGACTCCGCCGCGGCGCCCGACTCCGCCGCGACCACCGGCGGGGCCAGCACGCCGCCCACGCCTCCGTCGGCGCCCCCTGCGCTGAGCCCGCGCGAGCTCGGCCGCTGGGCCTGGCGGCAGCTGACCTCGATGCGCACCGCGCTGGTGCTGCTCTTCCTGCTCGCACTCGGGGCGATCCCGGGGTCGATCGTGCCGCAGCGCGACGTCGACTCCCTGGCCACCGCGCGCTGGATCGACCAGCACCCGACGCTCGCGCCGATCTACGACGCGCTCGGGCTGTTCTCCGTCTACGACTCGGTCTGGTTCAGCGCGGTCTACCTGCTGCTGATGGTCTCGCTGGTCGGCTGCATCGTGCCGCGGCTGCGGGTGTACTGGCGCGGGCTGCGAGCCCGGCCGCCGCGCCCGCCACGCAACCTCGCCCGGCTGCCGCAGGCGCGCAGCTTCGAGACCGACGCCGAACCGGAGGCGGTGCTGGAGCAGGCACGCAGCGTCCTGCGGCGACGGCGCTACCGGGTCGACCCGCACGAGCAGGCGCTGGCCGCCGAGCGCGGCTACCTTCGCGAAGCGGGCAACCTGCTGTTCCACCTGTGCCTGCTGGTGGTGCTGGTCGGCTTCGCGGTGGGCAACCTGTACGGCTACAAGGGCGGCGTGATCGTCGTGTCCGGGCAGAGCTTCTCCAACTCGCTGAGCCAGTACGAC
>DASSVD010000192.1:0-29156 GCA_035706365.1 Nocardioidaceae bacterium
CAACGACCACATGATCGCGGTCAACGAGCGGCTCGGCTTCGTCGTCCTGGGGCGCGGGCTGGAGTTCCAGAAGTCGCTCGGCTGAGCGGCCTGCCTACCAGCCGCGCTCGCGCCACTCCGGCAGGTGCGGACGCTCCGCGCCCAGCGTCGAGTCGTCTCCGTGGCCCGGGTAGAACCAGGTCTCGTCGGGCAGCCGGTCGAAGACCTTGGTCGAGACCTCGTCGACCAGAGTGTGGAAGTCCTGCTCGGACCAGGTCTTGCCGACGCCGCCGGGGAACAGCGAGTCGCCGGTGAACAGGTGCGGGGTGCCGGCCGGGTCGTCGTAGAGCAGGGCGATGGAGCCCGGGGTGTGTCCCACCAGGTGGATCACCTCGAGCTCGCACTCACCGACGGCGACCCGGTCGCCGTGCCGTACCGCCCGGTCGGTGGGGACGGGGATCTCCTCGGCGTCGTCCGCTCCTGCGACCGTCTCGGCGCCGGTCGCCTCCACGACCGCCGCCAGCCCTCGCCAGTGGTCGGCGTGGCGGTGGGTGGTGACCACGCGGGCCAGCCCGTCGGGACCGATCAGCTGGAGCAGCCGGTCCGGGTCGTTGGCCGCGTCCACGAGCAGCTGCTCGTCGGTGCGCCGGCAGCGCAGCAGGTAGGCGTTGTTGTCCCACTCACCGCCCACCGACAGCTTCGAGATCATCAGGTCGGCCAGCTCGCGGACCTCGGCGGGTCCACCGGGCCGGACGTGCCCGTGGTAGGTCATCGCTCACCCCTGTTATCGATGGCTCGGTTCGGTGCGTCGTCATGCGGTGGTCGTGACGTCGTCGGGCCCGTGGAGGCTGTCGCCGATCTCACCGCACCGGACGGCGTCATCGGGACCGGTCGTGGGTAGCACACTAGTCGGCGGCCCGGCGCGTCGCCGCGCCAGTCGGTGGGCGCCCGGTGTGGCGGCTTGCACCGGCCGATAAGATGCCGAACAGTTGTTCGAACGGCAGATTCGATGAACGAGGGACGAGACGTGGCCGACCAGCTCATCATCCGCGGAGCGCGGGAGCACAACCTCAAGGACGTGTCCCTGGACCTCCCGCGCGACGCGATGATCGTGTTCACCGGGTTGTCCGGTTCCGGCAAGTCGAGCCTCGCCTTCGACACGATCTTCGCCGAGGGACAGCGCCGCTACGTCGAGTCGCTGTCGGCGTACGCCCGCCAGTTCCTCGGCCAGATGGACAAACCGGACGTCGACTTCATCGAGGGGCTCTCGCCGGCGGTCTCCATCGACCAGAAGTCGACCTCGAAGAACCCTCGCTCGACGGTCGGCACGATCACCGAGGTCTACGACTACCTGCGTCTGCTCTACGCGCGCGCCGGGCGCCCGCACTGCCCGAAGTGCGGGCGGCCGATCGCGCGACAGACGCCCCAGCAGATCGTCGACCGGGTGCTCGAGCTCGAGCCGGGCGCCCGCTTCCAGGTGCTGGCGCCGGTGATCCGCGGCCGAAAGGGGGAGTACGTCGAGCTGTTCCGCCAGCTGCAGACCCAGGGGTTCTCGCGGGTCCGGGTGGACGGCGAGACGCACCTGCTCACCGACCCGCCCACGCTGACCAAGCAGAAGAAGCACACCATCGAGGTGGTGGTCGACCGGCTGGCGGTGAAGGAGAGCGCCAAGCGCCGGCTCACCGACTCGGTGGAGACCGCCCTCGGCCTGTCCTCGGGCCTGGTGACCCTCGACTTCGTCGACCTGCCGGACGGCGACCCGCACCGCGAGCGCACCTTCTCCGAGCACCTGGCCTGTCTCCACGACGACCTGTCGTTCGAGGAGCTGGAGCCGCGGTCGTTCTCGTTCAACTCGCCCTACGGCGCCTGCCCGGACTGTCACGGGCTCGGCACGCGGATGGAGGTCGACCCCGAGCTGGTGATCTCCGACCCCACCCAGACGCTGGGCGAGGGCGTGATCGGGCCCTGGTCCGGCGCGCACGTCGCGGAGTTCTTCACCCGGCTGCTGCACGCGTTGGGGCAGGAGCTCGGCTTCGACCTGAACACCCCCTGGGAGGATCTGCCTGCGAAGGCGCGGCGCTCCATCCTGGACGGCCACTCGACGAAGGTGCACGTGCGGCACCGCAACCGCTACGGCCGGGAGCGGTCCTACTACACCAGCTTCGAGGGGGTGCGGCCCTACATCGAGCGGCGGCACCGCGAGGCGGAGACCGACACGAGCCGCGAGCGGTTCGAGGGCTACATGCGCGAGGTGCCGTGCCCCACCTGCCAGGGCAGCCGGCTCAAGCCGGTGTCGGTCGCGGTCACGCTGCCCGGCGACGGCGGCGAGAAGAACATCGCCGAGGTGTGCGCGCTCCCGATCAACGAGGCCGCCGACTTCCTGGCCTCGCTGGACCTGACCGCTCGGGAGCGCCAGATCGGCGAGCGTGTGCTCAAGGAGATCCAGGAGCGGCTCAACTTCCTGCTCGACGTCGGTCTCGACTACCTGTCCCTGGACCGTCCCTCCGGCTCCCTGTCGGGCGGGGAGGCGCAGCGGATCCGGCTCGCCACCCAGATCGGCGCCGGCCTGGTGGGGGTGCTCTACGTCCTGGACGAGCCGTCGATCGGCCTGCACCAGCGGGACAACCACCGGTTGATCGAGACGCTGGTGCGGCTCAAGGAGCTCGGCAACACGCTGATCGTCGTCGAGCACGACGAGGACACCATCCGCACCGCCGACTGGGTGGTCGACATCGGCCCGGGCGCCGGCGAGCACGGCGGCCAGGTGGTCGTCTCGGGCACCGTCGACGAGCTGCTGAACCACCACGACTCGCAGACCGGGCTGTATCTGTCCGGCCGCAAGCAGATCCCGGTGCCCGACGTACGCCGGCCCCGCACGAAGGGCCGCGAGCTGGTCGTGCGCGGCGCCAAGGAGCACAACCTCCGCAACGTCGACGTGTCCTTCCCGCTCGGTCTGTTCGTGGCCGTGACCGGAGTGTCCGGCTCGGGCAAGTCGACACTGGTCAACGACATCCTCTACACCGCGCTGGCCAAGCAGATCTACAACGCCCGGACCGTCCCCGGTCGGCACCAGCGGATCGACGGAGCCGAGCACGTGGACAAGGTGATCCACGTCGACCAGTCGCCGATCGGTCGTACGCCGCGGTCCAACCCAGCCACGTACACCGGCGTCTTCGACCACGTCCGCAAGCTGTTCGCGTCCACGCCGGAGGCGAAGATGCGCGGCTACCTCCCGGGCCGGTTCTCGTTCAACGTCAAGGGCGGCCGCTGCGAGGCCTGCTCGGGCGACGGCACGATCAAGATCGAGATGAACTTCCTTCCCGACGTCTACGTCCCGTGTGAGGTCTGCCACGGGGCGCGCTACAACCGCGAGACCCTCGAGGTGCACTACAAGGGCAAGACCATCGCCGAGGTGCTGGACATGCCGATCGAGGAGGCGGTCGACTTCTTCGAGGCGATCCCGGCGATCGCGCGGCACCTGCGCACCCTGGTCGACGTCGGTCTGGGCTACGTGCGCCTCGGTCAGCCGGCGCCGACACTGTCCGGCGGCGAGGCACAGCGGGTGAAGCTCGCCGCGGAGCTGCAGAAGCGATCCACCGGCCGCACGGTGTACGTGCTCGACGAGCCGACCACCGGGCTGCACTTCGAGGACATCCGCAAGTTGCTGCTGGTTCTCGGCCGGCTTGTCGACGCGGGCAACACGGTGCTGGTCATCGAGCACAACCTCGACGTGATCAAGACCGCCGACTGGCTGGTCGACATGGGTCCCGACGGTGGGAGCCGCGGCGGCATGGTGGTGTCCGAGGGCACCCCCGAGCAGGTGGCGGCGGACCCTGCCAGCTACACCGGTGCGTTCCTCAAGCCGCTGCTGGGCGATCGTCCGGCGCCCCGTGGCACGAGGAAGAAGGCGACGACCCGGGCCCGGAAGAAGCCGGCCGCCAAGCGTGCGGAGGCGGCTGCCGGGGCGTGAGCGCCGCATCGTTGTCGTGTCGTGTCGTGCCCTGCCGTGCCGTGCCGTGCCGCGGTCGGTCGATCCGTGCCGAACGACCAGACGGCCGTGCTCGGCGTGAACTATCGGCCGCCTCCGTTCGTAGTAGTCAGGGCAGGCCTGTCCCGGACGGTGACGACATGTCCGGGCCCGGTGCCCACCAGGCGACCAGAGGAGAATGTCGATGACCGAGCCCACCCGCGACGAGCGGACGTCCGCCGAGCCGCAGGGCGAGCTGTCTCGCCGAGTCGTGCTGCGCGGTGCGGCCGGTAGCGCCGTGCTCTTCCCGCTCCTGGCCGCCTGTGGGGGCGAAGCCAGCAACGCGAGCGACACCGGTTCCGGCGGCGGTGCCACCAAGGGCGCCTCGGGCGACGTGCTCACCGGCACCGCCGACGTGCCGGTCGGCGGGGGCGAGATCCTCGACGCGCAGAAGGTCGTGGTGACCCAGCCCAGCAAGGGGGAGTTCAAGGCGTTCAGCGCCGTGTGCACGCACCAGCAGTGCCTGGTCGCGCAGATCACCGACGGCACGATCGTGTGCCCCTGCCACGGCAGCCAGTTCTCCGTCGAGGACGGCTCGGTGGTGGGCGGGCCGGCGCCCTCGCCCCTGCCGAAGGTCGCCATCGACGTCAAGGGCGATCGGATCGTGCGCGCCTGAGCAGACCGGCGTCGAGCGCATGATGTGATGCCGGCATGTCGGTGGACCCCACCATCCCGGTCGGTCGAGCTCGTCGAGACCCCGTCCCGGCCGAGGTAGAGCATGCCCGTGCCATCCAGTGGGCCGCTGGGGTGCTCGGCCCGGTCGTCGAGGTGCGGGAGCTGGTGGGTGGCTGGACGTCCACCATGCTCGCGCTGACCGGAGACGCGGGACGCCGCGCCGTACTCCGACTGATGACGCGGGAGCCGTGGCGCACGCACGGAGGCGCCCTCACCGCGCGGGAAAGCGAGACCCAGCGGATGCTGGCCGACTCCTCGGTCCCCGCGCCGCGCACGCTGGCCCTCGATGCGCACGGCGACCACTGCGGGGTGGCCGCGCACCTGATGTCGCTACTGCCCGGTGCGACGGACGTGACACGTGTCGGGGAGGCGGACCTCATCGCGCTGGCCCGGACGTTGGCGGCTGTGCACGAGGTCCCCGCGAGACGCTCGATCCGCGAGTACCAGTCGTGGGCGTGGGAGGCCAAGTTCCGCGTGCCGCCGTGGGCCCGGGACGCGGGGGTGTGGCGTGACGCGTTCGCCGTACTGCGCACCGAGCCGCCGGCGTACCGGCCCTGCTTCATCCACCGCGACTTCCAGCCGCGCAACGTGCTCTGGGACGGCGACGGCGTCACCGGCGTCGTCGACTGGGTGGAGACATCGATCGGCCCTGCCTGGCTGGACGTCGCACACTGCTCGACCAACATCGCCGTGGTGCACGGCGATCCTGCCGCCGACTCCTTCGCAGCGGCGTACGTTCGACAGACCGGCCGCGAGCCGGCACCGTACTTCGACGTGATGGACATCGTCGGATTCCTGCCTCCGCCAGGGCGCAGGGCCTTCTTCACGGACTCGGCGCCGGAGAACCGCCGGCTCGAGGACCGGCTTCGCCTCGTGCTGCAGCGCCTCCACGGGTGAGCCAGAGCGCTCCGGGAGGGTCCGGTCCGGCAGGTGCCGCCCCGTAGAGTTGAGGGGTGGCCGACCCATCGACGTACCGTCCTGCGCCGGGCTCCATCCCGGTCTCGCCCGGGGTCTACCGCTTCCGCGACGAGAACCGCCGGGTCATCTACGTCGGCAAGGCGAAGAGCCTCCGGGCCCGGCTGACGTCGTACTTCCAGGACGTGGCGCACCTGCACCCGCGCACTGCCACGATGGTGACCACGGCCGCCTCGGTGGAGTGGACGGTGGTGAACACCGAGGTCGAGGCGCTGCAGCTGGAGTACTCCTGGATCAAGGAGTTCGATCCACGGTTCAACGTCAAGTACCGCGACGACAAGTCCTACCCGTGGCTCGCCGTCACGCTGAACGAGGAGTACCCCCGGGTGATGGTCGGCCGGGGTGCGAAGAAGAAGGGCGTGCGCTACTTCGGGCCGTACTCCCACGCCTGGGCGATCCGCGAGACCGTCGACCTGCTGCTGCGGGTGTTCCCGATGCGCTCGTGCTCGAACGGCGTGTTCAAACGTTCAGCGCAGATCGGCCGCCCCTGCCTGCTCGGCTACATCGGCAAGTGCGCGGCCCCCTGCGTGGACCGGGTCTCCGCGGAGGAGCACCGCGCGATCGTCGACGACTTCTGCGACTTCATGTCCGGGCAGACCACCGGCTTCGTCAAGCGGCTGGAGAAGGAGATGTACGCCGCCTCGGCGGACATGGACTTCGAGCGCGCCGCCCGGCTGCGCGACGACATCGGCGCCCTCAACCGGGCTCTGGAGAAGCAGCAGGTGGTGCTCGGCGACGGCACCGACGCCGACGTGATCGCCTTCGCCGAGGACCCGCTCGAGGTCGCGGTACAGATCTTCTACGTGCGCGGTGGGCGGATCCGCGGTCAGCGAGGCTGGGTCGCCGACATCGTGGACGACGCCTCGACCGGCGACCTCGTCGAGCGATTCCTTCAGCAGCTCTACGACGGCGAGATCGCGGACGGGATCCCCCGCGAGGTCCTGGTCCCGGCGCTGCCCGACGACGCGCCCGCGCTCGAGCAGTGGCTGAGCGAGCTGCGCGGTGCCCGGGTGTCCCTGCGGGTCCCGCAGCGCGGCGACAAGAAGGCGCTGCAGGAGACCGTCGCGCGCAACGCCAAGCAGGCGCTCGCGCTGCACAAGACGAAGCGGGCCAGCGACCTGACCACCCGCAACCGGGCACTGGAGGAGCTCCAGCTGGCCCTGGAGCTGCCCGGCGCCCCGCTGCGCATCGAGTGCTACGACATCTCCAATCTCCAGGGCACCGAGGTGGTCGGGTCGATGGTGGTGTTCGAGGACGGGCTTGCGCGCAAGAGCGAGTACCGCCGCTTCGTGATCCGCGGCGACGGTCGCTCCCCGGTGGGGCAGAACGACGTCGCCGCGATGCACGAGGTGATCACCCGCCGGTTCCGTCGGCTGCTCGACGAGCGCGCCGAGTCGCCGGAGATCGACGTGGACGGCTCCGGCGACGGCGGGGAGGGGCCCGCGCTGGTCGACCCCGAGACCGGGCGACCCCGCAAGTTCGCCTACGTCCCCGGCCTGGTGGTGGTCGACGGCGGTCCGCCGCAGGTGGCCGCGGCGCAGCGCGCGCTCGACGAGCTCGGCATCGACGACGTCCCGGTGTGCGGCCTGGCCAAGCGGTTGGAGGAGGTGTGGCTCCCTGACCAGGAGGACCCGCTGGTGCTGCCGCGGACCAGCGAGGGGCTCTACCTCCTGCAGCGCATCCGCGACGAGGCGCACCGCTTCGCCATCACCCACCACCGCTCGCGGCGTTCGCGGTCGATGGTGGAGAGCGTCCTCGACGGCGTGCCGGGTCTGGGGGAGGTGCGCCGCAAGACGCTGCTGCGGCACTTCGGGTCCCTGCGCAAACTTCGCGCGGCCGGTGCCGAGGAGATCGCGCAGGTGCCCGGCATCGGGCCGCGGACGGCCGAGGCGATCGTGCTGGCGCTCGCCGAGCAGCCGGCGGGGCGGCGTACCCCCACCGTGAACACCGCGACCGGTGAGATCATCGACGACACCGAGCCGACGCCGGAGTCCCGGGCGCAGCCACCGGCCCAGCCGGCCCAGCCGGCCCGGACGACCGAGGGGAGCGAGGACCACTGATGGCGGAGCTGAAGGGCGAGCTGGTCGTGGTGACCGGCATGACCGGGGCCGGGCGCAGCACGGCCGCCAAGGAGCTGGAGGACCTCGGTTTCTTCGTGGTCGACAACCTGCCCCCGCAGCTGGTTCCGGACGTGGTCCGGCTCGTCGACGAGTCGCAGGGGGTGCTGCAGCCGATCGCGGTGGTCGTCGACGTACGCTCCGGGTCGTTCTTCGCCTCCTTGCAGGAGGTGCTCGCCCAGGGCAAGACCGGCCGGCGCACCACGCTGCTCTACCTCGAGGCCAGCGACGAGGTCCTGGTCCGCCGCCAGGAGGCGGCGCGCCGGCCGCACCCGCTGCAGGAGGGCGGTCGTCTGCTCGACGGGCTCCGCCGCGAGCGCGCCGTGATGGCGTCGTTGCGTGGAGACGCCGACGTGATCATCGACACCTCCAACCTCAACGTGCACCAGCTCACCGACAAGGTCGCCGAGGCCTTCGGCACCGACCAGACCACGGCGCTCAAGGTCACCGTGGTCAGCTTCGGCTTCAAGTACGGCATCCCGGTCGACGCCGACCTGGTCGCCGACATGAGGTTCCTGCCCAACCCGCACTGGGTGCCGGAGCTGCGTCACCTCTCCGGGCGCGACCACGAGGTGGCCGACTACGTGAAGGAGCGGCCCGAGGCCAAGGAGTTCCTCGACCGGTACGTCGGGCTGGTGGAGGCCGTCACGGAGGGCTACCTGCGCGAGGGCAAGCGCTTCGTCACCGTGGCCATCGGCTGCACCGGTGGGAAGCACCGCAGCGTGGCGATGACCGAGGAGATCGCCGCCCGGCTGCGGGCCCAGGGCCTGGACGCCCGGCCGATGCACCGCGACCTGGGGCGCGAGTAGATGAGGGTCGTCGCGCTCGGCGGGGGGCACGGGTTGGCCGCCTCGCTGTCCGCCCTGCGACGCGTGGTCGACGACCTGTGCGCCGTCGTCACCGTCGCCGACAACGGCGGCTCCTCGGGCCGGCTGCGCCGCGAGTTCGGCGTACTTCCGCCCGGAGACCTGCGCCAGGCGCTGGCCGCGTTGTGCGACGACGACGACTGGGGGAGCACCTGGGCGCGGGTGCTGCAGCACCGCTTCGACAGTCACGGGGAGATGGACCAGCACGCGGTCGGGAACCTGCTGATCGTGGCGTTGTGGGAGCTGCTCGGCGACCACGTGCACGGCCTGGAATGGGTCGCTCGGCTGCTCGGCGCGCAGGGCAGGGTGCTGCCGATGGCGCTGACCCCGCTCGACATCACCGCCCAGGTGCGCGGGCTCGACGGGGCCGACCCGACGACGCTGACCGGCGTGCGCGGCCAGGTCGAGGTCGCCTCGACCGACGGCCAGGTCGTCTCGGTGGCGCTCGACCCGGCCGAGCCGCCGGCCTGCCCGGAGGCGCTGGCCGCCGTCGGACGGGCCGACTGGGTGGTGCTCGGGCCCGGGTCCTGGTTCACCAGCGTGATCCCGCACCTGCTGGTGCCCGAGCTGCGTCAGGCCCTGGTGACCACCCCGGCCCGCCGCGCGGTGGTGCTCAACCTCGAGCCGCAGACCGGGGAGACCGACGGGTTCTCTCCGGAGAACCACCTCGACGTCCTGGTCAGCCACGCCCACGACCTCACCCTGGACGTCGTGCTCGCCGACGTGCGCAGCGTCCAGGACGAGACCCGGCTGCGCGAGTGCGCGCGCGGGTACGGCGCTGAGCTCGTGGTGGCCGACGTCGCCGCAGCCGACGGAAGTCCGCGTCACGACCATGTGAAGTTGGCCGATGCGTATGCGCGGATCCTGAGCGGGGCATAGGGTGTCGCCCGACGTCGGCACCCCCTGCCGACCGCGCGAGACGTGTTTGAACGGATGGGGCCCGGACGTGGCAGGATCGGACGCATGGCGATGACGGCACAGGTCAAGGCGGAGCTGGCCAGCTCCACGATCACCAAGTCCTGCTGCCGCAAGGCCGAGGTCTCCTCGATGCTGCGCTTCGCCGGCGGCCTGCACATCGTCAGCGGCCGGATCGTGGTCGAGGCCGAGCTGGACACCGGCGCGGCCGCGCGCCGTCTGCGCCGCGACATCGCCGAGATCTACGGGCACCCCTCCGAGGTGGTCGTGGTCGCCGCGAACGGCATGCGCAAGGGCAGCCGCTACGTGGTCCGGGTGGTGCGCGACGGCGAGGCGCTGGCCCGCCAGACCGGCCTGCTCGACAACCGCGGCCGTCCGGTGCGCGGCCTGCCGCCACAGGTGGTCTCCGGCGCCGGCTGCGACGCCGTGGCCGCCTGGCGTGGTGCGTTCCTGGCGCACGGGTCGCTCACCGAGCCGGGCCGCTCGTCCGCGCTGGAGGTGACCTGCCCCGGGCCGGAGGCAGCGCTCGCGCTGGTCGGAGCCGCCCGCCGACTGGGGATCCCCGCCAAGGCGCGCGAGGTGCGCGGGGTGGACCGCGTGGTGATCCGTGACGGCGACGCGATCGGTGCGCTGCTCACCCGGCTCGGAGCCCACGAGTCACTGATGGCCTGGGAGGAGCGGCGGATGCGCCGGGAGGTCCGGGCCACCGCCAACCGGCTGGCCAACTTCGACGACGCCAACCTGCGTCGCTCGGCGCGTGCGGCCGTCGCCGCCGGTGCCCGGGTCGAGCGGGCGATGGAGATCCTCGCCGAAGACGTCCCGGACCACCTGCGGATGGCCGGCGAGCTGCGCCTCAAGCACAAGCAGGCCTCGCTCGAGGAGCTCGGTCAGCTGCACGAGCCGCCGCTGACCAAGGACGCCATCGCCGGCCGGGTGCGCCGACTGCTGGCCATGGCCGACAAGCGCGCCCACGACCTCGGCGTACCCGACACCGAGGCCAGCCTCACGCCCGACCTCCTCGACGACGACGAGTAGGTCCGGGACGGACGCCTCTCACGCCCGTCGGTGACCCACGATAGGGTCGGAAGCGACCACACCGACCACCAAGCTGGGAGCTGGCTACCGTGACTGTTCGTGTAGGTATCAACGGCTTCGGCCGCATCGGCCGCAACTTCTTCCGGGCCGTCCAGGCGCAGGCGGACAGCGGTCAGACCGACATCGAGATCGTCGCCGCGAACGACCTCGGCGACCTGGAGACGATGGCGCACCTGCTGCGCTACGACTCCATCCTCGGTCGCTACCCGGCCGAGGTGTCGGTGACCGGCGACGGGATCAAGGTCGGCGACCAGACCCTGAAGATCCTCGCCGAGAAGGACCCGGCCCAGCTGCCGTGGAAGGACCTCGGCGTCGACGTCGTGGTCGAGTCGACCGGCTTCTTCACCGACGCCACCAAGGCCGCCGCGCACGTCGAGGCCGGCGCCAAGAAGGTGATCATCTCCGCTCCCGCGAAGAACGAGGACGTCACCGTGGTGATGGGCGTCAACCACACCGACTACGACCCGTCCGCCCACACGGTGATCTCCAACGCCTCGTGCACCACGAACTGCCTGGCCCCGATGGCGAAGGCGCTGCACGACGAGTTCGGCATCGTCAAGGGGCTGATGACCACCATCCACGCCTACACCCAGGACCAGAACCTCCAGGACGGCCCGCACAAGGACCTGCGCCGCGCGCGTGCCGCGGCGATCAACGTCGTGCCGACCTCCACCGGCGCGGCCAAGGCGATCGGCCTGGTGCTGCCCGAGCTCAAGGGCAAGCTCGACGGCTACGCCGTTCGGGTGCCCGTGCCGACCGGCTCGGCGACCGACCTGACCGTCGAGGTGGGGCGGGAGACCTCGGTGGAGGAGGTCAACGCCGCCGTGCGCACCGCCGCCGAGGGGCCGCTGAAGGGCTACCTGCGCTACACCGAGGCGCCGCTGGTGTCCTCCGACATCGTCACTGACCCGGCCTCCTGCATCTTCGACGCCGGCCTGACCAAGGTGATCGGCAACCAGGTCAAGACGGTCGGCTGGTACGACAACGAGTGGGGCTACTCCAACCGGCTGGCTGACCTGATCAGCTACGTCGGCGAGAGCCTCTGAGGCGCCGCGCCGGCATGGCATCGAGCACCCACGAGAATCGGCAGAAGCAGCCCCGCATCGACGACCTCGGCGACCTGCGCGGTCGCCGGGTGCTGGTCCGCTCCGACCTGAACGTGCCGGTCGAGGACGGCCGGATCACCGACGACGGCCGGGTGCGCGCCAGCGTCCCGACGATCCGTCGGCTGACCGAGTCCGGCGCCCGGGTCGTCGTGGCGGCCCATCTCGGTCGGCCCAAGGGCGAGCCAGACCCGGCGTACTCCCTTGCTCCGGTGGCTGCCCGCCTGGGCGAGCTGCTCGGCGCCGACGTGGCGTTCGCCGAGGACACCGTCGGTGACCGGGCCCGCGCTGTGGTCGACGGTCTCGCCGACGGGCAGGTCGCGGTGCTGGAGAACGTCCGCTTCAACCCGGGCGAGACCAGCAAGGACGACGCCGAGCGCGGCGCCTTCGCCGACCGGCTCGCGGAGCTGGCCGACGTGTTCGTCAGCGACGGCTTCGGGGTGGTGCACCGCAAGCAGGCGTCGGTGTACGACGTGGCGCAGCGGCTGCCGCACGCGATGGGCGACCTGGTCGCCGCCGAGATCGACGTGCTGCGCCGGCTCACCGAGGACCCCGACCGGCCCTACGTCGTGGTACTCGGCGGGTCCAAGGTCTCCGACAAGCTCGGCGTGATCGACAACCTGCTCGGCAAGGCGGACCGGCTGCTCATCGGCGGCGGGATGGTGTTCACCTTCCTGAAGGCCCAGGGCCACGAGGTCGGCACCAGCCTGCTCGAGGAGGACCAGCTCGACACCTGCCGCGAGTACCTCGACCGGGCCCGCCGCACCGGAGTGCAGATCCTGCTCCCCAGCGACGTGCGGGTCGCCGAGACGTTCGACCGCTCGGCCTCGGCCGCCGTCGTCGCCGCCGACGCGATCCCCGCCGACCGGATCGGCCTGGACATCGGCCCGGACACCGAGCGTGCCTTCGCCGAGGCCCTCACCGACGCCCGCACTGTGTTCTGGAACGGGCCGATGGGGGTCTTCGAGTTCCCCGAGTTCGCCTCCGGCACCCGCGCCGTGGCCGAGGCACTCACCCGGGTCGACGGGCTCTCCGTGGTCGGTGGGGGCGACTCCGCCGCGGCGGTGCGCCAACTCGGCTTCGACGAGGGCGCGTTCGGACACATCTCCACCGGCGGCGGCGCCAGCCTGGAGTACCTCGAGGGACGCCGCCTGCCCGGCATCGACGTCTTGTCCTGACCCCGCCGACCCGCACCAGAGAAAGAGACCCGATGCCCCACTCCCGCGTGCCGCTGATGGCCGGCAACTGGAAGATGAACCTGAACCACCAGGAGGCCGTGGTCCTGGTGCAGAAGCTGGCCTGGACGCTGTCGGACAAGAAGCACGACTACGGCAAGGTCGAGGTGGTGGTGCTTCCGCCGTTCACCGACCTGCGCAGCGTGCAGACCCTGGTCGACGGCGACCGGCTCAAGGTCAAGTACGGCGCCCAGGACGTCTCGGTGCACGACAACGGGGCGCACACCGGAGACGTCTCCGCGGCCATGCTGGCCAAGCTCGGCTGCTCCTACGTGGTCGTCGGGCACTCCGAGCGGCGCCAGGGGCACGACGAGACCGACGCCACCGTCTCCGCCAAGGCGGTCAAGGCCTTCGACGCGGGGATGGTGCCCATCGTGTGCGTCGGAGAGCACCACGAGATCCGCCAGTCCGGGGGCCACGTCGCGCACTGCGTGGACCAGCTGGCCGGGTCGCTGGCCGGCCTGGACGCCGAGCGCATCGCCCGCGCGGTGATCGCCTACGAGCCGATCTGGGCGATCGGCACGGGTGAGGTCGCCACTCCCGACGATGCGCAGGAGGTCTGTGCGGCGATCCGGGCATGGGTGCGCGAGAACGTCGACGCCGAGGCGGGCAACGCCGTACGCCTCCTGTACGGCGGCTCGGTCAAGGCGGCCAACGTCGCCGGCATCATGGCCCAGCCCGACGTCGACGGCTGCCTGGTCGGCGGCGCGAGCCTGCAGGCCGACGAGTTCGGCGGCATCTGCCGGTTTTACGACATGCCCGTCCTGTGATCATCTCCTCGTGAGTTAGGCTGTCCCACCGTGGTTATCACCTTGACTGTGCTGCTCATGCTGACCAGCCTGCTGCTCATCCTGCTGATCCTGCTCCACAAGGGCCGGGGCGGCGGGCTCTCGGACATGTTCGGAGGCGGCGTCTCCAGCGGTCTCGGAGGCTCCTCCGTCGCCGAGCGCAACCTCGACCGGATCACGATCGGCGCCGGCGTGATCTGGTTCGCTTGCATCATCGCCTTGGGCTTGCTGCTGAAGAGCGGCAGCTGAACCAGACCTGACAGGAGTCATCAGCGTGGCCGGTGGACAGAACGCGATCCGGGGCAGCCGTGTCGGCTCCGGTCCGATGGGTGAGGCCGAGCGCGGCGACGCGGCTCCACGCCAACGCGTGGTCTACTTCTGCGCCCACGAGCACGAGTCGGTGATCACCTTCGCCGTCGAGGCGCAGGTGCCCGAGTCCTGGGACTGCCCGCGCTGCGGTCTGCCGGCCAGCCAGGACTCCACCAACCCTCCGCCGCCGCCGAAGATCGAGCCCTACAAGACGCATCTGGCCTACGTGAAGGAGCGGCGCTCCGACCAGGAGGCCGAGGACATCCTCGACGAGGCCCTGAAGACACTGCGCGACCGGCGCAAGCGCGGCGAGATAGCCCGGTAGGGCACTCGGTAGATCGCTCGGTAGCTCCTGCCCCGCTGGCGAGCCGGGCGGCCGGGCGCGGCGCGGGCCGGTGCCGGCTCTGGGGTGGCTCGGCCGGTTTCCCCAAGGTCTGTTGTCGAACCCGCACTTCCCACGACGAGCTCGTCATGGGAAGCGCGGGTTCGCCTGCATACCTTGATGAAGCCGAGGCAGACGGGACTGCTGTGACCCGCGGCAGCCGGGCTCAGCGCAGCCGGGAGGCCGCGGCCCGGTCGAGCAGCCACATGGTCCGGTCGAGGCCGCGCGGCTTCGCGGCGGGGACGCGGCGTACGTCGGCACCGTTGACCGCGTCGTGCACCGGGCCGGCCTTGTCGTCGCCGGCGGCGATCCACCACAGCTCCCGGGCGCGCAGCAGCGGCCCGAAGGTCATGGAGATCCGTGTCGGTGGCGGCTTGGGTGAGTCGCGCACAGCCACCACCGGCCGCTCGTCGTCGAGGGCGGGGGCGTCGGGCATCAGCGACGCACAATGGCCGTTCTGGCCGATGCCCAGGATGAGTACGTCGAACAACGGTTCCCCGGCGCGGTCCAGCGGCGTGTGCGCCCGCAGCTCCTCGGCGTACGC
Organism: Nocardioidaceae bacterium; assembly: GCA_035706365.1. Classification (GTDB taxonomy): domain Bacteria; phylum Actinomycetota; class Actinomycetes; order Propionibacteriales; family Nocardioidaceae; genus Nocardioides_C. The sequence continues at coordinate 15,011 of DASSVD010000192.1, forward strand.
CGCAGCGGCCGCGTCCACGTCGTCGCCGTACTCACCGTCGGAGGCAGGCATCACGTGCACCCGCTCGCGGTCGACGCCGACGTGGTCGAGGAACGAGCCGAACGCCGCCTTCGCGTTGCGGTCGTCGCTGTCGCCCGGCACGAACCGCTCGTCGCCCCACCAGAAGTCCACCCGGGACCAGTCGACCGCGCCGCACGCCGGCGAGTCGACCACGGCGCGATAGGCGGTGTAGGCGATGGAGCCGCCGGTCAGCACGACCGAGGGGACCTGTCCGTCGGCCTGCAGGTCGGCGAGCCGGGTGATCAGCCGGGCGGCGAAGGCGCCGGCGAGCTGGTCGGTGTCGTCATGGACCAGGATCTGCGGTGCGGACACGGTCACGCTCCCTTCTTCGTCGAATCCTCGCGGGTCTTCGCGGTGTGCATCTTCACCAGGCGCTTGACGGTGCGCTCGTAGATCTCGTCCGGATCCAGCCGGCGCAGCTCCTCGGCGAGCAGCTCCGCGACGCCGCGTCGCTTCAGCGCCACCGGCCGGTCGGGCTGCATCGGTGCCGCGAGCGTGGCGAGCTTGCCGTCATAGCGCACCAGCGACACGTCGCCCTGGCGCGTCTCCAGGACCACGTCGGTGATCCCCGGGCCCCCCGAGCTGGAGCGGGTCACCGGCACCTTCAGCCGGTCCGCGAGCCAGGCCGCGAGCAGCTCGGCACTCGGGCTGATCCGCTCGGCGGCGACCGAGGCGGCGATGACCTTGCCCGGGTTCTGGTCGAGCGCGGCGGCGAGCAGCGCTCGCCACCCGGTGATCCGGGTCCAGGACAGGTCGGTGTTGCCGGGGGAGTACGCCTCGCACTGGGTGAGCATGGCGCGGGCCTTGTTGTGCGGCGCCGCCGCGGCGTCTGTGATCCGGCGCTTGGCCAGTGCGCCGAGCCGGTCTGCGGCCGGGTCGTCGGGCGCGTTGGTCGGCCACCACACGACCGCGGGGGAGTCCGGCAGCAGCAGCGGGAGTACGACGGACTCGGCGTGCCGGGTGACCTCGCCGCTCAGCCGGATCAGCGCGGTCTCGCCGGTCCAGCCTGACCCGATGCCGACCTGGGCGTCGACCTGGGCCTTGCCGCGGCCGTTGCCGAGGATCACGCCGAGCACCCGGGCCGGGTGCTCCCGCGACGCCAGCCGGGCGGCATCCATCGCCGCCTCGGCGTCCTCCTCGGCCACCGCCACGATCAGCGTCATCACCATGCCCATCGCGGGGCTGCCGGCGCGCCGCCGGGCCCGGACGAACTCCGCGGCGATCTCGCTGGAGCTGGTGTCGGTCAGCTCGATCATCGGGCCTCCTGCTGGCTGCGGGGACGGGAGCGGACGGCCAGGGCGCGAGCGGCGTACCTCACGGGCGCCGCCAGGTGCGCCCGTCGCGGGCCAGCATCTTCACTGCCGACTCCGGACCCCACGTTCCGGCGGGGTAGGTGTCCGGGCGGCCGTGCTTGGCCCAGTACTCCACGATCGGGTCGAGGATCTTCCAGGACAGCTCGACCTCCTCGTGCCGCGGGAACAGCGGCGGCTCACCGAGAAGGACGTCCAGGATCAGCCGCTCGTAGGCCTCCGGGCTGGACTCGGTGAACGACCCGCCGTAGGCGAAGTCCATGCTGACGTCGCGGATCTCCATGGCGGTGCCGGGGACCTTCGCGCCGAACCGGATCGTGGTGCCCTCGTCGGGCTGGATCCGGATCACCAGCGCGTTCTCGGACAGCTCCTCGGTGGCGGTGTCGCTGAACGGCAGGTGCGGTGCGCGCTTGAACACCACTGCGACCTCGGTGACCCGCCGTCCGAGCCGCTTGCCGGTGCGGATGTAGAACGGCACGTTCGCCCACCGCCGCGACTCGATGTTGAGCTTGATCGCGGCGTAGGTCTCGGTGCGCGAGTCGCGCGGGATGTCCTGCTCGTCGGTGTAGCCGGGCACCTTCACCCCGCCGGCCCAGCCCTCGGCGTACTGCGCGCGGGTGGTGTAGAGGTCCAGGCGCCGGGGGAGCACCACCGACTGCAGCACCTTCTGCTTCTCGATCCGCAGGCTCTGCGCGTCGAAGGAGGGCGGCTCCTCCATCGCGATCAGCGCCATCAGCTGGAGGAGGTGGTTCTGGATCACGTCGCGGGCGGCCCCGATGCCGTCGTAGTAGCCGGCCCGGCCTCCGATGCCGATGTCCTCGGCCATGGTGATCTGCACGTGGTCGACGTAGTTGGAGTTCCAGATCGGCTCGAACATCGCGTTCACGAAGCGCATCGCGAGGATGTTCTGCACCGTCTCCTTGCCCAGGTAGTGGTCGATCCGGAACACCGACTCCGGCGGGAAGACCTCCGAGATCGTGGCGTTCAGCTCGCGCGCGGTCTCCAGGTTGCTGCCGAACGGCTTCTCCACCACCACGCGGCGCCAGGAGTCCATCGTCTGGGCGGCCAGGCCGTGCTTCTTCAGCTGGCCGATCGTCTCGGAGAAGAACCGGGGCGGGATGGAGAGGTAGAAGGCGTGGTTGCCGCCGGTCCCGCGCACCCGGTCGAGGTCGGCCAGCGTCTGGCGCAACGTCTCGAACGCCACGTCGTCGCTGAAGTCGCCCTGCACGAAGCGGAAGCCCTCGGAGAGCTGCTGCCAGACCTCCTCCCGGAACTCCGTGCGGGCGTGCGCCTTCACGGCGTCGTGCACGATCTGCGCGAAGTCCTGGTCGGCCCAGTCGCGGCGCGCGAAGCCGACCAGCGAGAAGCCGGGGGGCAGCAGCCCGCGGTTGGCGAGGTCGTAGACCGCGGGCATCAGCTTCTTGCGGGACAGGTCGCCGGTGACGCCGAAGATGACCAGTCCGCAGGGGCCGGCGATCTGGGGCAGTCGCCGGTCCTGCGGGTCGCGCAACGGGTTGACGAACTCCGTACCGGTGGCGTCGGTGTAGTGCGACGGGCTCACCCCAAGGCCTCTTCCAGCTGGGCGAGACCGGTGTCCAGGTCGGTCAGGTGCAGGCGCAGCACCGGCCGCTCGTGCTCGGCGAGCACGCGCGCGTCCCCGGCCGCCTGCGCGGCGATCAGCGTGCCGAAGGTGAAGTCACGCCCCGGCACCGGGAGGTCCTGAACCGGGTCGGCGGTGACCTGCAGGTACACGCCGACCGGCGGCCCGCCCTTGTGGAACTGGCCGGTCGAGTGCAGGAAGCGCGGGCCCCACCCGAAGGTCACCGGCCGGCGGGCGCGCAGCGCCAGGCGGCGGCGTACGCCGGCCAGCTGCGCATGGGCCTCCCGGTCGAGATAGGCCATCACCGCCAGGTAGCCGACTTCGGCGTCGACCTGGGCCACCAGGGCGGTCACTGCTTCACGCACCGTGTCGGCCTCGCCGAGCCACGGCCCGCCCAGGGCCCGGATCTCCACGGCACCGTCGGTCAGGTCCGGCGCGGTGCGCTCCGGGGCGCCCTCGAGCATCTCCCGGGCGGCCTTCTTCGCGCTCTCCACATCGGGCTGGTCGAAGGGGTTGATGCCGAGCACCCGGCCCGCGGTGGCCACGGCCACCTCCCACAGCAGCAGCTGCGCACCGAGCGGGCCGCTGACGTGCACGTCCGAGCCACCGGTCGCGGCGTCCGCCTGGTCGGCCGCGGCACCGGCGGCGCTCGCGGCGCCTGCGCCGGCGCCGGCGTCATCGTCGCCGGCGGCATCGTCGTCGGGGGAGCCGGTGTCCTCGTCCGCGACCAGCCGTACCAGGGTGACGTCGCGCGGCGGCAGGGCCACCTCGGGGGCGCTGTCGTCCTCGACCACGACCGGGAGCAGACCGGTGCCCTGCTTGCCGGTGCTCTCCGCGATCAGCTGCTCGGCCCAGTCGGCGAAGCCGACGATTCCCGAGCCCTCGTCGACCAGCACCAGCTTGTCGCGCAGGGGGCTGGTCCCACCGAGCGCCGCGCCCAGGCGCAGGCCCGGGTTGCCCTCGTCGTCGTCGGCGAGCAGGTCCGCGACCGCGTCCGCCTCGTCGAGCAGCGCCTCGATGTCGGCGCCGGCGAGGCCGCTGGGAACCAGCCCGAAGGCGGTAAGGGCCGAGTAGCGCCCACCCACCTCCGGGTCGGCGTTGATCACCCGGTAGCCGTCCTGGCGGGCCTGCTGGTCCAACGGGCTCCCGGGGTCGGTGACGATCACGATGCGTCGAGTCGGGTCCAGTGTTGCCTCACGGAAGGCCGCCTCGAACGCGCGTCGCTGGGAGTCGGTCTCCACGGTCGAGCCGGACTTGCTGGAGACCACCACCACGGTGCGCTCCAGCCGGTCGCCCAACGCCGAGCGGACCTGGTCGGGGGAGGAGGAGTCGAGCACGGTCAGCTCCACGCCGGCAGTGCGGCAGATCACCTCCGGCGCCAGCGAGGAGCCGCCCATGCCGCAGAGCACGACGTGATCGACCCCTTCGCCGGCGAGCTCCTCGCGCAGGGCGGCGATCTCGCCCAGCAGCGGCCGGGAGCTGCGGTGCAGACCCACCCATGCCAGCCGCCGTCCGGCCTCGTCCTCGGCGTCCGCCCCCCACAGGTTCGCCTCTCCCGCGAACAGCCGCGAGGCGAACCGGTCCTCGACCAGACCCGGCACCAGTGCCCGCACCGCCTCGGCGGCGGCCCCGGTGGCCGCCACCTCGAGCGCGCCGCTCACCGGGCGCCCGCGCGCGCCAGGTTGTCCTTCACGGTCTCGACCAGCTCGTCCCAGGACTTGACGAACTTCTCCACGCCCTCGCGCTCGAGGGTCGCGATCACGTCGTCGTAGTCGATGCCGTGCTCGCGGAGGTCGTCCATCACCTGCTGCGCCTCGGCGTACCGCCCGGTGACCTGGTCGCCATGCACCTCGCCGTGGTCGGCGAACGCGTCCATCGTCTTCTCCGGCATCGTGTTCACCGTGTTGGGGACGACCAGCTCGGTGACGTACATGGTGTCGGAGTAGTCGGGGTTCTTCACTCCGGTCGACGCCCACAGCGGACGCTGCTCGTTGGCGCCGGCCTCCTTCAGGGCGCGGAACCGGTCTCCGCTGAAGACCTCCTCGTACTTCTGGTAGGCCAGCCGGGCGTTGGCGATGGCGGCCTTGCCCTTCAGGCCGGCGGCCGCCGGGTCATCGGAGGCGTCGAGCCGCTTGTCGATCTCGGTGTCGACGCGCGAGACGAAGAACGACGCGACCGAGTGGATGTCGCGCAGCGCCTTGCCGTTGGCCTGGGCCCGCTCGAGGCCCTCGAGGTAGGCGTCCATCACGTGTTGGTAGCGCTCCAGGCCGAAGATCAGCGTGACGTTCACGCTGATGCCCTCGGCGAGCACGGAGGTGATGGCCGGCGCCCCCTCGGTGGTGGCCGGGATCTTGATGAACAGGTTGGGGCGCTCCACCGCCTGCCACAGCTTCTTGGCCTCGGCGACGGTGCCGTCGGTGTCGGCGGCGAGCGCCGGTGCGACCTCGATCGAGACGCGTCCGTCGACGCCGCCGGTGGCCTCCCAGGTGGGCAGCATGATGTCGCAGGCCCGGCGTACGTCGGTGGTGGTCAGCTCGAACGTCGCGTCGTCGGGCGACGCGCCGACCCGGGCCAGCTCGCGTACCTGGTCGTCGTAGCGCTCGCCGTCGGACAGGGCCGAGGCGAAGATCGTCGGGTTGGTGGTGACCCCCACGACCGAGCGGCTCTTGACCAGCTCCTCCAGGTTGCCGGTCTCGATGCGCTCGCGGGACAGGTCGTCCAGCCAGATCGATACTCCGGCGTCGGCCAATGCCTTGAGACGGTCAGCCATCGTGTTTCCTTCCGTTGGCGGTCGAAGTGGGGTGCCGGGGCTCAGCCGCGCGCGGCGCGGACGCTCTCCTCGGCGGCGCGGACGACGGCGTCTGCGGTGATCCCGAACTCGTCGAAGATGCGGGCGTAGTCGGCCGAGGCGCCGAAGTGGTCCAGCGAGACGATCCGGCCGTGCTCGCCGACCAGTTCCCGCCAGCCCTGGGCGATGCCGGCCTCCACGCTCACGCGGGCCTTCACGATCGGGGGGAGCACGGAGTCGCGGTAGGACTGGTCCTGCGCCTCGAACCACTCGCGGCACGGCATCGAGACGACCCGTGCCCGGATGCCGCGCTCGGCCAGCTCGGTGCGCGCCTGCACGGCGAGCTGCACCTCCGAGCCGGTGCCGATGAGGATCACGTCCGGGCTGCCGCCCTCGACGTCGAGCAGCGTGTAGGCACCCTTGGCGACGTTCTCGGTGGAGGCCCACTGCTCCCCGTCCGCCTCCCCGCGGGGAAAGACCGGGACGTTCTGTCGGGTCAGCGCGAGGCCTGCCGGGCGGTCGGTGTTCTCCAGCACCGCCGTCCACGCGGCCACCGTCTCGTTGGCGTCGGCGGGGCGCACCACGTCGAGTCCGGGGATGGCGCGCAGGGCCGCCAGGTGCTCCACCGGCTGGTGGGTGGGACCGTCCTCACCCAGGCCGATCGAGTCGTGGGTCCACACGTAGGTCACGGGCAGCTGCATCAGCGAGGCCAGCCGCACCGCGGGCCGCATGTAGTCGGAGAAGACCAGGAAGGTGCCGCCGTACACTCGGGTGCCGCCGTGCAGCGCGATGCCGTTCATCACCGCGCCCATGGCGTGCTCGCGGATGCCGAAGTGGAGGACCCGGCCGTACTTGGTGCCGGAGAACTCCTTGGTGGACAGGCTCTCGGGCAGGAACGACGGCTCGCCGTTGGGTGTGGTGTTGTTCGAACCGGCCAGATCGGCCGAGCCGCCCCACAGCTCGGGCAGCTCGGGTGCGATCGCGCTGAGCACCGCGCCGGAGGCCTTGCGGGTGGCCATGCCCTTCTCGTCGGCGTCGAAGCTCGGCAGGGCCTGCTCCCAGCCCCGCGGCAGGGCCCGGCTGCGCATCCTCTCGTAGAGCGCGTGCCGCTCGGGGGAGGCCGCGGCCCACGCGTCGAACGACTCCTGCCAGGCGGCCTGCTGCGCCTTCCCGCGCTCGACCAGGCCTCGGGTGTGCACGATGACCTCGTCGGGAACGTCGAAGGTGCGCTCGGGGTCGAAGCCCAGGATCTTCTTCGTGGCGGCGACCTCGTCCTCGCCGAGGGCCGAGCCGTGCGCCTCGCCGGTGCCCTGCGCGTTGGGGGCGGGCCAGGCGATGATCGTGCGCAGCGAGATGAACGACGGCTTGTCGGTCACCGCTCGCGCCCGGGCCAGTGCGTCCCACAGCGCGTCGAGGTCCTCGGCGTACTCGGTACCGCCGTTGGTCCAGTCGACCCGCTCGACGTGCCAGCCGTAGGCCTCGTACCGCGCGGCTACGTCCTCACTGAAGGCGACGTCGGTGTCGCCCTCGATGGAGATGTCGTTGTCGTCGTAGATCAGCGTGAGGTTGCCCAGCTGCTGGTGGCCGGCGAGCGAGGAGGCCTCCGCGCTGACGCCCTCCTCCAGGTCCCCGTCGCTGCAGATGGCGTACACGTGGTGGTCGAAGATGCTCTCGCCCTCGGGCGCGTCCGGGTCGAGCAGGCCGCGCTCGCGGCGGGCGGCCATGGCCATGCCCACGGCGTTGGCGACCCCCTGCCCGAGCGGGCCGGTGGTGGTCTCGACGCCGGGGGTGTGGCCGTGCTCGGGGTGCCCGGGGGTCTTGCTGCCCCAGGTGCGCAGCGCCTTGAGGTCGTCGAGCTCGAGCCCGAAGCCACCGAGGAAGAGCTGGGTGTACAGCGTGATGCTGGAGTGCCCGCACGAGAGCACGAAGCGGTCGCGCCCGGCCCAGTCCGGCTGCGCCGGGTTGTGCCGCATCAGCTTCTGGAAGAGCAGGTACGCCACCGGCGCCAGGCTCATCGCCGTACCGGGGTGCCCGTTGCCCACCTTCTGCACCGCGTCCATGGCCAGCGTCCGTGCGGTGTCCACGGCACGGCGGTCCACGTCGGTCCATTCCAGGGGGGCGGCGGCGTTGTTGCTCACGGTGTGCGTTCCTCTCAGTTCACGGCTCCCGGACAGCCCGGGGTGGGCCGGTGCGGGACACCTGCTCGCAGGTGCTCTCAGGTACGTCCAGGTCTCTGAAGGGGCGGTCCGCGCGGGTCGGTCCCTGCCTTCGGCCACACGCTGCGTGTACCTCGACCGGCCCCGTCCGAAACCGGGCGCGCCCGGTCTCGAGCCTACTCAGTGCGGGTGAGGAGACGCACACGGTCCGGGCGGCTCCCGATGGGTGGGACGATCCTCGGGCCCCCTAGACTGGATCCGCGCCCGTCGGGCTCGAGGGCGCTCATCGCATCCACCCGGAACCGAGGTTTTCGTGACGGCCGTCGATCGCCAGCTCGCTGCGTCTGCGCAGGAGCCGCGCGACGCGACGGTGCGCGACGTGGTGGCGGCGTACGTCGGGCTCACCAAGCCTCGCATCATCGAGCTGCTGCTGCTCACCACCGTCCCGGTGATGTTCCTGGCCCAACGCGGTGTCCCCCCGCTGGGGCTCGTGGTCGCCACGGTCGTCGGCGGGACGCTCAGCGCGGGCAGCGCGAACGCCCTCAACTGCGTCTACGACCGCGACATCGACGAGCGGATGCGTCGCACCCGGCGGCGGGCCCTTCCTCGCCACATCGTCAGCGCGCGCAGCGCCCTGGTGTTCGGCCTGGCCTTGGCGGTCGTGTCGACGGTCGGTCTGGGCCTGCTGGTGAACTGGCTGTCGGCGTGGCTGGCGCTCGCGGCGAACGCGTTCTACGTCGTCGGCTACACGATGATCCTCAAGCGGCGCACCACGCAGAACATCGTCTGGGGCGGCGCCGCCGGGTGCTTCCCCGCGCTGATCGGCTGGACCGCGGTGACCGGCGAGCTGGCCTGGGCGCCGGTGATCCTGTTCCTGGTGGTCTTCTTCTGGACCCCGCCGCACTTCTGGGCGCTCGCGATCCGCTACCGCGACGACTACGCCACCGCCGGCGTGCCGATGCTCCCCGTGGTGGCGGGGGCGCGCACCGTCGCGCGCCAGATCGTGGCCTACGCCTGGGTCATGGTGGCCACCTCGCTGGTGTTGTGGCCGGTGGCCGGGACGGGCTGGGTCTACCCGGCCGCCGCCGTCGTCCTGGGCGCGGCGTTCCTGGTCGAGGCACACCTGCTGCTCGGCCGCGCAGCCGCCGACGACAACGTCACCGCGCTCAAGCCGATGCGGCTGTTCCACTGGTCGAACATGTATCTGTCGCTGCTCTTCGTCGCTGTCGCGCTGGACCCGCTGCTGACGCGGTGACGCGGATGACCGGCCGGGAAACCGGTTCCGGCCGGCGCTGCACGAGTCCGGTCTCACTCCGCGCCGCGTCCCGGGGGGCGGGGAGGAGCCGGTCACCATGAGCCGGTCACAGGAGCCGGTCACCAGGAGCCGGGTCCGACGGGCGCCGGAGGGGTCAACCCCGTCCCGGGGTCACCGGCCGGGCCGCGCCGGGGGTGACGCTGGTCGCGTCGTCGACGCGCAGGGGCGCGCGCTCGTGCCCGGTGTGCCCGGTGTGCTCGCTGCGCTCGCGCAGGCGGACCAGCACCCAGGCGAGTCCGGCGGAGGTCAGTGCGGCACCGAGGAGGTGCACCGCGACCAGCACGATCGGCAGGTCGGTGAAGTACTGCACGAACCCCACCACGCCCTGCGCCAGCTCCACGGCCAGCAGCGCTCGGGCGGCGCGCTGAGCAGCCCGCGGGGCGGCGACCGCCCGCAGCGCGAACACCAGGCCGACCGTCAGGCCGAGCAGCAGGAACACCACGTCGGTGTGCAGCTGACTGACGCTGCGCGGGTCGAGACCGTTTCGCGGCGCGGTGAGGTCGCCTGCGTGCGGTCCGCTCCCGGTCACCACGGTGCCGACGTACAGCACCGCCCAACCGACGAGGAAGGTGAGCCGCGCCAGGTGCACCAGCGCGCGCGGCACCATCGGTGTGGCGGGCCCGTCGCCCTCGCCGACGCGACGGAGCAGGGCGACGGCGACCCCGATCATCGCCAGGGACACCAGGAGGTGGAACGCGACCACCCAGGGGTTGAGGTCGGTGAGCACGGTGACCCCGCCGATCACCGCCTGCGCGGGGACGCCCAACCCGAGCACGACGGAGAGCTTGACCAGCGACCGGCGCCCGGACCGCAGGGCGACGAGGAACATCGCGATCGCGATCGCGGCCAGCAGGAAGGTCACCATCCGGTTGCCGAACTCGATCGCTCCGTTGATGCCGAGAGCACGGTGAGGCACGAACGACGTGTTGGTGCAGCGCGGCCACGTGGGACACCCCAGGCCCGAGCCGGTGAGCCGGACCACGCCGCCGGTGATGACGATGGCGATGTTGCCCACCAGCGACGCGACCGCGAGCGGGCGCAGCCAGCGGGTCGGGTGGATCCGGTCGAGTCGGGTGCTCACTCCCACGAGAACGTCCTTGCCGTCAGTACGGTTCCGGCGCAGGCCCACACGAGCAGCACCAGTACGGGCATCAGCGGGAAGCCCCCGTCGAGGAAGACGGTGCGCATCCCGTTGCCGAGCGCGGCGGAGGGGAGCCAGCTCAGCGCGGGGCCGGCCGCGCCGTACGTGCTCGGCGGGAACACCACTGCACCGCCGGCGAGCAGCAGCAGGTAGACCAGGTTCGCCGCCGCCAGAGTGGCCTCGGCGCGCAGCACGCCGGCCAGGAAGAGCCCGAGCGAGGCGAACGCCGCGGTCCCGGCGAGCACGCAGACCACGAGGCCGGCCAGGTCGGTCACCGACACCTGCCACCGCCAGCCCAGCGGGAACGCCACGGCCGCGATGATCGCGATCTGCAGCAGCTCGACGAGCAGCAGCGCGCCGACCTTGCCGGCGAGCAGGCCGGTGCGCGGCAAGGGGGAGGCGCCGAGCCGCTTGAGCACGCCGTAGCGGCGCTCGAACCCGGTCGCGATGGCCAGGGAGGTGAAGCTGGTCGACATCACGGCCAGTGCCAGGACACCGGGGGTGAGGGTGTCGACCGGGGTGTGAGGGAAGCGCAGGTCCACCTTGTGCGCGGCGAGGATCCCGCCCACCAGGACCAGCAGCGGGATCACCACGGCGAGCAGCAGCTGCTCACCGTTGCGCAGCATCAGCCGGCTCTCCATCCGGGCCTGGGCGAGAACCTGCCGGCCCAGCGGAGCTGCACCCGGTTGCGGCGCGAAGGAGCCTGGGGGACGACTGGGTGCGCTCATGTGCTCAGCTCCCGTCCGGTGATCTGGAGGAACACGTCCTCCAGGGTCCGTTGCCCGAGGGTGAGGCTCTCGGGGACCACGCCGTGCCGCTCGCACCACGCGCTGACCGTGGCCAGCGTGGTCGGTCCGGCGGGTCCGGTGATCAGCAGACTGTGCTCGTCGAGGGTGCGCACGTCGGTGCCGTCCCCCAGCTCGTGGCGCAGCGAGTGCGGAGCGTCGGTCGGGAACGGGTGGGCCACTACGAGCCGGATCGTGCTGGACCCGCTGCGGGTGAGCTGACCCGGGGTGCCCGAGGCGATGAGCCGGCCGCGGTCGATGACGTGCACCTGGTCGGCGAGCCGCTCGGCCTCGTCCATGTAGTGGGTGGTCAGCACGCTGGTGACCCCGTCGCGGCGCAGCTCCTCCAACAGCTCCCAGGTGTCGCGCCGCGCCTGGGGGTCCATCCCGGCGGTCGGCTCGTCGACGAAGATCAGCTCCGGACGCCCTACGACGGCGAGGGCCAGGGAGAGTCGCTGCTGCTGGCCGCCGGACAGCCGCCGGTACGGCGTCCTCCCGCAGCCGGCCAGGCCGAGTCGCTCGACCAGCATCGGCACGGGCAAGGGATGCGCGTGCAGCTGCGCCACGTGGCGCAGCATCTCCTCGGCGCGGACCCCGGACCAGGCGCCGCCGCTCTGCAGCATGACGCCGATCCGGGGGACCAGCGCGCGGTGCTGACGCTGCGGGTCGAGACCGAGCACCCGCACGGATCCGCGCTGGGGCCGCCGGTACCCCTCACAGGTCTCCAGCGTGGTGGTCTTGCCCGCGCCGTTGGGGCCGAGCACCGCGGTGATCGTGCCGCACTCGACGGTCAGCGACAGGCCGTCGACGGCGACGGTGTCGCCGTAGCGCATCGCCAGGTCCTCGACGACCACGGCGGGGGAGCCAGTCACGTCTGCGAGTCTAGGAAGGGCGTCTGTTCCCCACACGGTCGGTGCGGTCACAGGTGCGCCGGGAGGTGACCTGCGTCTCCCCTGCGCGCCCGCGCTCCGGCCCCCGGCACGCGGATAAGGGTCACCTTAGTTGAAAGGCCCCAACCAATAACGACACAATGATGTTGTGGAAATGCAGGCCCGTCCCGACACCCGCAGCCGCCCCGCGGCCGTGGCGGTCGGCGATGCCCCCACGCGCGAGAGGGTGGCCCGCTCCATCCTGGAGAACGGTCCCAGCACCGCGGCGGTCCTCGCCGAGCGGCTGGACCTGACCCCGGCCGCGGTGCGCCGCCATCTCGACCACATGACCGCCGACGGCGCCGTCGAGGCCCGCGAGCCCCGGGTGTACGGGTCGCGCGGACGCGGTCGTCCGGCCAAGGTCTTCGCACTCACCGAGAGCGGGCGGGACCGCTTCGACCAGCAGTACGACGACCTGGCGGTCCAGGCGCTGCGCTTCCTCGCCGAGACCGGCGGTGACGAGGCCGTGCTCGCCTTCGCCCGTCGCCGCGTCGCGGAACTCGAGGACCGGTACGCCGAGACGGTGCTCGAGCACCCGACACTTCCTCCAGCGCAGGCCCTTGCCCGCGCGCTGACCCACAGCGGCTACGCGGCCTCCGTCCGGCAGGGCCCGGTCGGCGAGCAGCTGTGCCAGCAGCACTGCCCGGTCTCCCACGTCGCCCACGAGTTCCCGCAGTTGTGCGAGGCGGAGACCGAGCTGATCGGCCGGCTGCTCGGCAGGCACGTGCAGCGGCTGGCCACCATCGCCCACGGCGACGGCGTCTGCACCACCTGCATCCCCGACCACGCCACGTCCGCGGCGGTCACCGCACCGACCGCATCGACCGCACCCCCCGCATCGACTGCACCCACAGAGTCCCGTCCGCACACGAGAGGTTGAGCAGATGACCACGATCGACCAGATGAACCCCGAGCTCGAGGGCATCGGACGGTACGAGTTCGGCTGGGCCGACCCCGACGTCGCCGGTGCCAGCGCGCAGCGCGGGCTCAACGAGGACGTCGTGCGCGACATCTCGGGGAAGAAGGACGAGCCGTCCTGGATGCTCGACCTGCGCCTGAAGGGCCTGAAGCTCTTCGGCCGCAAGCCGATGCCGACCTGGGGCGCGGAGCTCGACACCATCGACTTCGACAACATCAAGTACTTCGTCCGGTCCACCGAGAAGCAGGCCGCCAGCTGGGAGGACCTGCCCGAGGACATCAAGAACACCTACGACAAGCTCGGCATCCCCGAGGCCGAGAAGCAGCGCCTCGTCGCCGGCGTGGCGGCGCAGTACGAGTCCGAGGTGGTCTACCACAAGATCCGCGAGGACCTCGAGGAGCAGGGCGTCCTCTTTCTCGACACCGACACGGCGCTCAAGGAGCACCCGGAGATCTTCCAGGAGTACTTCGGCACCGTGATCCCGGTCGGCGACAACAAGTTCGCCGCGCTCAACACCTCGGTGTGGTCCGGCGGCTCCTTCATCTACGTCCCGCCGGGCGTGCACGTCGACATCCCGCTGCAGGCCTACTTCCGGATCAACACCGAGAACATGGGCCAGTTCGAGCGGACCCTGATCATCGTCGACGAGGACGCCTACGTGCATTACGTCGAGGGCTGCACCGCGCCGATCTACAGCTCGGACTCCCTGCACTCGGCCGTGGTGGAGATCGTGGTGAAGAAGGGCGGGCGCTGCCGCTACACCACGATCCAGAACTGGTCGAACAACGTGTACAACCTGGTCACCAAGCGGGCCACCTGCGAGGCCGGCGCCACCATGGAGTGGGTCGACGGCAACATCGGCTCCAAGGTGACGATGAAGTACCCGGCCGTCTACCTCATGGGCGAGCACGCCCGCGGCGAGACGCTGTCGATCGCCTTCGCCGGCGAGGGCCAGCACCAGGACGCGGGCGCCAAGATGGTGCACGCGGCCCCGCACACCTCCTCGTCGATCCTGTCCAAGTCCGTGGCGCGCGGCGGCGGCCGTACGTCGTACCGCGGGCTGATCCAGGTCAACGAGGGCGCGCACGGCTCCAAGTCCAACGTGTTGTGCGACGCCCTGCTGGTCGACCAGATCAGCCGGTC
>DASSVD010000193.1:0-9402 GCA_035706365.1 Nocardioidaceae bacterium
GTCATCATGTCGGTCCTGGTAGACGGCCGTCTGACCGAGCTGGACGCGAGGCTGGCGGTAGGCGCCGACGGCAAGACGTCGAGCGCGCGCCGGTGGCTGGGTGCCGAGACCGTCACCGACCCCGAGCACCACCGGTTCGGCGGGCTGCTGGTGTCCGGCGTGCGGTGGGACGACACGTTCGGTTGGGCCACGACGCCGGCGTCCGCTGTGGGCTGGTTCGCCACGACCACCGACTCGTGCCGTCTCTATCTCCGGCTGACTGCCGACCGCGTCCGGGAAACGGGCGTGGGCCGGGCGGCCGACGCGTTCATCACCGTTGCGGCCGGCTCCATTCCGGAGGGCACCCTGGACGACGCCCGCCCGGCGGGGCCGCTGGGCTTCTTCTCCAACAGCTGCGCGTGGCCTGACCGGATCGCCGGCGGGCACACTGTGTTGATCGGGGACGCCGCCGGCTCCCTCGACCCGACGCAGGGGCTGGGGACCTCCATGCTCTTCCGGGACGTGCGTGCCTTGAGCGAGCTGCTCCTGGCCGACCGTGACTGGCAGCGCGCGACGACCGAGTTCGAACGGCAACGGCGCGCCTACTTCCGCGTGCTCCGCGCCTACGACCGCTGGTGCGCCCTGCTGGACGCTGAGGAGGGGCCGGAGGCCGACCGGCGCCGGCAGCACAACGCCGCCGCCCGCGACGCCGACCCGACGCTTGGCGGATTCGCCATGCTCGAGGCCCGGGGGCCGGACGGGCTGGTTCCGGACGAAGCAGCGCGTCGCAGGTTCTTCGGCGAACAAGCGTGAGCGCCCAATCTCGCCGGGCCGGTGTCACGTACCACCCCCATGACACTTCGTGCACTGACCGCGGCCGGGGTGCTCGTCTCCGGCCTGGTCCACCTCTACTTGTGGGTCGACGGGTTCCGGGACGTCTCGGTCGTCGGGCCGCTCTTCCTGCTCAATGCCGTCGCCGGTGTGGTGCTCGCGATCGCGGTGATGACCTGGCGGCACTGGATCCCGCTGTTCGTGGCGGCGGGTTTCGGTGCCAGCACGCTCGGCGCCTTCGTGATCTCCGCGACCGTCGGCCTGTTCGGGGTCCAGGAGGTCTTCTGGGGCACCTGGCAGGTGATCGCCGCGGTGGCCGAGATCGTCGCCGTCGTAGCCGGTCTCGCCGCCCTGTGGCAGGAGAACCCGGCCCTGCAGCAGCGGTTGCACCGCAGCCAGCCGTCCCACCTGCGGGCCCACCCGCGCTGACCCTGGCCCTGCGCTCGCCGGCCAGCGCGGTCAGCCGTCCACCCACCCGCTGCCGAGGTGGACGGCGGCCGTGCTCCCCCCGGTCAGCTCGGCCAGCAGGCCGGACAGCCGGTCCGGGCCAGCGGGCAAGGACACGTGGAGCGTGACCTCCGCGGCGTAGTCGGACCCGAGCACGTGCACCCCGTGCGCGCGCAGGTCGTTCTCCAGCCTGCCCGCCTCGGCATGCCCGACAGTGATCGCGAAGCGGTCCTCGAGCCGGCGGGACAGGGTGCCGGCGTCCTCGAGCGCGGCACGCACCGCGTCCGAGTAGGCCCGGACCAGCCCTCCCGCGCCGAGCAGCGTCCCGCCGAAGTAGCGCGTCACCACCGCGACCACGTCGCTCACCTCGTGACCGCGCAGCACCTCCAGCATCGGGGCGCCCGCCGTACCCGAGGGCTCGCCGTCGTCGCTGGAGCGCTGTAGCGCGGCGTCCGGCCCCAGCACGAAGGCGGAGCAGTGGTGCCGCGCGTCCCACCGCTCCCGGCGGATCCGCTCGACCACCTGGCGGGCCTGTTCCTCGTCCGCGACGCGCTCGACGTGCCCGAGGAAGCGGGAACGCTTCACCTCGATCTCGGCGTCACCGGGGCGGGCCACGGTGAGGTACGTCGACGTGGTCACCACAGCTCGCCCACCACGTCGGCCCCGAGCTTCACGATGAACGCGCCGACCACGACGATGAACAGCACCCGGACGAAGCCTGCACCACGCGCGACCGCGACCCTCGCCCCCAGGTAGCCGCCGAGCAGGTTGCAGGCGCCCATCACCAGACCCACGCGCCACATCACGGCGCCCTGCGGGATGAACACCGCCAATGCCGCGACGTTAGTCGCCCAGTTCGCCATCCGCGCCTTCGCAGACGCCTCCAGGAAGTTGTATCCGATCAGTCCCACCAGGGCGAACACCAGGAACGAGCCGGTGCCCGGCCCGAGCGCTCCGTCGTAGAAGCCGACCACCAGCCCGGCGAGCATCGCGGCCACCAGGTGCTGGTGCCCGGCGAAGCGCAGGTCGGTGACCCGACCGATCCGCGGTTTGGCCACGACGTAGGCACCGACCACGATCAGCACCACCAGGATGATCGGGGTGAACGCCGCTTTGGGGATGTGCGAGGCGACGAAGGCCCCGCCGACCGACCCGGTGAACGCCGCCGCCATCAGCGGGAACGCGGTGCGCAGGTCCGGTCGGACGCGACGGTAGTAGGTCAGCGAGCTGACCGTCGTCCCGCATATGGAGGCGATCTTGTTCGTGGCCAGGATCTGCACCGGCGCGGCCCCCGGGAGCCCGAGGACGAGCGCGGGCAGCTGCACGAGTCCCCCACCGCCCACCACGGCGTCGATGGCCCCGGCTCCGAAAGCCGCCAGCGCGAGCAGCACGAAGGTCAAGGAGGAGGGGTCGTCCACGGCGGCCACCCTAGCCGTGCGCCGGAGTGGGGGATCTCGACAGGCTCGATCACCCGGCCAGCGTCCACGCTGCGAGCAGCGCGATGACCGCGGCGGACACCAGCGTGGAGATCAACCGTCCGCGCCGGCCGGTGAGCAGCCGGCCCAGCAGCGACCCTCCGGTCGCGAGCAACAGCTGCCAGCTCGCCGAGGCGAGCAGCGCCCCCAGCACGAAGCCGGCCCGTTCGGACGGCGCCTCGAACACCGAGCCCTCCGCCCCCAGCACGAGCGCGGCGAAGTAGACGACCGTCGTCGGGTTGAGCAGGGTGGCGCCCAGCAGTACGGCGTACGCCCGCGCGGGGCCTGGTCCGGCCGGGACGCCGCGAAAGCGCGCGGTTCGCGACGAGCGGTACTCCGTGACCGCCACCACCGCGGTCCACGCCGCGAGCAGGAGCAGCACGAGCCCGGCCACCACGGAGAACGCGGGCGCCAGCGTGCCGACCACCCGGGAGATCCAGGCACCGCCGAGAACGGCCAGTGTCGCGTAGATCCCGTCCGCGCTCGCCACACCGAGCGCCGCCGCCGCACCGACCGCGAGCCCCCGCCGCGCGGAGAGGGCGACCAGGTAGGCGCCCACCGCGCCAACGGGGATCGCGATGCCGTAGCCGGCGACGGCTCCGGCGCCGAGGGCGGGCCAGAAGCCCGCGCCCGGGATCACTTCACGAAGCCCTCACTGGTCAGCCAGTCGAAGGCCACCTCGGCGGGGCGCTGACCGTCGACGTCGATGCGCGCGTTGAGCTCGATGAGCGTGTCGTCGGTGAGCTTGGCGGCCACCGGGTTGAACAGGTCACGAAGGTCGGGGTACTGCTCGAGGACCTCCTGGCGGATCACCGGGCACACGTTGTAGGCGGGGAAGAAGTCCTTGTCGTCCTCGAGGACCTTCAGGTCCAGCGCCTTGATCCGGCCGTCGGTGGTGAAGATCTCGCCGAAGTTGCACACGCCCTGGTCGGTGGCCGCGTAGATCGCCCCGGTGTTGAGCGTCTTGACGTTGTCGCGCGGCACCTCCTTGCCCAGGGTCATGCCGTACGTCTTCAGCATCGGCTGGAAGCCGTCGTTGCGGTTGGCGAACTCGCTCTCCACGCAGAAGGTCCGCTGGTCGACCGGAAGCTCGGCGATGTCGGACAGGGTGCTGACGCCCAGCTTCTTGGCGGTCTCGACCGGGGTGGCGAAGCCGTAGGTGTTGTTCATCGGGGCCGGGGGCAGCCAGACCAGGCCGTTCTTGCGCAGGTCCTCCTGCTTGACCGCCTGGTACTGCTTCTGCTCGTCGGGGATGCCGTTCTCGTGCCCGAGGTAGGAGATCCAGGCGGTGCCGGTGTACTCCCACTCCATGTCGACCTGCCCCTCGAGCTGCGCGGCGCGGGCGCTGGCGCTGCCGGGGATGTTGGTGAAGTCCTTCACGTCGGCACCGGCCGACTTGAGCAGGATCACCGCGATCTTGCCGAGCAGCAGCTGCTCGGTGAAGTTCTTCGAGCCGACGGAGAGGTCGGCGCCGTCGAGGTTCACGTCGGCGACCGGGCCGGCCAGGCTGCCGCTGGGGGCGTAACCACCCGCGGTGCCCAGGCCGCAGCCGGACAGCGTCGCGAGGCCGAGCAGGGCCGCGAGCGCGGCGAGTGCGCGTCGCACGGTCACACTCCCTTCGGTCGGACGTAGGTCTCGAGGACCCGGCCCGCCCAGTCGACCAGCAGCGCGAGCAGCGCCACGAGGAGCGCTCCGCTGACCATGACGGGGTAGCGGAACAGGTTGATGCCGGTGACGATCAGCGCGCCCAGCCCCCCGGCGTTGATGAAGGTGGCCAGGCTGGCGGTGCCGACGAGCAGCACCAAGGCGGTACGCACCCCGGAGAGGATGACGGGGACGGCGAGGGGCAGCTCGATCCGGAACAGCACGGACATCGCCGACATCCCCACGCCGCGGCCGGCCTCGACCAGGGTCGGGTCGACGCCGTCCAACCCCACGATGGTGTTGCGCAGCACCGGCAGGATCGCGTAGAGGGTCAGCGCGAGCACGGCGGTCCAGAAGCCGAAGGAGAGCCACATCGCGAGCAGCACGATGAGGCCCACCGCCGGGGCGGCCTGGCCGCCGTTGGCGATGCCCACCGCGAGCGGCGCGAAGCGGCGCAGCTTCGGCCGGGTCAGGGCGACGCCCAGGGGGATGGCGACCACCAGAACGAAGAACGTCGAGGTGATGGTGAGCAGCACGTGCTCCCAGGCCAGGCGCCCGACGACCACCCAGTCCAGCTGCCGCTGCTCGATCGAGTCCAGTTCGGCGGTGAACCGCCAGATCATCCAGGCCCCGAAGACGACGAGCAGCAGCGCCGGCATCACCAGCAGCACGGCCCGGTGCTCACCCGCCAGGGGGGCGCCGGTCTCGTCGGCGCTCCGCTCGACCGGACGCTCCGCGGTGCGCTCGCTCATGCACGGCCCCCGGTCGGGGCGTCCTCGCCTGACGCGGCGTGCTGCTCCTCGGCGGCACGGATGAACTCGGTGACGGCGTCGAAGTTGATCACGCCGAGGTACTCGTCGCGCCGGCCGGTGACCACCGCGGCTCCGTGGCTGGAGGAGAGCATGGTGTCCAGGGCGTCGTTGAGCGTGGCCCGCCGGTCGAGGGTGACCATGTCCTCGGCGTTGAACCCGGGCACCGTCTCGTGGCCGTTCAGCTCGCGCAGCCACAACCACTCGCACGGTCGGTTGCGCTGGTCGAGCACCACCACCGACGAATCGCCGTTGCCACGGGCCCGCTCGACGACGTCCCGGACCGGCTCGCCCACCGTCGCGGTGGACGTCGAGGCCAGCTCGACGTCGCTGACGCGGTTCAGCGACAGCTGCTTCAGCGTGGAGCCGGCTCCGACGAAGTCCTCGACGAAGGGGCTGGCCGGAGCGGCGAGCACCGCCTCGGGGGTGTCGTACTGGGCGACCTGGCCGCCCTCCTGGAGGATCACGATCCGGTCGCCGAGCTTGACCGCCTCGTCGATGTCGTGGGTGACGCACACGATCGTCTTGTGCAGCTCGTCCTGGATGCTGAGCAGCTCATCCTGCAGCCGCTGCCGGGTGATCGGGTCGACGGCTCCGAACGGCTCGTCCATCAAGATCACCGGGGGATCTGCGGCCAGGCCGCGCGCCACCCCGACCCGCTGCTGCTGGCCGCCCGACAGCTCGCGGGGGTAGCGGTCGCGGTAGCGCGCCGGGTCGAGCCCCACCAGCTCGAGCAGCTCGTCGACGCGGGAGCTGATCCGGGAGCGGTCCCAGCCGAGCAGGCCGGGCACGAGGCCGATGTTGCCGGCGACGCTCATGTGCGGGAAGAGGCTGCCGCCCTGGATCACGTAGCCGACGTGCCGGCGCAGCTGATCGACGTTGCGGGAGCGCACGTCCTCGCCACCGATGGAGATGGTGCCGGAGGTGGGCTCGATCAGTCGGTTGATCATCTTCAGCGACGTGGTCTTGCCACAGCCGGACGGGCCGACGAACATCACGATCTCGCCGGCCGGGATGTGCAGGGAGAGCTTGTCGACCGCCGCGGCCTTCTGGCCGGGGTACTGCTTGGTCACCTCGACGAGCTCGATCTCGGCCCCGCTGGGTGCGCCGTCGTGTGCATTACCGGCTGTGCCACTGGATGCGCTCGTGGGCGCGTTGGTGGTCATGTCAGACACGGATCCCCTTCGAGGTGGTCAGCCGCCCCAGCAGCAGGAGCAGGGCGTCGAGAACAAGGGCCAGGATGACGATTCCGAGGGTGCCCACCAGCGCCTGGTTGACGGCGTTGGCGCCGCCGGTCTGGGCCAGCCCGGTGAAGATGTAGCCGCCGAGTCCGGGGCCGAGGGCGTACGACGCGATCGCTGCGATGCCCATGGTCATCTGCGTCGAGATCCGCACTCCGGCCAGGATCACCGGCCAGGCCAGCGGCATCTGGACCCGCAGCATCGTCCGGGCCGGGCTCATCCCCATGCCGCGCGCGGACTCCAGCAGGGTGTCGTCGACCCCGCGCAGTCCGACGACGGCGTTACGCAGGATCGGCATCGTGGCGTAGAAGGCGACCGCGATGAACGCCGTCGCGGGCCCGATGCCGGCGATCGGCAACAGCAGGCCGACGAGCGCGAGCGAGGGGATGGTGAGCCCGATCGCGCTGATCGCCGTCGCGACCGGCTCGAGTCGGCGCATCCGGGTGACCAGGACGGCCACCGCGAGGGCGATGAGGAAGGCGACCAGCACGGCCTGGACCACCAGGTTGACGTGCTGGAACGCGTTGTAGGCGATGTCGGCACGTCGTTCGACGATGAAGTCCCACACAGCGGCGGTCGCACCCTCCGGTCGATTGATCCTCGGGTTGAGCCCCTCACCCTAAACAGGTTTTACCCAGAAGCGCGAAGTTGTGACGATCGTGGCCTGTCGGACCGGACCCCGCCTGCGCACCGGCCGCCGTCCGGCTCAGCTGCGGGCGAGGTGCGAGAGCAAGTCCTGGCGGGTGAGCACTCCGACGGGGCGGCCGTCCTCCTGGACCAGCAGCGCGTCGGCGCTCTCCAGCGCGGCCACCGCCTCGGAGACCGGCTCGTTGGAACCGATCGTCGGCAGCGGGCCGCTCATGTGCTCCTCCACCGGGTCGGCCATCCGGGCGTGGCCGGCGTACAACGCGTCGAGCAGCGCCCGCTCCGACACCGAGCCCGCCACCTCGGCGGCCATCAGCGGCGGCTCCGCCCGCACGACCGGCATCTGGGAGACGCCGTACTCCTGCAGGATGTGGACCGCCTCGGCGACGGTCTCGTTCGGGTGTGTGTGCACCAGGTCGGGCAGGTCGCCGCTCTTGCCGCGCAGCACCTGTCCCACCGTCTGGTCGTCGGTGGCCGGCAGGAAGCCGTACTGGCCCAACCAGTCGTCGTTGAACACCTTCGTGAGGTAGCCGCGACCCGAGTCCGGCAGCAGCACCACGATCACGTAACGGTGCGCATCCGGCTCGTGCTGCAGTTCGCGGGCCAGCCGGACCGCTGCGTCGGCGGCCATCCCGGAGGAGCCGCCCACGAGCAGGCCCTCCTCGCGGGCCAGCCGCCGCGTCATCGCGAAGGAGTCGCCGTCGCTGACCTCGATCACCCGGTCGGCGATCGTTCGGTCGTAGGTCTCGGGCCAGAAGTCCTCGCCGACCCCCTCCACCAGGTAGGGCCGACCGGTGCCGCCCGAGTAGACCGAGCCGTGCGGGTCGGCGCCGACCACCTGCACTGCTCCGTCGCTGCGCTCCTTGAGGTAGCGCCCGGTCCCGCTGATGGTGCCGCCGGTACCGACACCCGCGACGAAGTGGGTGATCCGCCCCTCGGTCTGCTCCCAGAGCTCGGGACCGGTGCTCTCGTAGTGCGAGAGCGGGTTGTTCGGGTTCGAGTACTGGTCGGGCTTCCAGGCGCCCTCGATCTCCTTCACCAGGCGGTCGGAGACGCTGTAGTAGGAGTCGGGATGATCCGGGGCCACCGCGGTGGGGCACACCACGACCTCGGCGCCGTACGCCTTGAGCACGTTGCGCTTGTCCTCGCTGACCTTGTCCGGGCACACGAAGACGCAGTGGTAGCCCTTGGCCTGGGCGACCAGCGCGAGCCCGACTCCGGTGTTGCCCGAGGTGGGCTCCACGATGGTGCCGCCCGGTGCCAGTAGCCCCTCCCGCTCAGCCGCCTCCACCATCCGGAGGGCGATCCGGTCCTTCACCGATCCGCCCGGGTTGAGGTACTCGACCTTCGCGAGCACGAGCGGACCCCGGTCGGGGTCGTCGAGGTCGGTCACGTGGTTGAGCCGCAGCAGCGGGGTGTTGCCGACCAGGTCCAGGAGGGAGTTCACGTAGTGCACAGGGGCAGTCTAGGGCGCATCCGTATCCTGGAACGCGTGGGGAAGGCAGCAGCTGCGCGCAAGCTCGCGGCCGCCGCCGCGTTCGGTGGCGGCGGCGTCTCGCTGCTCGGGGGCTCGTTGTACGGCGTGCTGCGCGCCGAGGCGCTCCTGGCGCGACGGGCGATCGGCAACGCCGAAGGGGAAGCACCCGACTGCAGCGGCTGGTACGGCCGCGGCCGTCCCGGGCCGGCGATCACCATCGCCTTGCTGGGCGACTCCAGTGCGGCCGGCTACGGCGTCGAGACCGTTGAGCAGACCCCCGGCGTCCAGCTGGCATCCGGCGTCGTCGAGGCCGCGGATCGGGGCGTGTACCTGCGCTCGTTCGCCTTCGTGGGGGCACAGAGCCGCGACCTGGACGGCCAGATCAGCGCCGCCCTGCCGATGGAGCCCGACGTCGCGGTGATCCTGATCGGCGCGAACGACGTGACTCACACCGTTCGTCCCTCCCAGTCCGTGCGCCTGCTGGAGCAGGGGGTACGCCGCCTGCGCGCTGCGGGCGTCGAGGTCGTCGTCGGCACCTGCCCCGACCTCGGCACGGTCGAGCCGATCGCTCCCCCGCTGCGTCAGGTGGCCCGCGCCTGGAGCCGGCGCCTGGCCGCGGCACAGACCATCTGCGTCGTGGAGGCAGGCGGACGCACCGTGTCGCTGGGCTCGATCCTGGGCCCTGAGTTCGCGGCCTCGCCCGCGCTGTTCTTCGGCCCCGACCGTTTCCACCCCTCCGCCGCCGGTTACACGACGCTGGCCTCGGTGCTCCTGCCGTCGGTGCTCGCTGCCGTGGGCATCCTGGCCCCCGAGGAGATGGCGCCCCAGGCCTACCGTGGCGAGGGCCTGCTCCC
>DASSVD010000194.1:0-2480 GCA_035706365.1 Nocardioidaceae bacterium
CGGGCCATCTGCGACTCCATGGGAGTCCGGCTGTCGAGCGTGGAGATCAGCCGGTTCAGCAACGACTGCCTCCAGGCGCAGCTGCAGGCGAACTGCCGGCAGCGCGACGTCTACATCGTGCAGCCGCTGGTGCCGCCGACCCAGGAGCACCTGATGGAGCTGCTGTTGATGGTCGACGCCGCCCGCGGTGCGTCGGCGGCCCAGATCACCGCGGTGATCCCGCACTACGCCTACGCCCGGTCCGACAAGAAGGACGCCAGCCGGATCTCCCTCGGGGGCCGGCTGGTCGCGGACATGCTCGCCACCGCGGGCGTCGACCGGGTGCTCACGATGACCCTCCACGCGCCGCAGGTGCACGGGTTCTTCTCCGTGCCGGTCGACCAGCTCACCGCCCTCGGCGTACTGGCCGACCACTTCGCCGGGCAGGACCTGTCCGACACCGTCGTGGTCTCCCCGGACCTGGGCAACGCCAAGACCGCGACCCAGTTCGCCCGGCTGCTCGGGCTGCCGGTCGCAGCGGGAAGCAAGCAGCGGCTGGCCGACGACCGGGTGGTGATCGACTCCATCGTCGGCGACGTGAGCGGCAAGCGGGCGTTGGTGCTCGACGACGAGATCGCCACCGGCGGCTCGATCGTGGAGCTGCTGGACCGGCTGGCCGATCTGGGATGCACCGAGGCCGCGGTCGCGTGTACCCACGGGCTGTTCGTCGGCAAGGCGGTCGAGCGGTTGGGGTCGCACCCGATGATCCGCGAGGTGATCACCACCGACACCGTGCCCCCGGCCGACTGGCCGGGTCTGAGCGTGCGGTCCGTGGCCGGGCTGTTCGCCGAGGCGATCAGCCGGGTGCACGCGGGGGAGTCGGTCAGCAGCATGTTCGACGGCGTGGACCCGACGCTCGGTCCTCCACAGCCTCGACTTCCGTTCTCCTCCTGAGCCCCGATCGCGACTAGCCTCGCCGGATGCGTTGTGTCCGGTGTGTCGGTTTCCTCCTGCTGCTCTGCCTCGCCGCGCTGCTGGTGCCGCCGGGGGCAACCGTGCCCGCGTCTGCGCAGCCGCCGGGCCTCCAGCCACGAGCCGACACGGCGCCGTCCATCCAACCGTCGGCCGGCGAGCCCGGCTCGACGGACGGCCGCCTGGAGCTGGTGCTCGACTCCTCCGGGTCGATGGCCCACCAGGTGCCGGGCGGCGGCACCCGGATCGCGGCCGCCAAGCACGCGGTGAAGGACCTGGTCCGGCGCCTGCCGGACGACGCGCAGGTGGGGCTGCGGGTCTTCGGCGCCACCGTCTTCTCCCGACACGACCAGGGCGCCTGCCAGGACACGCAGAGCGTGGTGCCCGTCGGCCCGCTGGACCGCACGGCGCTCTCCCGGGCCGTGGCCCGGTACCGGCCCTACGGCGAGACCCCGATCGGCGCCGCCCTGAAGGCCGCCGCCCACGATCTCGGGCCGCAGGGACGCCGCACGATCGTGCTGCTCTCCGACGGCGAGCCGACCTGTGCCCCGGACCCCTGCCACGTCGCCCGGCAGCTGCATCGGCACGGGGTCGACCTGACCATCGACGTGCTCGGCCTTGACGTGTCGGCCTCTGCGCGCCGCGCGCTGCGGTGTATCGCCGACGCCGCCGGCGGCAGCTACTACGACGTGGACGACTCCGACGAGCTGACCTCGGCGATGGTCAGCGCTGGGGTCCGATCAGTGCGGACGTTCCACGTCGACGGCAGGCCGGTGGACGGAGGAGCTACCGCGCGAGAAGCGGTGCCGCTGTCCGCGGGCCACCACACCGACCGCCTCACCAGCCCCGACAAGGTGGCCTTCTACAGGGTGGCCAAGCCGACCGGCTGGGGTCTGCGGGTCGGGGCCAGCACCCGCCCGCCCACCGCAGAGGCCGCCGTGGAGCAGCTCGAGCTCACGCTGAGCGCACCGGACGGCACCACCTGCGGCACCGAGACGCGCAGGCGGGCGAACATGCTGGCCGCGCGCTCCATCGTCAGTGCCGGGATCACCTTCGTCCCGGGTCTCGGCCGTCTCGACGACCAGGCCGAGCAGACGTGCGCCCGGGCCGACGAGCTCCTGCTCGAGGTGTCCTACCCGAAGGGGGTCGAGCCGCTGCTCGGACTGGTGGTCGACGAGCAGCCCCCTCCCGTGGCGATCGGGTCGCTCCCGGAGCCGGTCGCGGACCCGGGTGCCTGGGCGCGGCGCGCGCACGCTGACGCGGACCCGGTCCCGGTCGTCGGCGGCAGCGGCTTCCAGGACGCCCCCGAGCTGAGCGACGGGGTGTACCGCGACACGGTGCGACCCGGGGAGCAGCTGCTCTATCGGGTACCGGTCGGCTGGGGACAAGCGGTCCGGGTCACCATGACCCTGCTCCGCGACGACTACATCGCAGACGTGGTCGGCGTGGTCGGCGACCCCGTGCAGGTGGCCGGCTTCAACCCGGCGCGGCAGCGGATCCAGTCGCTGACCGTCGGGGGCCGCCGGGTG
>DASSVD010000195.1:0-31763 GCA_035706365.1 Nocardioidaceae bacterium
GTCGCAGGCGTAGAGCTCGACCCGCACCCGCTGCCCGGGATCGGCCGACTCCGCGCCCCGGAACACCAGGCTGGCCCGGTCACCGGACACGCGTACGGCGACCAGCCGGTCGTCGCGTGCCAGGTCGGGCAGGGTGCAACCGGGGATCCGGACGGTGGACGGCGCCGAGGTACCGGCTCCGACGTCGGCACCCTGGTCGAAGAGCCGCTGCGCGTCCCGTGCCGTGCCCGACTCCGCCCGCACCCGGGGAAGCTCGTCGGTGGGCACGTCGAGCAGGTAGGTGGGCGCCGAGGGCGGGGCCACCGCGCCCGTGCGCGCGTCGGACGGGGGTGCGAACCCCTCGCTCCCGCCGCCGGGCTGGTTCACCGTCTGGTCGGCGGTCGCACCGCCGGCGCGGCTGCTCTCGCTCCGGTCGCCCTGTTCCAGCACCGTGGGGACGACCACCCCGCCGGCGACCACGGCCGCGGCGGCGGCCGCGACGAGCAGGCCGGTGCGAGTACGCCGCCTGCGCCTGCGGGCGAGCTCGTCCTGCCCGGGCAGGTCCTCGCGCGGGTCCTCGTACGGCTCCTGGTGCGGCTCCTGGCGCGGCTCCTCGTGCAGGGCAGCGAGCCGCTGTTCCAGCCGGGCGGCGACGTCGGGCGGCAGGTCGGGGCGGGGCGTGTGCGCCGCGGCCAGCAGGTCGGCGACGAACGACTCGTCGGTGGGCCGGTCCTCGCCGGTCATCGTTCGCCACCTCCTTCGGGCGCATTCTGGTCGGGGGTGTGGTCCGGGGTTTGGACGCTGGGGGGCCGGTCCGGGTTCCGGGGCGGCCGCTGGCGGAGCCCCTCGAGTGCGGGCAGCAGCCGGGTCCGCCCGCGCGAGCAGCGGCTCTTGACCGTGCCCACCGCGCAGTCCAGGATCCGTGCCGCCTCCTCCACCGAGTAGCCCTCCATGTCGACGAGCACCAGTGCTGCTCGCTGCTCCACCGGCAGCCGGGCGAGCGCGGCCAGCACGGTGCGGCGCTGCTCGTCGTCGAGCACGACCTGCTCCGGATCGACCGGGCGGCCGGCGGCGGGGTCCGCGGTGGCCGGGGCGTGCGCCTCGCGCTCGTCGAGGTCGTCGGGCAGGCGGTCGGCGGCGCGGACCTTGCTGCGCCGCAGCCGGTCCAGGCAGGCGTTGACCACGATCCGGTGCAGCCAGGTGGTGACCGCCGCGTCACCGCGGTAGGACGCCGCCCGCCGGAAGGCCGAGACCATCGCGTCCTGGAGCGCGTCGGCGGCTTCGTCCGGGTTGCCGGTGGTGCGCAGCGCCACGGCCCAGAGCCGGTCGCGGTGCCGGCCGAACAGCACACCGAACGCGTCCCGGTCCCCGGCCAGGTGGGCGGCGACCAGGTCCCGGTCGGAGCGCTGCTCGCTCACGACAGGACGGAGATCTCGGCGACCTTGCCCTTGTAGCCTCCGGTGACCGGGGGCAGCGAGGTCAGCCACACCACCAGGTACCGGGTGGTGACCGGCTTGTCGGGCCGCAGGGTGAGCTTGGTGCCGGCGCCCTTCTGAGCTGCGACGGTGCGCAGGCCGTCGGTGCTGGTGGGTGCCGACGCCCCGCGCGGGGCGGCCATCAGCTCCAGGCTGGTCGGCTCGCCCTGCAGGGTCAGGCGCACCGCCGAGACCGGGACCTGCTTGCCCAGGTCGACGCGGAGGCCGACTCCGTCCTTGAGACCGCCGAGCTCGGGGTCGTTGTAGTAGGTCATCGTCTCCCAGGCGGTGCTGGGGTCCCCGTCCACGGCGAGCGGGGCGAGCTCGGAGTTCTCCTCCGGGGTGTCGCTCTGCGGGTCGAAGTCGTCGACGGCGGCGATCTTCACCGGCTCCGGCGGCGCGCTGCTCGAGGCGCCGGAGCTGGGCGAGTCCTCGGCCTCCGGCGCCCCGCCGAGCGGGGAGGACCCCCGACCGAGGTTGAACGCGACCACCACCGCGAGTACCAGCAGCAGGCAGCCGGCGAGCACCGCCGCCAGCTGCAGCCAGCTGCGGCCGGGCTTGCGGTCCGCGCGACGACCGGGCTCGGGATCGGACGGCACGTCGGCGTCCGGCCCCCATACCGGCGGCAGAGAGCCGGTCCCGCCGCCGGTGCGGCTGACGCCGGTGTCGACCGGGTCGGGCTCGGTCCCTGCTCCGGACGTGCCGGGCCGCGACGAGCCCGTGGTCCCGGCACCGGATCGCTGCCAGCCGGGCCCGTAGCCACCGGGCGGCTCGGGGGCGAACAGCGGCTTGGGCTCCGGGTCCGGGAGCGGCGGCGGTGGAGCCGGGTCCGTACGCTGCGGCTCGTGCCAGGCGGGCACGCCGGCCTGGGTGGCGCCGAGCTCGCCGGTGTCCACCGGCCCCGGCTCCGGGTCCGGGTCGTGCTCCGGGTCGGGGTCCCCCGCCGGCTCGGCGGCCGGCTCGGCCTGCGTCGTCGCCGGTGACCAGGCCTGGGTCGCCTCCGGGTCGCTGTCGTTCCCGGTCGTGCGTGCCGCGGCGCCCGCGGCACCGGCAGCCCCAGCGGCGCCCGCGGCACCGGGAGCGGTGGCCGCGCGCAGCTCGTCGCGGTCCAGGACGGTGGTCGGCTCCAGGCCGAGCTGGATGCCGGCCGGGTCGCCGATGAAGTCGCTGAGCGCCGCGCCGATCTCGTGGGCGGTCGCGATCGGCGTCGCGCCGGAGGAGTGAGTCGAGTTCAGCACGCGCTCGCAGATCGCGTCCAGCGGCCGGGGGATCCCGGCCCGGACCTGGCGCGGGCGCAGCACGTGGCCGTGCTCGACCGGCGCGGGCGCCACCGACGACCCCGGCGTACCCGGCCACTTGGTGACCAGCGTGGCGTAGAGCAGCGCGGCCAGGTTGATCACGTCGGTCTCGTGCTCACTGATCGTGCGCCCGGACTCGTCGGTCACCGGCCGGCCGTGCAGCACCGCGTCGACGACGAAGCCGATCAGCTTCACCGATCCCGCCTCGGTGACCATCACGTTCTCCGGGAGCAGCCGGCCGTGCGCCACCCCGTTGCGGTGGGCCGTGGCGACCGCGTCGGCCACCTCCTTGACCAGCCAGGCGGCGCGGCGCGGCGGCAGCGGCCCGTCCTCGAGCATCTGGTCCAGGGACATCCCGGTGCCCCACTCGTGCACGACGTAGGCGACGCCGTCCTCCTCGGCGGCGTCCAGGACGCGCAGGAAGTGCCCGTCGGTGACCGTCGCCGAGGTGCGGGCCGCCTGCAGCAGCCCGGCAGCGCGGTCGTCGCTGCCCTCGACCACGCTCACCGCCACGTTGCGGGCCAGGATGCGGTCGGTGGCCCGCCAGAACTTGGCGCCCTCGTTCTCGTGGACCAGGTCCTCGAGTCGGAAGCGTCCGGCCAGGAGGGAGCCCCGTCCGATCGTCTTCTCGGCCACGTCCCTCCTCGCTGCAGGTGCTGCTGCCGTCTCTTGCCGGTCTCCGCTACGCCCCGAACGTACCCGCCCCGCTCATGGTAGGTCGCCCCCGCGCCCCCGCAGCCGGCCCCGGACCAGGTCGAGCAGAGCGGTGACCTCCTCGATCCGCAGCAGGCGAGCCATCAGGAGGAAGACCGTCACGTCCAGGAGTCCGGTGACCACCAGCACCACCACGTCGCGCAGTTTCGTCGCCGCGTCCGGCCAGACCTGCTGCAACCCGAAGCGGACCGCCGCGGCCACACCGGCGGCCGCGGCGGCGGCCAGCAGCACACGGACCAGGAAGCGCACCAGGGTCGGTGTGCGCAGGCCGCCCAGCAGGTGGCGCAGCAGCAGGTAGGACAGGCACGCGCCCACCGCGTAGGCGCCCGAATAGGCGAGCACCAGCGCGGTCGGGGTGAGGGCGGGGTCGAGCACCCGGGTCAGCGCCAGGGCGAGGGCGATGTTCACCGCAGCGATCACGCACTGCACCCAGAACACGGTGCGGGTCCGCTCCAGGGCGTAGTAGCCGCGCAGCATCAGGTAGTGGACGGTGAAGAACACCAGGCCGAGGGCGAACCAGGACAGCGGCGCGACGTACTCCCCGAAGGACTGCGAGGCCGCCCCCCAGCCGTACACGATGCTGGCCACCTCGTAGGCCAGCACCGGCAGCAGCAGGCTGAACGGGACGATCAGCGTCAGCGCCGTCCGCAGCGTCGACGCGACGCGGTCTCCCACCCCGGCCAGGTCGTGCTCCGCTGCGCGCGCCGAGAGCCGCGGCAGCACCGCCGTGGCCAGCGAGACCGTCGCGATCGCGTGCGGCACCATCACCAGCAAGAACGCCTGGGAGTAGACGGTGTACCCGGCGCTGGGCTCCCCGCCGAGACCCTCCGCGGCGCCCCGCGCGGCCAGTCGCACCACCACCAGGTAGGCGATCTGGTTGACCACCACGAACAGCACGGTCCACAGTCCGAGCCGCAGGGTGTGTCCGAGGCCGCTGCCGCGGAAATCGAAGCGCGGGCGGTAGCGGAAGCCCGCGGCCCGCAGGTAGGGCAGCAGCACCAGCAGCTGGATCGCGATGCCGACGGTCGACCCGAGCCCGAGCAACAGCTCCTGGGAGGAGGAGTAGGCACTGGTGTCGGCCGAGCCCGCGGGCCCGAACGCGACCAGGTAGCCGACCAGCACCAGCACCGAGACCACGTTGTTGGCGATCGGCGCCCACATCATCGGGCCGAACCGGCCCCGGGCGTTGAGCACCTGGCCGACCAGCACGAACATGCCGTAGAAGAACACCTGCGGGAGGCAGTAGCGGGCGAAGTCGATCGCGGAGTCGCGCTGCTCGGCCAGCTCCGGGGTGGAGTACTGACCGGTGAGCACCAGCTGCATCAGCACCGGCGCCGCCAGCACGAGCACGGCGGTGACCCCGGCCAGGAACAGCCCGGCGAGGGTGATGATCCGGTTGGTGTAGGCCTCGCCGCCGTCCGCGTCGTTGCGCATCGCGCGGACCAGCTGGGGAACCAGCACCGCGTTGAACACCCCGCCGGCGAGCAGGATGTAGAGCATGTTCGGGATCGTGTTGGCGATGTTGAACAGGTCGGCGTGCAGGTAGGTCCCCAGCGCCGCCGCGAGCAGGCTGCCGCGGACGAAGCCGGTGACCCGGGAGACCACGGTGCCCGCGGCCATCACCGCGCTCGAGCCCAGGATGCTGGTGCTCTCTCCCGGTGCGCGCGTCATGGGCGGTCCTCGGTCGCCCCGTCGACCAGCCCGTCGACCAGCCCGTCGGCGGAGCGGCGTACGCCGCGGCGACTGCGCACCCGGCGGCGGATACGGATCGCGAAGGCCACCACGAACACCGCCGCCCCCAGGCCCAGGATCACCCAGATCACCAGGCCGACCTGGCTGCTGCGCAGCGGGAACTCGGTGCTCGCCCCCAGCGCCGTGCCGTTGACGTTCACCGGGTGCAGGGTGACCTCGTGCACGCCCAGACCGTGCGAGGTGGCGCGCAGCAGGACCGCGGTGCGCTGTCCCGGGCCGAGCGCGACCGGGTCCGGGCTGTGGATGGTCAGCCCGCGGTCGTCGACCCGGGCGCGGACCCCGACGGTCACCGGCTCGTCGAGGCCGTTGACCAGGGTGACCTGGAAGCTGCCCGACTCGCTGGACATGGTGACGAACGGCGGCGCGTCGATGCCGATCTGCGCCATCCGGGAGCGGACCAGGTCGGTGGTCAGGCGCATCCGCCGCTCGGCCACGCCCGGGCGGGCCCGCATCCGGTAGGACATCTGCGTCATCGCGGTCTTGGCCAGGAACTCGTCGACCGTGTCGTTGCGGCTCAGCAGCGCGGCGTACGCGTCGCCGGTGTCGACCAGCCGCCGGCCGGCCTGCAGGGTGTCGGCGGGGAGCTCCGCGCGCTTCTGGCGTCGCGGGTACTGCAGCTCGCCGTCGTAGGGGCGCGAGGAGCCGAGCGCGGCGGTAGGCACGTCGACCAGGCGCAGCCACGGCTGGGTGAGGCCGGCGAAGAAGTCGGCGATCCGCCACTGCGCACCCGGGTCCCAGGTCGCCGGCGTACTCACCACCAGGGGTTGGCCGGCGTCCGGACCGAGCGCGTGCACCGCCGCCTCGCTGAGCATCCGCTGCCGGATCGCGAGCGTCTGGTAGCGGGGGCCGGGACCGGGGCCGCCCCGTGACGCGGAGGTGTCGAGGAGGACGATTCGGTGGCCCCGCTTGCTCTCCGCGACGGTGCGCCCGGTCCCCGACAGCGCCCGGTCGCTGAGCACCAGCTGGGTGTCGGGGTCGATCTCGTCCAACGCCGCCTCCGGCAGGAAGCCGCTGGGCGGGGCGAGCGCCGGGTCGGCCTGCACGCGGTAGGTGCGCAGGGTCAGCGCGGACAGGTCCCGGGCCTGGTCGAACAGGTCCGTACGGCCCGAGCTGAGCAGCGCGGCGGTGTCCACCTCGCCGTACGGCAACGCCAGCACGCTGTGCTGGTCGGACTGGCGGCGGAACGTGTCCAGCCAGTCCTCGGCCTCCTGTGCCTCGGGCGACTGCGGAGTCTGGGGCGGTGGGGGCGCGGTGTCCGCCTCGTCGGAGGGAGGGGCACCGGTCGAGGCGGCTCCCTCGCTGGGCGACTCGCCGGGTGTTCCGCCGGACGACACGCCGGACTCGCCGGACTCGCTGGGCGCATCACTGGGCGCATCACTGGGCGCATCACTGGACGCATCACTGGATGGCGACTCACCGGGGCTGTCGGTCGGGCTGGGCGGGACGTTCGACCGCTCGTCGGCGTCGGTGGGACCGGCGTCCATCGGAGGGTTGTTCGTGGCCAGCGTGTGGGCGGCATCCAGGACGGCCGGGTCCACCAGCCAGGTCAGCGGAGTGCCGAGACTGGTGCCGCTGAAGTCCAGCAACCGGCCCAGCCGACCCTCCGAAGACAGCATCTCGGCCCAGCGCTCCGGCTGGGACAGGCGGCCGTCCGGCTGCCGGCGCACCGTCGCCCGGACCGGGATCACCAGCGACATCGTCGTGCCGGGGTCCCGCGGCCGCATCAGCGGGATGAAGGTACGCGCCCGGCCGTCGGCGATCACGTCGCGACCGTCCGGGCCGCCGCCGAGCACGTGCACCCCGAGCCAGTACGCGCCCGGCTCGCCGGAGATCTGCAACCGGCCGCGCGGGACCGACAGCACGTAGCTCCGGCTCGAGCCCGGGGCCAGGTCTCCGATCTCGTCGTAGAGCCCCGGCCGGTAGAGCCGCTCGCCGATGGGCGCGGTGGGATCGGTGTGCGCCGCCTCGGTCAGCTGGGCCCCCGACGTCATCGGGGTCGCGGAGGTGAGCAGGTAGACCTTCAGGTCGGTCCAGGTCTCGTCCGACCGGTTGGTGACCTGGCCGGTCAGGGTGAGCTTGCCGTGCCGCGGGATGGTCGAGGGGGCCAGCGAGTCGATCGAGACCTGCAGGGGGGCCCGGTCGTCCGGGGCGGCGGTGGCTGCGGTCAGCGTCGCGGGGGAGGCGGTCGCGGCGGTTGTCTGGGGGGAGGCGGCGTACGCCCCGAGGCCGGGGAGCAACGACGTGACCAGGGACACGACGAGCACAGCCAGGGTCCGGGTCACGCGGTCGATGCTAACGGCCGCAACTAGAGTGGTCTCCCGTGTCCCGCGAGCCCGAACCCGCCCTGCGGATGAGTGACGTCCAAGCCACCGCACTGCGGGAGCTGTCCCGGCTCTCCCCGGTCATCGACGAGCTCGGCGAGCGGTTCTCCGCGGCCGGTGAGGAGATCGCGCTGGTCGGCGGGCCGGTGCGCGACGCGATGCTCGACCGGCTGCACAACGACCTCGACTTCACCACCTCCGCGCGCCCGGAGACCACCGAGCGACTGCTCACCGGCTGGGCCGACGCGATCTGGGACATGGGGCGCGCGTTCGGGACCATCGGCTGCCGCAAGGGCAGCTGGCAGGTGGAGATCACCACCTACCGCTCGGAGGAGTACGACGCGGACTCGCGCAAGCCGGCCGTCGACTACGGCGACTCGCTCGGCGGCGACCTGGGCCGGCGCGACTTCACCGTCAACGCGATGGCGGTGGCGCTGCCCTCGCGGGAGTTCGTCGACCCCTTCGGCGGAGTCGTCGACCTCGCCCACCAGCGGCTGCGCACCCCCGGCCGCCCGGAGGACTCCTTCTCCGACGACCCGCTGCGGATGATGCGGGCCGCCCGGTTCGCCGCCCAGCTCGGGTTCAGCGTGGACCCCGACGTGCAGCAGGCGATGACCGACATGGCCGGCCGGATCGAGATCGTCTCCGCCGAGCGGGTCCGCGACGAGCTGGTCAAGCTGGTCACCGCGCCCTGGCCGCGCCGCGGTCTCGAGCTGCTGGTGCAGACCGGCCTGGCCGAGCACGTGTTGCCCGAGCTGCCCGCGCTGGCGTTGGAGCGCGACGAGCACCACCGGCATAAGGACGTCTACGAGCACACGCTCACCGTGCTCGAGCAGTCCATCGACCTGGAGGACCGGCTGCCCGGGGACGGGCCCGACTTCGTCAGCCGCTTCGCCGCCCTGATGCACGACGTCGGCAAGCCGCGCACCCGCCGCTTCGCCGACGACGGCACCGTCACCTTCCACCACCACGACGTGGTCGGGGCCAAGATCACCCGCAAGCGGATGAAGGCGCTGCGCTTCTCCAACGACGACATCGACGCCGTGACCAAGCTCGTCGAGCTGCACCTGCGCTTCCACGGCTACGGCTCGGGCGAGTGGACCGACTCCGCGGTCCGCCGCTACGTGCGCGACGCCGGCGACGAGCTCGACCGGCTGCACGTGCTGACCCGGGCCGACTGCACGACGCGCAACAAGCGGAAGGCCGAGCGGCTGCGCCGCACCTACGACGACCTCGAGCAGCGCATCGACCGGCTCAACGAGGAGGAGGAGCTCGCCTCGCTCCGCCCCGCCCTGGACGGGAACCAGATCATGGAGATCCTCGGCATCGGGCCCGGCCGCGAGGTGGGCGCGGCGTACCGCTTCCTCCTCGACCTGCGCCTCGAGCAGGGCCCGATGGACCCCGACGACGCCCGTGCCGCCCTGCTCGACTGGTGGGCGTCCCGCACCAGCTGACGCGGCTCGCGGCGCGGGGGCGCCCCGGTGCCCGGCCCCGCGCGCCCCTGCTGCCCCTGTTTCCCCAAGGTCTGTTGCTGAGCCCGTGCTTCCCACGGTGAACTCCGCGCGGGAAGTGCCGGTACGTCGTGGGAAGTGCCGCGCGCACCCTTGAGCAGGTACGCCACCTCCGGCCGCGCGCCGGATCCGGTCCACAGCCGTGCCGGTGGCCGTTTTGTCCACCGACCCCGAATCCGGCGCGGTCGCTTCCGCCGTTCCGGGACACCCTGAGGTCATGGACGAACTCAGAGTGATCGCGGCGAGCCGGGGCGTCTTCTTGCGGCGCGAGGCTCGCGACCTCGGCTTCGACGACGCGTCGGTGACTGCGGCAGTGCGGGCCGGTGTGTGGGTTCGGGTACGCCGCGGCGCCTACACCTTCACCGACCTGTGGCAGCAGGCGGACGAGTTCGCGCGCCATCTGATCCGTGCGCGGGCCGTGCTGCGCTCGCTCGGCCCAGGTGTGGCGCTCAGTCATGTCAGCGCCGCCGTCGCCCACGGGATCGCCACCTTCGACCTCGAGCTGTCCCGGGTGCACGTGACCCGCCTCGACAGGGGGGCCGGCCGCACGGAGCCGGACGTGGTGCACCACGAGGGCGGCTGCCTCGACGGGGACGTGGTCGAGCGGGACGGCCTGCGGCTGATGCGGCCCGACCGGGCCGTCCTCGAGGCGGCCTCGCTCGCTTCCCTGGAGGCCGGGCTGGTCAGCGTCGACTCGGCGCTGCACCAGGGACTGGTGACGCCCGGGCAGCTCGACGCCCGCGTCCAGGCGATGGAGCGGTGGCCGTTCACCCGCCGCCTGCACCTGGTGGTCGGGCTTGCCGACGAGCGCTCCGAGTCGGTCGGTGAGTCCCGAGGACGCTATCTGATCTGGAAGTACGGCCTGCCGGCACCGGAGCTGCAGTTCCGGGTCTGCGACGCGTCAGGGCAGCTCATCGGGGTGACCGACTACGCCTGGCCGGCACACCGACTGCTCGGAGAGTTCGACGGGAAGGTCAAGTACGGCCGCCTGCTGGCACCGGGGCAGGACCCGGGTGATGCCGTGTTCGCCGAGAAGCGCCGCGAGGACCGGCTGCGGGAGGTGACCGGCTGGAGCATGCTCCGGATCACCTGGCCGGATCTCTACGCCGGGGCGCACACGGCGGCGCGGGTGCGACGTCTGATGAGCAGCGCCGCATGAGTCGCCGCGCCGGCCGGACGCCGAAGCCGACTGCTCGACCGGCCGCGCGTTCCCCGCCGCGCGGGAGCGCGCCGCACTAGGGTGTGCCCGGTGAAGTCACAGCTCTTCGAACAGTCCCACCTCGAGGCGCAGGTCGCCGACCGTTTCAGCCTGCAGAACAGCCAGCTGCTGCGCGTCGCGCTCGGGCCGGACGTGCTCGCGGTCAAGGGCGCGATGGTCGCCTACCAGGGCCAGATCGCCTTCCAGCACGAGAAGTCCGGCAGCATGGGCAAGCTGTTGAAGAAGGTGCTCTCCAGCGAGGACATGCCGCTGATGCGGGTCAGCGGTCAGGGAGAGGTGTTCTTCGCCAACGAGGCCGGTTACGTCTACCTGCTCGAGCTCGGCGCCGAAGGTGGGACCCAGC
The DNA here is from genome assembly GCA_035706365.1 of Nocardioidaceae bacterium. Taxonomy (GTDB): domain Bacteria; phylum Actinomycetota; class Actinomycetes; order Propionibacteriales; family Nocardioidaceae; genus Nocardioides_C. The sequence goes on from DASSVD010000195.1 coordinate 10,613, forward strand.
GAGGGGCCCAAGGAGGAGCCGAAGGAGGAGGTCAGAGCGGCGGCCCGGGTGTGGACGGGATCAGCGTCAACGGCCGCAACCTGCTCGCCTTCGACGCCGCGCTGTCCTGGGACATCAACCGCGTGCGCGGCGCGGGGATGATGGCCGGCGGGCTCTTCAACACGACGGTCTCGGGCTCCGGCACGGTCGCGTTGTGCACGGTCGGCAAGCCGGTGGTGCTGGACTGCTCGCAGCAGCCGACGTACGTCGACGTACAGGCGTGCGTGGCCTGGTCGGCGAACCTGGTGCCCCAGGTGGTCTCCAGCATGAACATGCGCTCTCTGTTGCGCGGCGGGTCGGGCGAGGCGTTTCAGTACGCCTTCCACGGTCCGGGCTTCGTGGTGGTCCAGCCGCACGAGTGGGTTGCGCCGGCTCAGCAGTCGGGCAGCTCCAGCGGCGGGGGGCTGGGCGACCTGTTCGGCTGACCCGGCGGGCGGTGCGGCGGGCGGTGCGGCGGGCGGCCCAGCGCGGCTACCGGACCGGGTGCTGCTCCGGGAGTCCGCGGCTCTCCTCGACCGGCGTGCGACTGAGCATCGCGTAGCCCAGCGCGGTGGCGGCGTACCCGACTGCGACGAGGGCGAGCACCGGATAGGACTTCCCGGTCTCGGGAAGGACGACGGCCGCGACGGCGGCCGCGGCCACGAAGGCGACGTTGAAGATCACGTCGTAGAGGGAGAAGACCCGCCCGCGGAACGCGTCGTCGACGTAGGCCTGGACCAGCGTGTCCACGCAGATCTTGATGCCCTGGCTGGCCACGCCCAGCACGAACGAGGCCGCCAGGAGCGCGGGCACGGTGTACAGCGCCGCCGGGAAGACCTGGGTCAGTGCGGCGACGCCGAGCAACGTGAGGATCCACGTCCGGGGGGTGACCCGGTCGGTGACCATCGGGGTGACCACGGCCGCGGTGACGTAGCCGGCGCCGCTGACCAGCACCGCCAGCGACAGCCCGTTGAACGCTGCGTCGACGTCGTGGGGGTGGAAGTAGTTCCGGTAGAGCAGGATCAGCGACACCGTGGAGATGCCGTACCAGAAGCGGTGCAGTCCGATCGCCATCAACCCGTGCGCGGCGGGGCCGTGGTGGACGAGGTGACGCAACCCGTCGACCATGCCGCGTGCGACGTGCCGCACCTGCTCGCGTACCGCCGGCAGGGTCGGATCGAAGTCCGGGCCCAGCAGATCCCGGGGGATGCGCAGCGCGAGCGCCCCGGCCGCGGCGTACAACACCGCAGCCGACCAGACCACCGCCACGTCACCGTCGACACCGAGCCGATCGGCCACCAGGTGGAGGCCCGCCCCGGTGCCCAGGCCGACGATCACGGCGAGGGTGCCCGCGGTGGGTGTCAGCGAGTTGGCCACCATCAGATCGTCGCGACGCACGACGTGGGGCAACGACGCGGACAGGCCGGCCAGCAGGAACCGGTTGACCGAGAGGCACACCAGGATCAGCAGGAACAGCCACGGTCCGCGCAGGTCGGAGAGCATCCCGACCGACAGCAGCAGGAGCAGCCCGACGCGGATGAAGTTGCTGATCGCCAGCACCTCGCGGCGTGACCACCGGTCCAGGAGTACGCCGGCGAACGGGCCCAGCACGCTGAACGGGAGGAGCACTGTTGCGAGGGCGGCGGCGATCGCGGTCGGGGAGGGCTGTCGCTCGGGGGAGAAGATGACGTAGGAGGCGAGAGCGACCTGGAAGACGCCGTCGGCGTACTGGCTGGACAGCCGGACCGCGAACAGGCGGCGGAACCACTGCCCGCGCAACAGGTAGCGCAGCTGCCGGGCGGCCTTCATCGACTCCTCACCAAGCCAGTGTTCCCCATTCCTGCCCGAGCACCTACATCGAGTCGCGACGGTTGCGGAGCGCCGCGTGCGGCGAGCGCACGAGGTCGGGGTCGGCGGCGCATCCCACGGCGAACCGGCACTTCCCACGACCTGCGAGCCGTGGGAAGTGCCGGTTCAGCTACATACCTTGGGGAAGCGGGGGCCCTAGGGGCAGGTGGGGCGCCTCAGCGCTCCACGTCCCCGCGGATGAACGCCTCGACGGAGGCGCGGCCCTCGTCGTCCGGGCGCTGCACGGGTGGGGACTTCATCAGGTAGGAGGAGGCGGACAGGATCGGGCCGCCGATGCCGCGATCCTTGGCGATCTTGGCCGCGCGGATCGCGTCGATGATGATGCCCGCGGAGTTGGGGGAGTCCCAGACCTCGAGCTTGTACTCCAGGTTCAGCGGCACGTCGCCGAAGGCCCGACCCTCGAGGCGGACGTAGGCCCACTTCCTGTCGTCGAGCCACTGCACGTAGTCCGAGGGCCCGATGTGGACGTCGCGGTCCTCAAACTTCTTGTTCATGTTCGAGGTGACCGCCTGCGTCTTGGAGATCTTCTTCGACTCCAGCCGGTCGCGCTCGAGCATGTTCTTGAAGTCCATGTTGCCGCCGACGTTGAGCTGGAAGGTGCGGTCGAGCACCACGCCGCGCTCCTCGAACAGCCGCGCCATCACCCGGTGGGTGATGGTGGCACCGACCTGGCTCTTGATGTCGTCGCCGACGATCGGCACTCCGGCGTCCTCGAACTTCTTCGCCCACTCGGGGTCGGAGGCGATGAAGACCGGCAGCGCGTTGACGAAGGCGACGCCCGCGTCGATCGCGCACTGGGCGTAGAACTTGTCGGCCTCCTCCGAGCCCACCGGCAGGTAGGACACGAGCACGTCGGCTCGCGACTCCTTCAGGGTGGCGACGACGTCGACCGGGTCGGCCGAGGCCTCCTCGATGGTCTCGCGGTAGTACTTGCCCAGTCCGTCGAGCGTCGGGCCGCGCTGCACGGTCACGCCGGTCGGCGGTACGTCGCAGATCTTGATGGTGTTGTTCTCCGAGGCCCGGGTGGCCTCGGCCAGGTCGAAGCCGACCTTCTTGGCGTCGACGTCGAAGGCGGCCACGAACTCCACGTCGGAGACGTGGTAGTCGCCGAAGGTGACGTGCATGAGTCCCGGGACGGTCCCCGAGGGGTCCGCGTCCTTGTAGTACTCCACGCCCTGGATCAACGAGGTCGCGCAGTTGCCGACCCCCACGATTGCTACACGTACCGAACCCATCGGGCTCTCCTCCACTCGCACTTGCTGACGGTCACTTGCTGTCTGTCGTGTTCACGGTCGGGCCGGCCGACCCGTCGCCGGGCTGCCGGCCGGTGCGCTCGGCGTTGATCAGGTCCGAGAGCCAGCGCACCTCCCGCTCCACCTGCTCCACGCCGTGGCGCTGCAGCTCGGTGGCGTAGCGGTCCATCTGCTTCTGAGTGCGCTCGAGCTGTCCCTGCACCCGCGCGAGCCGCTCCTCCAACCGGGTGCGCCGGCCCTCGAGGATCCGCAGCCGGATCTCGAAGTCGGTGCGGCTGAAGAAGGCGAACCGGACGTCGAAGCTGTCGTCCTCCCACGCCGCCGGACCGGCCTCGGCCATCAGGTCGGCGAACCGGTCGTTACCGGCGTCGGTGAGCTCGTAGACGATGCGCTGCCGACGCGAGACGGGGGCGCCGTCCACGTGCTCGGCGATCCAGCCGGCTCGCAGCAGCCGCTTCAGCGCCGGATACAGCGACCCGTAGGAGAGCACGCGCCCCCAGCCGAGGACGACGTTGAGTCGCTTGCGCAACTCGTAGCCGTGCATCGGGGACTCGTGCAGCAGCCCGAGCACCGCCAGCTCCAGCGTCTCGCCGCGCCGTGCCATCGGACCGCCTCCTCTCGGGTCGCCCCGACGTCTATCTCGCACAAACCTATCGCATCGATATATCGATGCGCGCGAGCGCCGTGTGAGCCGGCCGGGTCGAACCGGGAGACCGCGGTCCTACAGGAACATGCAATGCACAACCTCGCGCCCGTCGACCCGTTGAGGCCCGGGTCCCGGGTGATGAGACTCCCTACAAGACGCGGTACGCCTTGCGGCGCATCCAGCGCAACACGTGGATCTCGCTGGACGTGATGCAGTTCCACGGACGGCCCACCATCTCGCTGGGCTCGGAGACCTTCGACGGCCACGGGGACGACGGCACGTGCGTGAACCTGGTGGCCAAGGGCCAGTACTACGGCCGCACCAAGTGGATGCGGGTCAAGGTCTGCAACTCGCGGCGGGAGAACTGCAAGGTCGACAAGGGTTACTTCGACTACTACGCCGGCCCGGTCTACTACAGCGCGCACTGCGTGTGGGCCCGGGTCAAGATGAACGACGGCTACGGAAACACGATCATGGACCTGTGGGTACCGTTCGGCTGCAACTGACCCCCGGCCACCGCCGCCTGCTGCGGGCCGGTCTCGTGGCAGCGCTGGCGGTGGCCGCGTGGCAGGCCGCCTTCCGCCTGCTCGCCACCGGCCCTCAGTGCGCGGCCGATCAGGGCTCGCCGTTCGGCTGCCTGGGCAGCGCGCTGCTCGTGGTGGCCGTCGGCGCGCCTGTGGTGCTGGTCGCCTTCGCCTGGGGCTTGCGCGGCCGCGGGGCGGCGGTGGCCTGGCTCGGTGCAGTCGTGGTCGCCGCCGTACTCCTGCTGATCGTCGGCGTGATCCGCTCCACCGAGGTCCTCGACGGCGCCGCCGCGCTTCCGGTGTTCTGGCCGCTGCTGGCCGGTGTGGTCGCCGGGATCTATGCCCGCGCCACCGCCTCGGCGGGGCGGCCGGGTTAGGTGCCAGCGGCGCATATTCCGGTGCGCCCGTACCCTGATAGGCGGGTGTGAGGTCCGGTTCGTACCGATCTCACCCCCGTGTCATGTCGCAGAGCACCCGTCGGAGACCACCGGTGAGTCCAGATCGCAAGTCCGCCCGCGCGGGTTCCCGCGCGGCACGCCCGGCCAAGGGCACCGAGAAGGGGCGTCCCCGCCAGGACAGCAGGAACGGCAAGGACGGCCGGCGCGGCTGGGGCCGCCGGTTGCTCAAGTGGGGGCTGCTCGCCGTGCTGGCGTGCGTCCTGCTCGGCGGCGCGGCGTTCGCCTACGGCTACACGTCGACCGACATCCCGGACCCGAACAAGGACTTCCAGGCGCAGACCACGTTCGTCTACTACGCCGACGGCAAGACCGAGATCGGCCGCTTCGCCACCCAGAACCGGGTGAGCATCCCGCTGGCGGAGATGCCGGACTCCATCCAGGACGCCGTGGTCGCCGCGGAGAACCGCACCTTCTGGACCGACCGCGGCCTCGACCCCAAGGGCATCGTCCGGGCGGCGTTCAGCAACGCGACCAGCGAGTCGACCCAGGGCGCCTCCACGATCACCCAGCAGTACGTCAAGGTGCTCTACCTGTCGCAGGAGCGGACGCTGACCCGCAAGGTCAAGGAAGCCTTCCTCTCCCTGAAGATCCAGAACCAGATGTCGAAGAAGGAGATCCTGGAGGGCTACCTCAACACGATCTACTTCGGCCGCGGTGCCTACGGCGTCGAGGCGGCGGCCCAGGCCTACTTCGACAAGCACGCCGAGGACCTCACCCTGCGCGAGAGCGCGGTCCTCGCCGCGGTGCTCAACTCGCCGGGCAACCTCGACCCGGCGGAGGGCAAGGAGGCCAAGCAGAGGCTGATCGGCCGCTACCACTACGTGCTGAACGGCATGGCCGCCATGGGCACGGTGGACCCGGACAAGGCCGAGCGTGCCGCGCGGCACCTCCCGAAGTTCCCGGAGATCGAGCAGAAGTCGACGTACCGCGGTCAGCGCGGTCACCTGCTGACCATGGTCAAGCACGCGTTGCGGGAGAAGGGCTTCAAGGACGCCGAGATCGAGGGCGGAGGCCTGCGGGTGACCACGACGTTCACCAAGAACGCGATGCGGGCGGCCAAGCAGGCCGTGCACGAGGAGAAGCCCGACGGGCTGAAGCAGCTCCACGTCGGCGCCGCGTCGGTGGACCCCGACACCGGGGCGGTCCGCGGCATCTTCGCCGGGCAGGACTACCTCAAGAGCCAGATCAACTGGGCGCTCGCCGGCTCCACCGAGCGCGGCGGCGCGACCGGCGGCGGGTCCCCGGGCTCGACGTTCAAGCCGTTCGCCCTGGCTGCGGCGCTGAAGAACGGCTTCTCGCTCAAGGACACCTTCGACGGCAACTCGCCCTACGAGTTCCCCGACGGCAGCGACGTGGTCAACGAGGGCCCCGGCGACGGCTACGACTACGGCAGCGCGATCTCGCTGATCACCGCCACCGAGAAGTCGGTGAACACCGCCTACGTCGACCTGACCATGGCGATGAAGAACGGCCCCAAGAAGATCCTGAACACCGCCGTCGACCTGGGCATCCCGCGCAGCGCGCCGGGACTCAAGCCCAGCAGCCGGATCGCCCTGGGCTCGGCCACCACCAGCCCGCTGGACATGGCCAACGCCTACAGCGCCATCGACAACGGTGGACGCGCGCACCCGTGGTACGTCGTGTCCCACGTGACCTCGGCCAAGGGCCGTGACCTCTACAAGGCGCCGAAGGAGGAGCACCGCGTGCTCTCGGCCGACATCGCCGCCGACGTCACCTACGCGCTGCAGCAGGTGGTCAAGAACGGCACCGGTACGGCGGCCCAGGCGCTGGGACGCCCCGCCGCGGGCAAGACCGGCACGGCCACCGACGGGAACGGCAACGTCTCCTCGTCGTGGTTCGTCGGCTACACGCCACGGCTGTCCACCGCGGTGATGTACGTGCGCGGCGACGGCAACGACCCGCTCAACGACTACCTCCCCAGCTACTTCGGAGCCGCCTACCCGGCCCGCACCTGGACCGCGGTGATGGAGAAGGCGCTGGCCGGCACCGAGCCGCTGGAGTTCCCGGAGCCGGCCTTCGTCGACGGCGATCCCCCGGCCGAGGGGCACGAGCCGCTGCCGACGTACACGCCGACACCCACTCCGACCTACACGCCGACCGAGACGTCCAGCCCGAGCCCGAGCCCGTCGCCGACGAAGAAGACGACCGAGCCGGAGCCGTCGCCGACGACGACCACCCCCACCCCGACACCGACGCCGACCGAGACCGCCAGCTGCGGGCTGCTCGGGTGCACGGAGGAGACGCCCACACCGACGCCGACCCCGACCCCGGAGCGGCGGACGCCGCCTCCGCGCGACGGAACCGGCGCCGGGTCCGGCGGGTGAGCACGGCGGGTCCGGCGCGACCCTCGCGCGAGGACCCGCTGGTCGCCGAGGCGAGCGAGGCGATCGGCGGGCCGGTCGGCGACCACGCCGCGCCGCACCGATGGTGGACGCCGGTGCGGGTCGTCCTCGCGGTCACGTGCCTGGCCTTCGTGCTCGGCATGATGCAGAAGACACCGTGCGTGGCGGAGAACTGGACCGGCGGCGACTCCCGCTACGCCGCGATGTGCTACTCCGACGTGCCCTACCTCTACAGCGGCCGCGGCTTCGCGGAGCGCTCCGTGCCCTTCAGCGACACCGGTGGTCGCTGGCAGGTGCTGGAGTACCCGGTGGTGATCGGTTACGTCGCCTACGGCGCGACGCTGCTCACCCACGCTCTCGTCGGGTGGCCGGACGTGGACCAGCGGCGGACCGTGCCCCCGGACCAGGTGTACGGCGAGCCCGGGGTCGCCCATGAGAGCGGGCTGTACTTCATGGTCACCGCCGTCCTCCTGGCGCTGTTCGCCCTGCTGGCGGCGTACCTGCTCGCCGCGGGAAACCGGGGGCGGCCCTGGGACGCGATGGCCTTCGCCGCCTCGCCCGCCCTGGTGCTGGCCGGCCTGATCAACTGGGACCTGGTCGCCGTGGCCGCGGTGGCCGGGGCCCTGTGGGCCTGGTCGCGTGGCCGCCCGGTGCTGGCCGGCGTCCTCGTCGGCGTCGGCACGGCCACCAAGCTGTACCCGCTGTTCCTGCTCGGCGCCCTGCTCGTGGTCTGCCTGCGCGAGCGGGATCTGGCCCGCTGGGGGCGTGCCGCGCTGGCGGCCGCGGGCGCGTGGCTGCTGCTCAACGCGCCGGTGATGCTGCTGGCCTGGGACCAGTGGACCGTGTTCTGGTCGTTCAACTCCGATCGCGGCGCCGACCTCGGCTCGCTGTGGCTGGTCTGGCAGCAGATGGGGCACACCGTCACGCCGCACCTGATCAACGTGGTGTCCTGGGTCTTCTTCGGTGCGGTGTGCGTCGCGGTGCTGGCGTTGGGGCTGTTGGCCCGGCGTACCCCACGGATCGCGTCGCTGGCGTTCCTGGTGGTGGCCGGGTTCCTGCTGGTGAACAAGGTGTACTCGCCGCAGTACGTGCTGTGGCTGCTGCCCCTGGCGGTGCTGGCGCGTCCGCGCTGGCGGGACCTGCTGATCTGGCAGGCCGGCGAGGTGTTCTACTTCGCCGCGGTGTGGTGGTACCTCGGCGGCTACACCGCGTCGGGCATCAGCGGTGCGCCCGACCGGATCTACTGGCTGGCGATCGGGGTGCGGGTGCTGGCCGAGGTCTACCTGATGGCGGTCGTGGCGCGCGACGTGCTGGTGCCCTGGCGGGACCCGGTGCGTGCGGACGGGTTGAGCGACGACCCCCTGGGAGCCCAGCGGTAGTTTGGGGGACATGCGTGCCTTGACCACCGTGCCCCTGACCGCCGACACCCTCAGGGTGGTGGACCTGCCGGACCCGGTGCCCGGACCGGGCGAGCTGCTCGCGGACGGTCTGGCGGTCGGCGTGTGCGGTACCGACAAGGAGATCGCACGCGGTGACTACGGCTGGGCACCGCCCGGCGAGGAGCGGCTGGTGCTCGGGCACGAGTCGCTGGGCCGGGTGCGCGAGGCGCCGCAGGGCAGCGGGTTCAGCCCCGGAGACCTCGTCGTCGGAGTGGTACGCCGCCCCGACCCGGAGCCGTGCGGTGCCTGCGCGCACGGCGAGTTCGACATGTGCCGCAACGGCCTCTACACCGAGCACGGCATCAAGGAGATCCACGGCTTCGCCAGCGAGCAGTGGACCTGCGCGGTCGACTACGCCGTACGCCTCGACCCGTCGCTGGAGCGGGTCGGCATGCTGATGGAGCCGACCACCGTCGTGGCCAAGGCGTGGGAGCAGGTCGAGCAGGTGGGGCGTCGGGCCTGGTTCGAACCGTCGTCGGTGCTGGTCACCGGCGCCGGTCCGATCGGGCTGCTGGCTGCGCTGCTGGGCACCCAGCGCGGGCTGGACGTGCACGTGCTCGACCTGGTCACCGACGGCCCGAAGCCGGAGCTGATCCGCGACGTGGGGGCCACCTACCACCACGACGGGATCGAGACGGTCACCGAGAAGGTGCGCCCCGACGTGGTGATCGAGGCGACCGGCGTGCCGCAGCTGGTGTTCGGCGCGATGGCCGGCACCGCGGCGTACGGCATCGTCTGCCTGACCGGCGTCTCGTCGGGCGGCCGGACGATCAGCGTGGACGGCGGCGACCTGAACCGCGACATCGTGCTGGAGAACGACGCCGTGGTGGGCTCGGTCAACGCCAACCTGCGCCACTACGCCCAGGCCGCGGACGCCCTCGCCGCCGCCGACGTGTCCTGGCTGGAGCGGCTGGTCACGCGGCGGGTGCCGCTGGAGCGGTTCGCCGAGGCTTTCGAGCCACGGCCCGACGACGTGAAGACGGTCCTCGAGATCAGCTGACCACGGTCCGGTCGAAGGTCGTCGCGGTGAACCGGACCCGCACGTCGACCTCCTCGCCGGGCTCGGGCACGCGGGCGTCCTGGGGCAGGAACAGCATCGACGCCTGCATGTGGGGCGGCTCGGCGAACAGGCGCTGCTTGCCGTCGACCAGGAACGGGGAGCGGACCAGCCCGGCCGCGTCCAGGCCGCCGCGGGCGATGGTCGCGGCGCGCGCCTTGAGCGTCGCGTTGCCGGTGGGCGCCTCGAGGCCGATGCCGTGCGCGGTGCCGCCGGAGACCACCACGATGGTGCCGGCGCGTGGCGCGGTGCGGCCGCGGTAGCCGAACACGTCGCCGCGCTCGACCGGGTGCACGTCGAGCACGGTCGCGCGCGCCTGCAGAGCGCCACGGTCGCCGAGCCACAGGTCGGTGCCGATTCGCGGGCGCACCTCGAAGTCGCCGTACGAGCCGCGCATGGCGTCGAGCTCGGCGTCGGTCAGGTGCGAGACCAGCACGCGCGAGGTCGGCAGGCCGGCGGCCACCACGTCGGTCATCAACCGCTCGACCTCGGCCAGGTGGTTGCCCGCGGCCAGCGGCAGGTGGAGGGCGACGCCCTCCACCCGCACCCCGCGCCCGGGTCGCCGGGCCAGCAGCTCGCCGGCGGCGCGCAGGTCGGCGGCGGTGAAGCCGTGTCGCAGCATGGAGGTACGCCGCTCCAGCACCACCCGAGGCCGGTCGTCACGGTCGAGCAGCGCCTGCAGGTCCTCGATCCGGCCGACGGTGTGGATCACCCGGTCGTCGTAGACCACCTGGTCCTCGAAGGGACGCCACGGCGTGAGCACGAGCAGCGACCCGTCGTAGCGGGGAGCGGCGGCCGGGACCTCGGCGTACGTCCCCACCGCGAGCGTGTCCACGTCGAGCCACGCCGCCCGGCGGGCCAACCGGGGCACGCCGAGGCCGTACCCGTTGCCCTTGGCGACCGGCACCAGGCCCGGGTGGGCGGCGTGGAAGGCGCGCAGGTGCTCGCGCCAGCGGTCGCCGTCGACGTAGAGGGTCAGCCCCACCGGGTCACCGCCTGCTCATGTAGAGGTCGAACGCGCGGTAGAGCAGCCGGCTGACCGGGAGGTCCCACTCGCCGGCGTACTCCACCGCCTCGCCGCCGGTGCCGACCTTGAACTGGATCAGCCCCACGTGCGGGTCGTCGGGGTCGAGCGTGTCGGTGATGCCGCGCAGGTCGTAGACGTCCGCCCCGGCAGCCAGCGCGTCCTGGATCATCGCCCACTGCACGGCGTTGGAGCCGCGCACGTCGCGCTTCTCGGTGGAGGAGGCGCCGTAGGAGTACCACGCGTGCGCGCCGACGCGGATGCCGATGGTGGCCGCGACCAGGTCACCCTCGTGGTGGCCGAGGTAGAGGGTGATCCGGTCCGGCTCCTCGGCTCGGAGCGCGGTGACCATGGTGCGGAAGTAGCCCAGCGGCCGCGGGGTGAAGTGGTCGCGCTCGGCGGTGAGTGCGTAGAGGGTGTGGAACTGCTCGAGTCCGGTGTCCAGGTCCTCGGCGGCGACGCGGGTGACCTCCACCCCGGCCTTGGCGGCCTTCTTGATGTTGCGGCGCCACTGCTGGTTCATCCCCGTGAGCACGTCGTCCTCGGTGCGGGGCTCGCCGTGCTCGTCGCGCAGCGGGATCACGAAGTTGTAGCGGGGCTGGCCGGCCGAGAACCCGCCGGACGCCGCCTGCTCGCGCCAGCCGAGCTCGCGCAGCTGGGACACCACGCGCGCCCCGGTCTGCGACCGCTCGTCGGGGGGTACGTCGCCGAGCCGGGTCACCTGCTCGTCGGCGACCCCCTGCTTCACCGAGGCGGCGGTCCACCGGCGGGTCACCACCGGGGGGCCCATCCGCACGCCGAAGGAACCGCGCTCGGCCAGGTGACGGGTCATCGGCGCCAGCCAGTCGGACAGGTGCTCGGCGTCCCAGTCGATCAGCGGGCCCTCGGGCAGGTAGGCCAGGTAGCGACGTACCTTGGGCAGCTGGCGGTAGAGCACCAGCCCGGCGCCGACCAGCCGCTGCGGGTCGTCCTCGCGCGTCCAGCCGATCGACTCCGCGCGCCACTCGCTCTTCACGCTCGCCCAGGCCGGCGTCTGCAGGAAGCTGGCCGAGCGGCGTGAGCGCACGAAGTCCAGGTGCTCCTCGGGGCTGATCGTGCGCACGGTCAGGGCGGCGTCGGGACTGTTCACGGGGCCCGACCCTAGCCGAGCCGTGCGCGCAGCCAGTCGAAGTCGGCCCGGTGCTCCTCGGCCCCGCCAGGCGTCTCGCACACCACGGGGGCTCCCGCGTCGCGGACCACCCCGGCGAGCAGGTCGGGGTCGATCCGGCCCCGCCCGAAGTTGGTGTGCCGGTCGGCGCCGGAGTCGAAGTCGTCCCGGGAGTCGTTGGCGTGCACCAGGTCGATCCGTCCGGTGATCGCGCGGATCCGCTCGACCACGGTGGACAAATCGTTGCCGCCTGCGTGGGCGTGGCAGGTGTCCAGGCAGAAACCGACCATCTCCGCGCCCTCGGCACCCTCGATCGCGTCCCACACCCGGCCGATCCGCTCGAGGTAGCGGGTCATCGCGTTGCTGCCGCCCGCGGTGTTCTCGATCAGCACCGGCAGCTTCAGGTCGGTGCGCTCGACCGCCTTGCGCCAGTTGTCGAAGCCGGCCTCGACCAGGTCGGCGTCGTCCTCCGCGCCGGAGACGTGACCGCCGTGCACGATCAGCGCCTGCGCGCCGATCGAGGCGGCCGCGTCGACGTGCTGCTGCAGCAGCTTGCGGCTGGGGATGCGGATGCGGTTGTTCGTGCTGGCCACGTTGATGATGTAGGGCGCGTGCACGTAGAGGTCGACCCCGGCCTCCTCCGCGTCGGCCCGCAGCTGCTCCGCGCCGCCGGCGTACGCGAAGTGCGGCTTCTTGTAGCCCTGGGGGTCGCCGAGGAAGAACTGGCTCAGCGCGGCGCCGCGGTCGCGGGCCGCGCCGATCGGGTCGGTCTGGTCGACGTGCGCGCCGATACGCAGGGTCGCGGCGGTGGTCGCGGGATCAGCCATGGCCTCACCCTATGCGGGCCCTACGACATGTGCGGTCGTCCCGTGCCCGGACCCTGCTCCTCGTCGGGGTCGCGCTGCAGGCCCTCCTCGACCCGTGCCTGCGTCACCTCGTCGTCACCCACCTCGTCGGCCGGGTCCTCGACGTCCACCGGTCGCGAGAAGTGGGTGTTGTAGCGGGTGTTCTTCGGGTCGGTCATGTCCCCGCTGGGGGCCTCGATGCCAGGTCGCTGTTCCATGCCGGTGGGGTACCCCGTGCCGGTCCCGGGCACACCCCGCCGGGCTGTGGACAGAGATTTCCGGAGCGGGCGGCGCCGCTGGTAGTCTGAGCGCTCGATCGGCTCGGCCCCACCGACGGGTGACCGAGCCGTCGATACGCACAGCCCTCCTGTCACGGAGAGACCGTGGCCGCCGAGTCCGAAGGAGGTGGAGACCGCTATGCGTGCCTACGAAGTGATGGTCATCCTCGACCCCGACCTCGAAGAGCGCACCGTCGCTCCCTCGCTCGACCAGTACCTCACCAACGTCATCCGCAAGGACGGCGGTTCGGTGGAGAAGGTCGACGTGTGGGGTCGCCGTCGTCTGGCCTACGAGATCAACAAGAACCCCGAGGGCATCTACGCCGTCATCGAGCTGCAGGCCGAGCCGGCCTCGGTGAAGGAGCTCGACCGCCAGCTCTCGCTCAACGAGTCCGTGCTGCGCACCAAGGTCATGCGGCCCGACGCGCACTGAGACACCCACACACCAGGGAGGCCTGACATGGCAGGCGAGACACCGATCACCATCGTCGGGAACCTGACCGCGGATCCCGAGCTGCGCTTCACCCCGTCGGGTGCGGCGGTGGCCAACTTCACCGTCGCTTCCACCCCGCGCACCTTCGACCGGCAGACCAACGAGTGGAAGGACGGCGAGGCGCTGTTCCTGAACTGCTCGGTCTGGCGGCAGGCGGCCGAGAACGCCGCCGAGTCGCTGCAGCGCGGGATGCGCGTCGTGGTGAGCGGCCGGCTCAAGGCGCGTTCGTTCGAGACCCGCGAGGGCGACAAGCGAACGGTCTTCGAGATCGACGTCGACGAGGTGGGTCCCAGCCTGCGGTACGCCACGGCCAAGGTCACCAAGACCAGCCGCCAGAGCGCCGGCGGCGGGGGTGGCTTCAGCGGGGGCAACGACCCGTGGGCCACCGGCCAGCAGGCGCAGGGCGCCCAGGGCGGAGCCGGCGGCTACGGCGGCCAGCAGGCCCAGGGCTCCGGTCAGGGCGGCCAGGGGTACGCCGGGCAGCCGGGCAACGACCCCTGGGCCACGCCCGGGGTCAACGGCTCCCAGGACGAGCCTCCCTTCTGATCCATCGTCCGAACTACCTACCATTCCGGTTCACGCCGGGCTCTTCACAGAGTTTGTCTGGGGCCTGAGGCCTCAAAAGGAGCACCACAATGGCAAAGGCAGTGATTCGCAAGCCGAAGAAGAAGGTTTGCCAGTTCTGCAAGGAGAAGGTGTCCTACGTCGACTACAAGGACACCACCCTGCTGCGCAAGTTCATCTCCGACCGCGGCAAGATCCGCGCGCGTCGGGTGACCGGGAACTGCGTGCAGCACCAGCGCGACGTCGCCACGGCGGTCAAGAACGCCCGCGAGGTCGCGCTCCTGCCCTACACGTCCACGGCGCGCTGAGAGAGGTCGAGGAAATGAAGCTCATCCTGACTCAGGAAGTGACCGGGCTCGGTTCGGCCGGAGACATCGTCGAGGTGCGTGACGGCTACGGCCGCAACTACCTGGTGCCGCGCGGCTTCGCGATCCGCTGGACCCGCGGGGCCGAGCGCACCGTGGAGTCCATCCGGGCCGCGCGGCAGAGCCGCGAGGTGCGCGACCTCGACCACGCCGAGGAGATCAAGACCGCGCTGGAGGGCACCACCTTCCAGGTGCCCGTGCGCGCGGGCCAGGGCGGCCGCCTGTTCGGGGCGGTGACGGTCAGCGACATCGCCGACGCGATCGCCGGCGCGGGCGCGCAGGTCGACAAGCGCAAGATCGTGCTGGGCAACCCGATCAAGTCGCTCGGGGCGCACCAGGTCACGGTCAAGGTGCACGACGACGTGGACGCGACGGTGAACCTCAACGTGGTGCCCGCCTCCTGAGGCGAGACCACGCAGGTCGTACGCAACGAAGGGCCGCTCCCATGGGGAGCGGCCCTTTCGCGTCGTCGGCGCGGTCAGCGGGTGGCGATGCCCAACCCCTCGATGCGCACCGGGCGGTGCCGGCTGGTCACCACGACCCGGATCCTGCCGTGCCGCGGGCGCTTGAAGGTGCGGATCGGGATCAGCGCCGAGCGGTGCCGCTTCCTTGCGTGCAGGGAGACCGTGCGCGCGACCACCAACTTGCCGACGTAGACCCGGACGGTGCCGTAGCGCTTCCCGGTCGTCGCCACGAGAGCCAGCCGCTTGATGTGGCCGGACTTCTTGCTGAGCGTGGCGCCCCTGCGGGAGGTCTGTGAGTAGGTCCCGCCGAAGCTGTGCCGGGCGCTGCGCTTCCGCCAGGCCTTCGAGTGCTTCAGGGTGGTGTTGTCGCGCGGGACGGTGAAGGTGCGGCGCGCGGGTGTGCGATCCACGTTGCCGGCCGCGTCGATGGCCCGCACCCGGAAGGTGTGAGTCCGCCCGGCCAGCGAGGTGTACACCTTCTGGTGCCCGGCGCAGCGGCGCAGCTTCTTCAGCCCGCACTGGTAGGTGACGCCGCGCTCGTCGCTGTCGTAGCCGAAGGCGACGAAGTCCTGCAGCAGCCAGGCGTGGTTGCGCGGCCCCTCGGTGATGCGGGTCTGCGGGGCGCGACCGTCGGCCGCGCCGGCGTCGGTGACCGTCCACATCCGCGTGGCCGGCTGCCCGGTCACGCCGTCCGAGCTGGCCCGGACCGAGAAGACGTATGCCTGCTCGTCACTGGGCTTCAGGCCGGTGTAGGTCTGCGGGCTGGTGCACGAGGAGAACCCGCCCGAGCGGCCGGGGCCGGTGAGCTCGCACTCGAAGGTCGCCCCGTCGGTCACGGAGGAGAACCGCAGCACGGCGGTGGTCTCGGCGGTCTCGCTCTCCGGAGCGGCGGTGATGGTGACCGCGGGAGCGCCCGGGTCGCCCGCGCCCGGCAGCGGCAGGAACTGCGCGATCGGGGCGAGCGGCGTGCCGCCCAGTCCGCCCAGCAGGGTCTGTAGCAGGCTGGTGGGCACCTCGCAGATCCCGGACGGCAGTGGTGTCGGGCAGCCGGTCCAGCCACCGAACTGCGACCCCGCCTCGGGGACGGGCAGCAGGGACAGGCTGTCCAGGCTGAGCAGGTCGGTCAGCCCGAGCCCGTCGCAGCCTCCACCGCTGGGGACCAGGCACTGGACCGACCCGGCGCCCTCGGCGACCGGCGCGAGCAGGTCGCCCAGCACGGGCAGGCCGCCGAGCAGGTCGTCGAGCGGCCCGCTGGCGGCCGTGGCGCTGCCGGCCCGAACCGCCGGCGCCGCCGGAGCCGCCGATGCCGGGGACGGTCCGGCGACCACCAGCGCCGTCCCCAGCAGGCCGGCCACCATCCGGACGCACGTCTTCAGCACAGATCGATGCACGGTCATCCCACCATCCCCGATTCCCGGTCCCCTGTCGTGGCACGCGACCCCATCCCTCCCCGGACAGGACCCGTCGTGGCAGCACATGATGCCTGGCCGGAGACGATTTGTCCCGGAGCGTGTCCCCGGACCGGTCGACAGGGTCCCGGACCGGATCAGGCGCCGGTGACCATCCACCGGGTGCCGCGGGCGCGGAGCAGCAGCACGACTGCCCGGCTTCCCATGAACGCGACGCCGAAGATCGCCCACAGCCAGATCAGCGCGGTGCTCCCCGGGCCGGCGAGGTCGGTGCCGAGCAGCGCGAGCGGCGCGAACACCGCGAGCACCACGACGCCGCCCCAGGCCAGGTAGCGGCCGTCGCCGGCGCCGATGAGCACGCCGTCCAGGACGAACACGATTCCGGCCACCGGTTGGAACAGCGCGGCCACCAGCAGCACCGGCCAGAGCAGGTCGCGTACGGCGGGATCCGGGGTGAACAGCACGCCGAGGAAGGGAGCGGTCGCCGCGAGGGCCGCCCCGGTGACGACGCCGCTCACGACCCCCCAGCCGGTCATCCGCCGCGTGACCTTGCGGGTGGCGTCGGTGTCTCCCGCGCCGAGGTACCGCCCGGTGATCGCCTGGGCGGCGATCGCGATGGCGTCGAGCGCGAAGGCGAGGAAGGTCCAGATCGTCGAGGCGAGCTGATGGGTCGCCACGGCGGTCCCGCCGAGGGTCGCCGCGCCGTACGTCATCACCAGCAGGGAGGCGCGGAGGGTGAGCGTGCGGATCACCAGCGCGAGGCCGGCGTGCGCGGCACGGCGTACCCCGGCCAGGTCCGGCCGCAGCGACGCGCCCTCCGAGCGGGCCGCGCGGACCACCACCGCCACCATCACGGCGGCGGAGGCGAGCTGGGCCAGGTCGGTGCCGATCGCGGAGCCGGCGATCCCGAGCCCGAGGGGATAGACCAGAAGGTAGTTGAGCACGATGTTGAGCAGGTTGCCGCCGAGGGCCACCACCATCGGAGTGCGCGTGTCCTGGAGTCCGCGCAGGATGCCGGTGGTGGCGAGCATGACCAGCAGAGGGACGACGCCGAGGAAGGCCCAGCGCAGGTACGTCGTGGCGTGCTGGGCGACCTCCGGGCCGGGGGAGAACAACCCGACCAGGGGCCCGGTCGTCGCCACGCCGACCGCAGTGGTGACCGCGCCGATCAGGACCGCGAGCCAGACCCCGTCGACGCCCTGGACCAGCGCGCCACGCAGGTCGCCGGCGCCCACCCTGCGCGCCACCGAGGCGGTGGTGCCGTAGGCGAGGAAGACGCACAGCCCCACTGCGGTCTGCACGATGGCTCCGGCGATGCCGAGCCCGGCCAGCTGTGGGGTGCCCAGGTGGCCCACGATCGCGGCGTCGGCGAGCAGGAACAGCGGCTCGGCGACCAGCGCCAGGAACGCGGGCACGGCCAGACGCACGATCTCCCGGTCGTGGGCGCGGGCGGTCTCGGTGCGCGCGCGAAAGACCCGGACGGGTGGTCTCGGCATGGTCATACTGTACCGGTCACGTAAGAGGCAGACAGCGGAGCTGCACCTGACCACCATGGCCCAGGAGCGGGATGTGGGTAACTAGCCCCAATCTGTGGGAAATCGTGATACATCGGCGCGTCGCGGACGACACGCCGGTACGGAGTCCGGAACCCGGGTGCTGATGGAAATCCACGGAGCATTTTCTGTCGTCCACACGGCGTGCACGACGTTTGCCCAGGTCAGAGGTGGTGTGGGCGCGTGAGGCCCGACCTTCTCCACAGGTGTGTGAACAGACTGTGCACACCGCTCGCGGCGCGTTCCACACAGAAGTCCCCGTTATCCCCAGGTGCCTGTGGACGACGCGCTGTGCGTGGGCGCCGCGGGGGCATAGCGTTGCGCCCCGCGCACGGTTTTGGGGGTGGTCGTCCGTAGCGTCGCTGGCACCCGACGGAAGGACATCAAGTGAGCATCGCGGAGTTCCCCGGCAGTCCCGGACAGGCGCTCGAGGCCGACGCCGTGTGGGACTCGTTCGAGGCCCGCGGCTCGGGAGGTGGCGGCGGTGACCGCACGCCGCCCCAGGACAACAATGCCGAGCAGAGCGTGCTCGGCTCGATGCTGCTGTCCAAGGACGCCATCGCCGACGTGGTCGAGACGGTCCGTGGCCTGGACTTCTACCGCCCGGCGCACGAGACCATCTACGACGCGATCGTCGACCTCTACGGTCGCGGCGAGCCGGGCGACCCGGTCACCGTCGCAGCCGAGCTGCACCGTCGCGGCGAGCTCGCGCGCATCGGCGGCGCGCCGTACCTGCACACCCTGTCCGCCAGCGTCCCGATCGCCGCCAACGCCGGCTACTACGCCGAGATCGTCCGCGAGAAGGCGATCCTGCGGCGGCTGGTGGATGCCGGCACCCGCATCGCGCAGTGGGGCTACTCCGGCGAGGGTGAGGTCGACCAGGTCGTCGACCGGGCACAGGCCGAGGTGTACGGCGTCACCGACAAGCGCGCCTCGGAGGACTACGCGCCGCTCAGCGACATCATGGAGGCCACGCTCGACGAGATCGAGGCGATCTCCAACCGTGACGGGCAGATGTTCGGCGTGCCCACCGGGTTCGCCGACCTCGACGAGCTGACGAACGGCTTCCACGGCGGCCAGATGATCATCGTCGCTGCGCGACCGGCGATGGGAAAGTCCACCCTGGCCCTGGACTTCTGCCGCGCTGCCGCGATCCACAACAACCTGACCAGCGTGTTCTTCTCCCTGGAGATGTCGCGCACCGAGATCACCATGCGCATGCTCTCGGCCGAGGCGAAGATCCCGCTCAACCACATGCGCAACGGCACGATGAACGACGAGGACTGGGCCAAGCTCGCCCGCAAGATGGGCGAGGTCTCCTCCGCGCCGCTGTTCATCGACGACTCGCCGAACCTCACCATGATGGAGATCCGCGCGAAGGCGCGGCGGCTCAAGCAGCGCCACGACCTGCGGTTCATCGTGATCGACTACATGCAGCTGATGACGTCGGGCAAGAAGGTCGAGTCCCGCCAGCTCGAGGTCTCGGAGTTCTCCCGCCAGATCAAGCTGCTCGCCAAGGAGCTCGACGTCCCGATCGTCGCGCTGTCCCAGCTCAACCGTGGTCCGGAGCAGCGCTCTGACAAGCGGCCGATGCTCTCCGACCTGCGCGAGTCCGGGTCGCTGGAGCAGGACGCCGACATCGTCATCCTGCTCAACCGCGACGACGCCTACGAGAAGGAGTCCACCCGTCCCGGCGAGGCGGACGTCATCGTCGCCAAGCACCGCAACGGCCCGACCCGGGACGTGGTCGTCGCGTTCCAGGGCCATTACTCGCGGTTCGTGGACATGGCCCACGGCTGAGCGCCTCTTTCGGCCTTTGGCCACCGTGAGCGACATGTGCGACCTACCGTGGTTGTGCCGGTCCAACGGCCGGCGCCCGGTTTGATCTCGCTCTCGAGGGTGAGGGGTGGGTCGCGGTGCAGGCGTGTCGTATGGAGTCTCCGGCGCCCCGAGGGCTCTGGAACGAGGTGCTCTCCTCGGATCCGGATGCTATGCCGTCGCAGACGCCGGAGTGGATGGATGCGATGACGGCCGGGTCGCCGTGGCGCGACGCCAGCCGGCTCTACGTCACCGAATCCGGTCGGCGGATCGTCTTCCCGCTCGTGCGCCTCGGGACGACAGGAACGTTCGCTGGGGTGTGGTCGCCCCGACGAGGTTGGGGGTACGGCGGAGTCGTCGCGGATGGTGGAGTCTCGGCCGACGACATCGCCCGCGTGGGGTGCGACTTCGCGCGCATCCCCGAACTGCGGTTGCACGTGCGCCCGAACCCGCTGCACACCGAGCTGTGGGAGCGTTTCGCGCCGCAGGTCCCGCGCCGGTACAAGACCTCCCACGTGGTGGACCTGCGCGGAGGCCCAGGAGCTGTGCGTGACCGTTTCCACCGGAGTGCGGTTCAGGGGGTGAAGAAGGCGGAGAAGCGTGGCGTCCACGTCGAGAGTGTCACGGGCACGGCGCTGTTGCCCGTCTTCTTCAACCTGGCTCGCAAGTCGAGGAGGCGCTGGGCCGAACGACAACACGAGCCGCTATGGCTCGCCCAGGCGCGGGGTCGTCTGCGTGACTCGGAGGCCAAATGGGGTCGGATCGCTCGAGCCCTCGGATCTGCGTTCGAGGTAACGGTCGCGTGGCATGAGGATCGGCCGGTGGCCGCAGCCCTCGTCGCACTGAGTCCGAACCCGCATGGCATGCGGTTGGCCTTCGATCCCGAGCTGCGGCAGCTCTGTGCCCCCCACCTTCTGAACTGGCACCTGCTGCAACGGGCGAGTGACGCGGGCGCGCGCTGGTTCTACCTGGGGGAGAGCGCGACGGAGGGAGCGGCGGCGTTCAAGGACTTCCTCGGGGCGCGGCGTTGTCGGTACGCCGAGGTCGACTACGAACGCATCCCGTTCTCGCGGCTGAGCTCCGCCGCGCGCGAGCTCGGCAAACGGGCCATCGGCTTCCGGGGGCCGGACTCTGTCGGGGCATCGCTCCCGGGGCAGGTGAGGGTCGAGGAGGAGTAATCGTGAGGATCGCATGCGTCGGCGGCGGGCCCGCCGGCCTGTACTTCGCCATCCTGGCGAAGCTCCGTGCGCGTGCCGACGACGTGGTCGTCTATGAGCGGCAGACCCCGCACGCGACGTTCGGCTGGGGGATCGTCTATTGGGACGACCTGCTCACGCAGCTGTTCGCGACTGACCCGGGGACCGCACAGGCGATGCGGGACGCGTCTGTGCGGTGGGCGAGCCAGCAGCTTGTGGTGGACGGTCGGCGCACCGTGCACCACGGGCGGGGCGGCTATGCGATGAGCCGACGCCGGCTCCTGGAGATCCTGGCCGAACGCGCATCCGCCGTCGGGGTGAGGATCGAGTACGGCGTACCGGTCGGGTTGTCCGACGTCGGCGACGCC
>DASSVD010000196.1:0-13121 GCA_035706365.1 Nocardioidaceae bacterium
GAACATCTTCGCGCTGATGGGCCTGCGCCAGCTGTACTTCCTGATCGGCGGCCTGCTCGAGCGGCTGATCTACCTGTCCTACGGCCTCGCGGTGCTGCTGGGCTTCATCGGTCTCAAGCTGGTGCTCCACGCGCTGCACGAGAACGAGCTGCCGTTCGTCAACGGGGGCGAGCACATCGGGTGGGCCCCGGACATCCCGATCTGGCTCTCCCTGGTGGTCATCGTCGGCACGCTCGCCGTCACCACCGTGGTCAGTCTGACGATGTCCCGGCGGCGGGAACGCGCCCGGCGCTGACTAGCGTGGCGACCCGGTGCGGTGCCAGCGGGGCGTCCTCGATGCCACCGCCGGTCTCCGGCGCATGCAGCATCCACCGGGTGCCGTCCGCCTCTACGGGCCGGCTGGCGAAGCCGACGTGGTAGACCCGTTCACTCGGGCGGGCGAAGAAGTACAGGTCGCCGGGGCGCACCGCGTCCAGCGGCACCGGCTCCACCGCGTCGGCCTGGTCGAAGGCGTCGCGGGGGATGCGCCGGCCCAGAGCGCGGTGCACCAGGTGCACCAGCCCGGAGCAGTCCAGGCCCCACGCGCTGGCACCACCCCACAGGTAGGTGAGCCCCCGGAACCGGGCGGCGGCCTCCAGGGCCGCGAGCCCGGCTGCGGGTCCGTCCTGGACGTCGGCGTGCTGCGGGTCGTGACACGCGATGTCGACTCGGGGCAGTCGGCCGGTCCCGCCGCCCGGCAGCAGCACGCGGACGGCGTCGCCCTCGCCGGTGCCAGGGCCGGTGCCAGGGCCGGTGCCAGGGCCGGTGCCAGTGTTCGGGGCCAGGGCGAGGGCGGTGCCGAAGGAGAGCTCGACGGTGGCCGCTGTGGTCGCGACGTCGCCGCCGGGGCTCTGCTGGTCGAAGGTGAGGCTGGTGCGGCGCGCGACGACGTACCCTCGGGCGGCAGGGCCCGCGGGCGTGCCCGTCGGTGTGACGGCCGGCGTCGCGAGGTGCGCCCGGCGTACCCAGCCGGGATACCCCGCCGGGTCGGCCGACGACGGCTGCCACGGGGCGACCACGCGGGCCCACGCGCCGCGCTCCTCGACCACGTCGACCGGCTCACCGAACAGCAGCTGGGTCAGCGTCCGCCCGTGCAACCCGATGCGTCCGCGCGACGGCGCGCCCGGCTCGTCGGAGCTCGGTGGTTCCGCGTCGAGCGCGGCCGTCCAGGCGCCGGGATCCGGCGCGTCCGCCACGGCGGGGGAGTCAAGGTCGCGCGGCGCCTCGGGCGACGTCCACACCGTGGTGACCGGTACGCAGACCTCGAGGCGGGTCACGCGAGACCCTCGATGCCCAGGCCGGGCTGCTCGGGCAGCACCACCCGCGGGCCGTCGTAGCGCACCCCGCCGAGGTAGGGCGACCGCTCGGCCCACCAGGCGGCGTCCAGATCGGCCACCGCCGTCGTCCGGTACGCCGCCGCGACGCTCGCGGCAGCGCCGATGCCGAGGTGGGTCTCCATCATCGAGCCGACGATGACACCCATCCGCTGGGCGTGCGCGAGCTCGATCAGGGTGCGCGCAGCGCTGATCCCGCCGCACTTGGCCAGCTTGACGTTGACCATGTCGGCGGCGCGACGCTTGATCACCTCGACCAGGTCGCTCACGCCGTAGACGGACTCGTCGGCCATCACCGGGGTGTCCACGTGGTCGGTGACCCAGGCCAGCCCGTCCAGGTCGTCGGCGCGGACCGGCTGCTCGACCAGCTCGACGTCCGCGCCGGCGTCCTCGAGGGCGCTGATCACCCGGACTGCCTCGCGCGGCGTCCACCCCTGGTTCGCGTCCAGGCGGAGGGTGACGTCGGCTCCGACCGCCTCCCGGGCTGCGAGGACCCGGGACACGTCGGTCGCGGCGTCGGTGCCGACCTTCATCTTGAGGACGCCGAAGCCGTCCGCGCGACGCTGCGTGGCCGCGGTGGCCAGCGCGGCGGGGTCTCCGGCGGCGAGCGTGACGTCGGTGTCCACGACGTGGCTACTGGTGCCGAGCAGCACCGGGAGGCTGATGCCGCGGCGACGGGCCGCCAGATCGTGCAGCGCCACGTCGACGGCTGCCTTGGCACCGTGGTTTCCCGCGACGGCAGCCGCGACCGCCCGGCAGGAGGCGACCAGGTCGTCGGTGCGGCTGTCCTGCACGGCCGCGGCGAGCGGCCCCTCGACGCAGGCCTGCGCGCCGGCCAGCGACTCGCCGGTGACCTGCCACACCTGCGGTGCCTCTCCCCATCCGGTCACGCCGTCGGAGTCGGTGAGGCGCACCAGCACTACGTCACAGGTGGTGGTGCGCCGAAGCGCGGTGACGAACGGGGTGTGTAGCGGGACGGTCAGCCGGTGGACCTCCACGGTGGTCACGGTGCTCACCCGGCGGCCCCCTGCCAGACCAGCTCGGCGACTCGGGCGATCAGCTGGTTCGCGGTCTCCTCGGGGACCGCGGCGGTGGTGCACACGGCGAGGACGAAGGGCGGCCGGCCCTCGGGGCGGACCAGCGCGACGTCGTGCGCGACCGACTCGACCCAGCCGGTCTTGTTCGCGGTGTAGGTGCCCGCCGGCAGCCCGGCCGGGATCTTGTCCACGTGCTCCTGGGCGGCCAGCACCCGCTCGATCTCGACGCAGGTGCTCTCACCCGCGATCGAGCGGGTCGCCACGGCGGCGACCACCGTGGCGAGGTCCTGCGCGGTGACCAGGTTGTCCAGCCCGCCGTCACGTGCCCGGGCGTCGCCGATCCCCCGGGGCAGCACGGTCACGCCGCTGCTGCCGGCATCACCGAGCACGGTGGCGACCTCACCGGCGCCGACCCGCTCGAGCACCAGGTTGGTGGCCAGGTTGCCGGACTTCACGATCGCGTGCCGGACCAGATCGCGCAGGCTGGCCGAGGCGGAGGCGCGGGCCAGGTCCCAGATCTCGTCGTCCTGGTCGTCCTCCTGGAGCAGGGCGTACGCCGACCCGTCCGCGGCGGAGGTGAACCCGTTGTGCACCGGCACCTCACGGTCGAGGTCGAGCTCCCCGCGCTCGTGTCGGCGGTAGGCGGCGATCAGCAGCGGCAGCTTCATCGTGCTGGCGGCGTAGTGCGGCTCGAGGGCCGCGCGGGCGTACCAGCTCTCCCCGTCGATGCCGCCGTACCAGACCGAGACGACCGGCTCCGGTGCGTCCGGGGTCGCCGTGTCGCTGGCCTGCTTGAGGAACCGGTCGATCTCGGCGTCGATCCGCTCGCGCACCGCGTCGGGCAACCCCGCGCGTGGGGAAGGTGACGCGGCGGCGGGGGAGGTGGCTCCGGCGGGATCGGGACTCTGGTGGTCGGGCATGCCCGAAGGGTACGGTGATCGGGCTGCACCACACACCAGGGGAGCCCCAACCGATCGGGCCGCGGCACGGCGTCCGCGGCTGCTCTCGAGGAGGTCCCCCGATGACCGGACGCAGTTCTTCCGCCCACGCCCACGCCTCCCGGCCGCCCGGTGGCCGTGTGCTCGCGTGGGGCGGCGCCATCGCGCTCGCGGTGACCCTCGCGCCGGCAGTCGGCGCCCCGGCGGCGCCGACTCTAGGGCCCTCGGCCGGACGGGTTCACGCCGCGGCGACGGGCTCGACGCCGGCGGCCGCGCCGAGGCGCATCGACCTGCCCCGCGGCTGGCAGCCCGAGGGCGTCACGACGGACGGGAGGCGGCTCTACGTCGGCTCGCTGGCCGACGGGGCGATCTACCGCGCGAACCCGCGCACCGGATCCGGCGCGGTCCTCGCACGCGGGCGGAGCGGTCGCGTGGCGGTGGGTATCGACTATGACCGGCGCCGCGACCTGCTCTGGGTGGTGGGAGGCCCGACCGGTGTCATCCGGGCGCACGACGCCGACACCGGGAAGGTGCGCCGGGTGTACCGGTTCCCCGCGCCCAAGGGCGGCACCGATCGCTTCCTCAACGACGTCGTGGTGACCCGGCACGCGGTCTACGGCACCGACTCGATGTACCGCCAGCTCGTCGTGGTGCCGCTGCGGCACGGTGACCGGCTGCCGCCGAAGCGGGCCGCGCACACGCTGCGGCTGACCGGCGACCTGCGCTACGAGGCCGGGTTCAACCTCAACGGCATCGTCCGCTCCGGCCGCCACGCGCTGCTGTCGGTACAGAGCAACACCGGGAAGCTGTTCCGGATCCGCCCGGCCACCGGCGCGACGCGTCAGGTGAACCTGCACGGACGGACGCTGGTCAACGGCGACGGGCTGGAGCGCGCACGGGGGCTGCTCTACGTCGTGCGCAACCAGAACAACCGGGTCGCGGTGGTCGACCTGAGCCGTCACGACCGCACAGGCCGCGTGGTCGGTCGGCTGACCGCCCGCAGCCTGGACGTGCCCAGCACCGCAGCCGCCGTACGCCGCTCGCTGTGGGTGGTCAACGCGCGGTTCGGGACGCCGCCGGGCACGCGCCGGGCCTACTGGCTGACTCGCCTGCCGCTGCGCTGAGCACCGGCGGGACCCGGGCGGCAGCGCAGTCAGCGGAGCAGGAGGCGCACCGCGGTCTGCAGCGACGAGCTGACGTCGGCGGCGGACGCGCGGCCGGTGACCCACTGGACCAGGCTGGAGAGCCACACGTCGGAGAGCACCTTCACGATGGCGCGCTCTTGCTCCAGCTCGGCCTCGTCCCTCTCGTCCGAGTCCGTTCCCGAGACTGTGGCGCCGTCCGAAGGGGCGTCACCGCGCATCGCACGGGTCAGCATGGTGGCCACGTGCCGGGCGACCATCCGCGACTCCTCGGCCGCGGTCGCGTCGGCGAACATGAACGCCCGGATCATCGCTTCGGTGAGGTCGGGCTCGCGCTGCAGCGACCCGGTGACCTTGTCGAGCACGGTGCTGACCCGCTCGGCCGGGGTGTCGCCGGGCACGGGCCTGCGGGTCACGGCCTCGGCTCCGGCCTCCAGCTCCGCGGCCAGCGCCGAGACCAGCAGGTGGATCTTGGACGGGAAGTAGCGGTAGAGCGTCCCCAGGGCGACCCGGGCCTGCTCGGCCACGGCGCGCATCTGCACCGCCTCGAAGCCGCCCTGGGCGGCCAGCGCCACGGTGGTGTCCAGGATCCGGCGCCGGCGGGCGCGCTGCGCCGGTGAGCCGGCGGGGGCCGCGGAGCCGGCGCGGGGGAGGGCGTGCGTCCCGGTCACGCCCGGAACGCTAGCACCGGCCACCTGCATAATGGGAACACGTTCCAGTCGAACGGTCCCGTCTCGTGTCCCAGGAGGTCGAGTGCGCGTCGCACTGCTGTCCTACCGCAGCAAGCCGCACTGCGGTGGCCAGGGCGTCTACGTCCGTCACCTCAGCCGGGAGCTGGTCGCGCTCGGCCACGACGTGGAGGTGTTCTCCGGTCCGCCGTACCCCGACCTCGACCCCGGCGTCCGGCTCACCCGGGTGCCCAGCCTGGACCTCTACCGCGAGCCGGACCCCTTCCGCACCCCGTCCCTGCACGAGCTGCGCGACCTGGTCGACGTGCTCGAGGTGGCGACCATGTGGACCGCCGGCTTCCCCGAGCCGCTCACCTTCAGCCTCCGCGTCGCCGGCATGCTGCGCGACCGGCTCGACGAGTTCGACGTGGTGCACGACAACCAGACCCTCGGCTACGGGCTGCTGCCGCTGCTGCGTGACGGCACGCCCCTGGTCACCACGATCCACCACCCGATCTCGCTGGACCGGCGACTGGACCTGGCGGCCGCCCGCGGGTGGAGGAGGCTCACCACCCGGCGCTGGTACGGCTTCGTGCGGATGCAGGCCCGTGTGGCGCGCCGGCTGCCGCAGGTGCTCACCGTCTCGCGGTCCTCGGCGCGCGACATCGTCGCCGACTTCGGCGTGGACCCGGCCCGGGTCGAGGTGATCCCTCTGGGGGTGGAGCCCGAGGTGTTCCGGCACGCCGCCGATCCTCGCGTGCCCGGCCGCATCGTCGCGATGGCCAGCGCGGACACCCCGCTGAAGGGCATCGGCACGTTGCTCGAGGCCTTCGCCAAGCTCCGCACCGAGCGCGACCTCGAGCTCGTCCTGGTCGCGCGTCCGGTCCCCGGCGGTCGCACCGAGGAGCTCCTCGACCGGCTCTGCATCACCGACTCCGTGCGGTTCGTGCACGGGATCAGCGACACCGACCTGGCCGCGCTGGTCGGCTCGGCCGAGGTCGCCTGCGTGCCCTCGCTCTACGAGGGCTTCTCCCTGCCCACTGTCGAGGCGATGGCCTGCGGCACTCCGCTCGTGGTCAGTCGGGCCGGCGCGATCCCGGAGGTGGTCGGTCCGGCGGGGGAGTGCGCGGACCTGGTCGCCCCGGGCGACGCCGAGGAGCTGGCACACGCCCTGGGCCTCCTTCTCGACGACCCGGAGCGCCGGCGCCGGATGGGGGAGGCCGGGCGCCGTCGCGCGCTGGAGCACTTCAGCTGGCGTGCCGTCGCCGAGGCCACCGCCGCGGCGTACACCCGAGCGGTCGCGGCGAGCCCCGCAGATCGCCGGGCGACCGAGCCTGGGCAGACCCCCAGGCAGACCCCCGGACAGACCCCCGGACAGACCCCCGGGCAGACCCCCGGGCAGACCCCCGGGCCGACCATCGCCACCTCGCGCGAGGAGAGGCCAGGATGCTGACCGTCGACTTCGACCGGCTCGGGGTCCGCCCGCGGGAGCACGTGCTGGACATGGGGTGTGGCGCCGGGCGGCACGCGTTCGAGCTCTACCGGCGCGGCGCGGACGTGGTCGCCTTCGACCAGGACGCCGACGAGCTGTCCGTGGTCTCCGACATGTTCGCGGCGATGCGCTCCGAGCACCAGGTACCGGCCGGGGCGGACGCCGACGTGAAGCAGGGCGACGCACTCGCGCTGCCCTTCGCCGACGGCGAGTTCGACCGCATCGTGGCCGCGGAGGTGCTCGAGCACATCCCGCAGGACCGACGCGCGATCGCCGAGCTGGTGCGGGTGCTGCGGCCCGGCGGCACCCTCGCCGTCACGGTGCCGCGCTGGCTCCCCGAGCGCATCTGCTGGGCGCTGTCGGACGCCTACCACCAGGTCGAGGGCGGGCACGTGCGGATCTACACCGCCCGCGAGCTCGTCGCCAAGCTGTGCGCCGCCGGGCTCCGCGTCGACGGCCGCGACCACGCGCACGCGCTGCACAGCCCCTACTGGTGGATCAAGTGCGCGGTCGGCGTCGACGACGACCAGCACCCGTGGGTGCGCACCTACCACCGCCTGCTGGTGTGGGACATCATGAAGCGGCCGCGCACGACGCGGCTGGCCGAGCGGGTGCTCGACCCCTTGATCGGCAAGTCGCTGGTCCTCTACCTCACCAAGCCGTGACGTCGGTGCCCTCCCTGCCGGGGATCCTGAACCAGTCGCAGGTGCGGGCCAGCGCCGCGTCGATCGCGCGGGTGCAGGAGCCGTCCGGCGCGGTGCCGTGGTTCCGCGGCGGGCACGTGGACGTGTGGGACCACGTCGAGTGCGCGATGGCACTGCTCGTCGGCGGCCAGGCGCGCGCCGCGGAGCGGGCCTACGACTGGCTCTTCGCCGCCCAGCGGGCGGACGGGTCGTGGCCGGTACGCCTGCGTGGCGGTCGCGCGGAGGACCCGGGGACCGACACGAACCTGTGTGCCTACGTCGCCGTCGGCGTGTGGCACCACTGGCGGGTCCGCGGCGACCGGGCCTTCCTGGAGCGGGCCTGGCCGGTGGTACGCCGGGCCCTCGACCTCGTGGTCGCGCTCCAGCTGCCTTTCGGGGGGATCTCCTGGGCGCGTGGCGCGACCGGTCCGGCCGCACCGACGGCCCTGCTGGCCGGCAGCGCCAGCATCTTCCACGCGCTGCGCTGCGGCCTGGCCATCGCCCGCGAGCTCGGCGGCCGACACGACTGCTGGAGCCGCTGGAGCACGGCCGCGAGCCTGCTCGGGCACGCGGTCGCCGTGCACGAGGACCGGTTCGAGGACCGCGCCCGCTACTCGATGGACTGGTACTACCCGGTGCTGGCCGGCGCGGTGCGGGGGAAGCGCGCCCGGGCGCGGCTGGCCGCGGGGGCGGACACCTTCGTCGTCCCCGGACTCGGTGCTCGGTGCGTGGCCGACCAGCCGTGGGTCACCGCAGCCGAGACCTGTGAGCTGGCGATGGCGCACATGGCGGCCGGCGAGCGCGCGCAGGCGATCCGGCTGCTGGCCGACGTACAGCACCTGCGCGACGACGACGGGGCGTACTGGACCGGCTACGTCTACCCCGACCGTGCGCGGTGGCCGGTGGAGCAGAGCACCTGGACCGCCGCGGCCGTGTTGCTGGCCGTGGACGCGGTCGCGGCAGGCACGCCCGGCGCCGGGGTGCTCGGCGGCACCGACCCGCAGGTCGCGCTGCCCGAGGTCGAGGAGACCGGGTGCGGCTGCCCGGTCACCGGACCGGGTCGCCGGCCCGTCCCCGCACCCGGGTGAGCACCCGCATCGACCCGCGGTGGGCGCTCTCGACGAAGTCGCCGCCCTCGACGGCCCGCCGGTAGACCCGGTAGGGCGCCTGCCCGCCGTCGGCCGGGTCCTCGAACACGTCGTGAATCAC
Organism: Nocardioidaceae bacterium; assembly: GCA_035706365.1. Lineage (GTDB taxonomy): Bacteria > Actinomycetota > Actinomycetes > Propionibacteriales > Nocardioidaceae > Nocardioides_C. The sequence goes on from DASSVD010000196.1 coordinate 8,543, forward strand.
CAGCGCACCTCCGCCGTCGACCCAGCGGCCGAAGCCGGTGTAGTCGTTGCCGGCGTGCTCGTCGGTGTGACCGCCGTCGACGAACAGCAGCGACAACGGCGTGCGCCAGTGCGCCGAGACGGTGGTGGACCGGCCGACCACGACCACGACGTACTCCTCCAGACCGGCGGAGGTGAGCGTGCGCCTCAGCCGCGGCAGCGTGTCCAAGCGGCCGGCCCCGGGGTCGACGAGCTCGGGGTCGTGGTACTCCCAGCCCGGCTGGTTCTCCTCCGAGCCGCGGTGGTGGTCGACGGTGAACACCGTGCTGCGGGCCGCGCGCGCGGCCGCGCCGAGATAGAGCGCGGACTTGCCGCAGTAGCTGCCGACCTCCAGGCCCGGACCGGAGTGCAGCCGGTCCGTGGCGACCTCGTGGAGCAGGTCGCCCTCGTCCTCGGGCATGAACCCCTTGGTGGTGCGTGCGAGGGCGAGGAGGTCGGCAGGCAGCATCAGCGCAAGCCTACGCGGCGCGAGCAGACCGGCCAGGCTCCCCAGCCCTGGTGCCTGCGCACCCGCTCGGCGATCCTGATCTGCTCGTGCTTGCTGGCGCGGTGGGCGTTGTGGGCGTACTTGCGGCCACCGAACGCGCGCCAGGTCGACGCACTGAACTGCAGGCCACCGTAGTAGCCGTTGTGGGTGTTGATGTGCCATCGGCCGCCCGACTCGCAGCGGGCGAGCCGGTCCCAGGTGCGCACGGAGGCGGCGTCGGCGGGACCGGCGGCGAGGACGGGGATGAAGGCCGAGGCAAGGGCGACGAGCCCGGCGATGAACATGCGTGAGCGCATGGCGAACACACCTCTCTCACGCCTGCGAGGTGAGCTGTCGGGTTCGGGCGGAGGGCATGCCCGGCCGGCGCACGTCACGGACGTGGCGTCGGCTTCACCCCAAGGCGACGACCGGTGTGGCACGGTCGTCGCCGCGTTACCTGGTTCCCCCGCTCCTGTCCGGTGTTCCGATCAGGGGCCACCCGGAGACGGACAGGACTCGGCGCTGCCTCCGGTGCGGGGCCGCCTCGATGGCGGCACCCGTCGATTATCACGAAGGGGTAACGGACCCCCAAATCCGGCCTTCGACCTGACCAGACCGCAACGGTGTGAACCTGGTCGCAGCGGGGCCGTCCGGGGCGAGCGCGACACGCCGGATACGCCCGCACACCGATAGGCTGGGCCGATGCCTTCCACGCAAGACCCCGCGGATCCCCGACCCACCTCCGACCAGGCTGACCAGGCGCCCGAGCCAGCGGAGGCTCCGGCCGACGCGACGAAGCCCGACGGCGCGGGTTTCGCCGATCTCGGGCTGGACAAGCGGGTGCTGCGCGCGCTGACCGACGTCGGCTACGAGACGCCTTCGCCGATCCAGGCGGAGACCATCCCGGCGCTGATGGAGGGCCGGCACGTGGTCGGCCTGGCCCAGACGGGCACGGGGAAGACCGCGGCGTTCGCGCTGCCGATCCTGTCCCAGATCGACTTGAAGCGGAAGACCCCGCCCCAGGCGCTGGTGCTCGCCCCCACGCGGGAGCTCGCCCTGCAGGTCTCCGAGGCGTTCGAGCGGTACGCCGCCCACCTGCCGGGGCTGCACGTGCTGCCCGTCTACGGCGGACAGGGCTACGGCGTGCAGCTGTCCGCGCTGCGCCGCGGCGTGCACGTCGTGGTCGGCACGCCGGGACGGATCATGGACCACCTGGACAAGGGCACGCTGGACCTGTCCGCACTGCGCTTCCTGGTCCTCGACGAGGCCGACGAGATGCTGAAGATGGGCTTCGCCGAGGACGTCGAGACGATCCTGGCCGAGACGCCCGAGGACAAGCACGTCGCGCTGTTCTCCGCGACCATGCCGACCCAGATCCGGCGGATCTCCAAGAAGTACCTCACCGACCCGGTCGAGATCACCGTCAAGAACCGGACCACGACGGCGGCCAACATCACCCAGCGGCACCTGGTGGTGGCCTACCCGCGCAAGCTGGATGCGCTGACCCGGATCCTCGAGGTGGAGAACTTCGAGGGGATGATCGTCTTCGTCCGCACCAAGCAGGCCACCGAGCAGCTTGCCGAGCGGCTGCGTGCCCGCGGGTACTCCGCCGCGGCGATCAACGGCGACGTGCCGCAGGCGGTGCGGGAGCGGACGGTCAACCAGCTGCGCCAGGCCAAGCTGGACATCCTCGTGGCCACCGACGTCGCGGCCCGCGGTCTCGACGTCGAGCGGATCAGCCACGTGGTCAACTTCGACATCCCCACCGACACGGAGTCCTACGTCCACCGGATCGGCCGGACGGGCCGGGCGGGGCGGTCCGGCGACGCGATCTCCTTCGTGACCCCGCGCGAACGGCACCTGCTGCGCGCGATCGAGAAGGCGACCCGGCAGAAGCTGGAGCCGATGGCGCTGCCGACCGTGGAGGACGTCAACGTGACCCGGCTGGCGCGCTTCGACGACGCGATCACCGAAGCGCTCGGCACGGACCGGGTGGACTTCTTCCGCGACGTGGTCAACCACTACATCCGCGAGCACGACGTGCCCGAGGTCGACGTCGCGGCGGCGCTGGCCGTCGTGCTGCAGGGCGAGACGCCGCTGCTGCTCGAGCCCGAGCCGGAGCCGGAGCCGCTCAGTCGGGGCGAGCGCGGTCGCCCCGACGACAGGCGTTCGGGCGGTCCTCGGGGCGGGCGTGACGGTCGGGGGGGTCGCGAAGGTCGCGAGGGCCGTGGCCGGCAGCGTGGTCCCGCGGGGCCGTCGGCGACGTACCGGATCGCGGTCGGCAAGCGGCACAAGGTCGAGCCCCGCCAGATCGTGGGCGCACTGGCCAACGAGGGTGGCTTGAGCCGCGGGGACTTCGGCTACATCGACATCCGCGGCGACCACTCCCTGGTCGAGCTGCCCGCCGAGCTGCCCGCCGCGACCTGGTCGGCGCTGAAGAGCACCCGCATCTCCGGCAAGCTGATCGAGCTCCAGCGCGACCAGGGCGCCGCCCCACGCCACGGCAAGGGCCGCCGCTGACGAGCGGCGGCCGTTGACCCGCTGACCCGTCGACTCGCTGACTACGCGTGCGCGAGGGGCTGCTGACCGGAGGCGGGCAGGTCGTGCCGCACCGCGAAGCCCATCGCCACGAAGGCGATGCCCCACAGCAGCGCGACGATGCCGAACCACACCGCGATGCCGACCGCACCAGCGCCGGGGTTGGCCACGAACAGCACCCCGAGCAGAAGCGAGAGGGCCGCGCCCACCAGGAGCAGCCAGCGCGGTTGCTCGTGGGTGCTGCTGAACGCCGCGAACGCCTCGAAGCCGGCCCGGACGATCAGCCAGATGCCCAGGAACCAGGTCAGCGCGGCGGCCGCCAGCCCGGGACTGGTGATCGCCACGATCCCGGCGATCAGGGCGATCACGCCCATCACTCCGAGCCATATCCGCCCGTCCCGTCCCTCGGGCGTGAACGCCTGGACCAGCGAGGAGATCCCGTCGGCCACGGCCCAGATTCCCCAGAGGAAGGCGAACGCGATCGCGGTCTCGATCGGCCAGACCAGCGCCAGGATCCCGATCACGATGCCGATCGCGCCGCGCACCATCAGCATCTTCCAGCTCAGACTCATCCAGTCCTTGACCATTGCGGCCCCCTTCCTGGCGGAGGAGTCCGGTCCAGCATGGTCCGCGCGAACGCACGCGGACAGGGTCCTAGGGCCCGGGAAAACCGCTCGCGTGCGGCCGCCTCGCGGAGGACGCTGCTGTCATGACCCAGTCCATGCCACGGTCCTCGACTCCGAGCCTTCCCGCGCAGGGGCACCAGACGTCCCGGACGCGGGTGGAGCGGGTGGACCTCGACGACTCCGCCACGATCGCGCAGATGGTCGCGCTCGCGGAGGCGGTACGCCGTACCGACGCGCCGTTCGAGCACGAGCCGACGCTCACCGGGTACGCCGGTTGGCTGCGGCACGGCTGGGACGGCGAGGCCCCGGAGGCCTACGTGCTGCGCGAGGCCGGGGCCCTCGTCGGCGTGCTGCACCTGCACCTGGGGGAGTGGGACAACCAGCACCTCGCGTGGGCGGGCGTCGCGATCCATCCCGCGCACCGGCGTCGCGGCCTGGGTCGGACGCTGTGGCGCGCCGCGGAGGACCTGGCCCGCGAGCGGGGCCGCACCAGCATCGGCACGGACGGGTGGGAGTCCCCGGGCGTGGAGCGGTTCGCCGCCGACTGCGGACTGCGGCGCGGGTCGGTCAGCGTGGCGAGGCGTCAGCAGGTCGACACGCTGGACCGGTCCTGGCTGGCCGAGGTGCACGCGGAAGCGGCGGCCCGGGCCCGGCACTACGAGCTGCTCCGCCTCCGGGCGCCGACGCCCGAGGAGCTGCTGCCGGCCGTGGCCGAGCTCACCGCGGCGAACAACGACGCGCCGACCGACGACCTGGAGATCGAGGACGAGGTCTTCCCGGTCGAGCGGATCCGCGCCTACGAGAGCGCCCAGACCGCGCGCCGGCACCGGCTGTACCGGGTCGTGGCGCGGCACCGGGAGACCGGCGAGCTGGTCGGCCACAGCGTGGTGGCTGTGGAGCAGGAGCGCCCG
>DASSVD010000197.1:0-2097 GCA_035706365.1 Nocardioidaceae bacterium
TGTTCCTGGACGAGCCGACCACGGGTCTGGACCCGAAGAGCCGGCTGGACCTGTGGGACGTGATCCGCGACCGGGTCCGGGCCGGCGCCACCATCCTGCTCACCACCCAGTACCTGGAGGAGGCCGACGCCCTGGCCGACGAGATCACCGTCATCGACCGCGGCCGGGTCATCGCCCACGACACCCCGGACGGGCTCAAGCACCACATCGGCGGCCAGCGGCTGCGGGTGCGCCCGGTCGACCCGGACCGCACCGACGACGTGCGCCGGCTGGTCGCCGAGCTCACCGGCAGCGTCCCCGAGACCAGCAACCGGGGCGAGCTCACCTGCCGCGTGGACGACGACTCCGTGCTGCCCGAGCTGGTCGGCCGGCTCGCAGCCGACGGCATCACGGTCAGCGAACTGTCCCTGCACCTGCCGAGCCTGGACGAGGTCTTCCTGACCCTGACCGGCCGGCCCACCGACGAGACCACCGAGGAGGCGGCATGACCACCACCACCGCGCCGGCCGGCATGGCCCGGCCGCTGCCGCTGGCCAGCACCGGCGCCCCGCGCACCAGCACCCTGTGGCGCCAGGCCGTCGTCCTGGCCCGGCGCAGCCTGATCAAGACCTGGCGCACGCCGGAGGCCCTGGTCGACGTCACCCTGCAGCCGGTCATCTTCCTGGCGCTGTTCACCTACGTGTTCGGCGGCGCGATCGCGGGCGGGTCGCAGGACGCCTACCTGCAGTTCCTGCTGCCGGGCCTGCTCGGCCAGACGATCGCCATGGCCAGCGACGCGCTGGGCCAGAACCTCAACGCCGACGTCGAGAAGGGCGTCTTCGACCGGTTCCGGTCGTTGCCGATCGGCCGGTCGGCCCCGCTGGTCGGCGCGCTCATCGCCGACCTGGTCCGCTACGTGATCCTGTTCGTGGTGATGATCGGCGTCGGCACGCTGATGGGCTTCGACCCGACCAACTGGGTCGGCGTGCTCGCCTCGCTGGCGCTCTCGATGGGCTTCGCGCTCTGCTTCGGCTGGATCTCGGTCTACGTCGGGATGAAGGCCCGGACGCCGGGCGCCGTGCAGGGGATCATGTTCCTGCTGATCTTCCCGCTGGCCTTCGGCAGCAACGTCTTCGTCTCGACCGAGACCATGCCGGGCTGGCTGCAGGCGTTCGTCGACGTGAACCCGATCAGCCACCTGGTCAGCGCGGTCCGCGGGCTGATGATCGGCGGCCCGGTGGCCACCCACCTCATGTGGACCCTGGTCTGGATGGCCGTCCTGCTGGTGGTCTTCTTCCCGCTGGCACTGCGGGCCTACCGCCGCCGCGCCTAGTTGTACTGACCAGAGACGTTGGTCGAGGACGTGTGACGACACGATCTGACTGATCTTGTTCGGGGAGGACCTCCGGGCGTGGAGTGGAGCTGCTGAAGGCACCCACTCACGACCCGGAGGTCCTCGTGTCCCACGCTAACGCTGCCCTGACCCCACGCCACCGACTGCGGCTCGGTCGCGCCGTGGTTGAGGACGGCTGGACGATCAGCTACGCCGCGGCGGTGTTCAACGTCGCCTGGCCCACCGCGAAGCGCTGGGCCGACCGCTACCGGGCCGGCGGGCCGGCGGCGATGGAGGACCGCAGCTCCCGGCCGCACTCCTGCCCGCGGCGCACCCCGCGACCGGTGGTGCGCAAGATCGTGCACCTGCGGTGGAAGAAGCGCCTGGGCCCGGTGCAGATCGCCGACCGGGTCGGCCTGGCACCCTCCACGGTGCACGCGGTGCTGGTCCGCTGCCGGCTCAACCGGCTCTCCCACGTCGACCGGGCCACCGGCGAGCCGATCCGCCGCTACGAACACGACCACCCCGGCTCGCTGCTGCACGTCGACGTGAAGAAGTTGGGCAACATCCCCGACGGCGGCGGCCACCGCTACACCGGTCGCCAGCAGGGCCACAAGAACCGAGCCGCCACCCCGGGCAAGCCGCGCAGCAAGCACCGCGGACCGCTGCTTGGCACCGCCTTCGTGCACACGGTGCTCGATGACCACAGCCGGGTCGCCTACGCCGAGATCCACGACGATGAGACCGCCGCCACCGCGATCGGCGTGCTGCGCCGGGCGGTGGCC